>CAZQCO010000104.1:0-11551 GCA_964592225.1 uncultured Bacteroidales bacterium
CTGATTATCCTATGCTGTTCGACCGGCACTGCCAGCCAAAGCCTGCGTTCGATGCCGTTATCCAGACAGGGCAAGGGGATTAAGAAGCAATATTGCAACGAGAAATAACAAAGCCATTGAATGTGGCACCGAACCAGAAGATGATGAACCTGTGTTGTGCGAAATGCAGCGAACTTATTTACAACCCGGATGGCACTATACAAACCATTGATACCTATGCCGGTTAAAAATTATTGGGCAATCAGGAATTTTAAAATTTCTGTCATTCACATTTTCCTGCCAGGTCAATACAAATTTCGGCTGGATTTTTTTTGCTAAAGTCCACAATACCCGCCACGTGCTGGTGTGAACGATAATATTTGTAGTAACTCAAACCAATAAAACTGCACACTTAGTGATAACCTTAAACTCACATCTCATAGGAAATCATGCAACTGGTTTATTGCGTAGCTGATGAACTTATGAATCATTGAAGGGATGAATCTATGGATAATATTGTCTGTAGCTTAACTCTATTACATGCAAACAGGACTTTACATCAAAAAGCAACATGAGACTCAAAACTTCAAAGAAATATATAAAAGCTTTGTATTAACTTTATGTCATGAAAACACTTCAACTAGCGTACTTAATTTTCACAGGTCTGACACTATGTTGTTTGTCCAATGGCCAGGCAGTCACACCTCAGGAGCAAGATGGAAAATACTATTTCCAGGTTGCAACTGTTTATTTCGAAGTTGATCCGTCATTTGGGGCCAGAATTAGTTCCTTTAAAATCGGTGATGAGGATATGCTCCAAGGTAATACTGGCGCAGGAGCCTATTCATGGGGCTCAACTTTGTGGCAAAGTCCCCAGAGCGAATGGAACTGGCCTCCTTCGGTTGAGCTTGATCAGGATCCTTATACCGGGGGCATTGTTAACAATCAAATTGTATTAAGAAGCAGTGTTGATGAAACCTATAGTCATTTAGTTTTTAAGAAAGTTTTTACGGCAGATTTATCCGACACTTCCGTCACCATTGTTTATACTATGATAAACGAAGGAAGCACTGCTCATTCATTCTCTGCATGGGAAGTAGCAAGGGTCCCCTCCGGTGGGATAAGTTTTTTCCCTATGGGTGAAGGAGAGGTAACCGGAGCCTTTGCCGGGCAGACAGAATTAATAAATGATGTGGTTTGGTATGAACAGGACGATTCCGATCCGGCAGGTCAAAAGTTTATGTGCGATGGCGCCGAAGGATGGTCGGCCCATGTGAACGACAATGCTGTGCTATTTGTAAAAAAATTTGACGATGCATCAGCCACCAGTAATGCCCCGGGAGAAAAGGAAATTGAGCTTTACTATGCCGGTCCATCAAATTATATCGAATTGGAAAATCAAAGTGCCTATGCTAATATTGAGGTGGGTGATTCCGTTTCCTGGACCATAAAATGGTACCTGAGAAATTTGCCTTCTGATATTGAGGCTCAAACAGGAAATACTGACCTCGTAAATTATGTCAGAAGTATAATAAATAATCAGACACCTGATGCAATTGATAAGATACAACCATCTATAATTACTTTGTATCCGAATCCGGCTGTCAATTCCATTTTCCTTTCGCTGCCTGAAGGCTTTGAACAAGTAAATTATGAGTTAATCGATGCTACGGGGAGGATTTATGCAAAAGATAAAGGTTATAACCATTTTGAAATTGAATTGCATTCATATCCGGCAGGAATCTATTATCTGCGCCTTATGTACCAGGAATATGTAGTAATGCTGAAAATTGTGAAAGAAGTGTATTAATGTGCCCGAACAAACTCAAAAAGAGGTATCTCTTTCCACCTGAATTATTCTTTCTCCATAGCAAGGGATTCCATCGGATGTTACACCCCGGACGATAATCTGGTACTCTGCTTCGTTATTGCCCGTAAAAAATTCAAGCTTTACCGGAGAATCACTTAAAACCAGATTGGCTTTCCAGTAAAGTAAATTATTGAAATAGGGAATGCTTTTCCGGGTATCTTTTATTGCCTGACTATCCGGTAGTTTAAACTCAACAGCAGGATTTACAGCCTGATAATCGAAAAAAACCGTGCCACCGGGGAATTCAATATGCTCCAACTGAAATTCTTTACTGATAATATTTATTATTCCATTAAATCTAAACGCCCCAAGCGAATATTTTTGATGAATAATATCGACCCTTTCAATTGTCACCGGCGATAAATCAAGTATACTACTTATTTCAAAAACAGGAACATTATCGAAAAGTATAAGCGGATCATCAAGAATGATCTCAGTATCCGGATCTTTCATCTGGAAATAAAAGGAATTCTTTTTCTCCCGCAGGTAGGTGAATGGTATAATCTCGTTAAAGACTTCCTGCATGGTAGACAGCTCAATATAATCGGACAGGACCACTGAAATGTCCGGGTGTATAAAAACCGGCTGAGGCTGGAAATCGGTTGGGAGGTATGTCTTATTACCGTAGCCAAATTTTTTCGCCAGCTGCATATTGACATACAGCTCTTCATATACTGCATGATGATCCGCCGTAAACGCCAGGGTATTGACAGCAGGTACATATTCCTGAACAAAGTCACTATTAATAAAGATCTCCGCATTACTATGCTGCATGTAATCAATCCCGACAAAAAGTTTCCTGTTTCCTGTTAAGTTGTTGAGAGAAAATATGAATGCCCCGTCTTCACGGGTTTCGTAAACATGAAGTTGCGGCTCAGAGCCCAGTACCGAAAGATAGACTTTGCATTGGCTAACAGGTTCTTTCGAATCAGCATCGAGCACCACTCCGGTAAAACTTACATCCCGTATTTCGGGAAGCCTCTGAATGAGCCATTGTGCATTTTCCCGGAATATCTTTTGAAGAGAAGCACTATTCTGCCTGATGGAATGCTCATGAATTATCGCATTGGCTTCGAAAAAATCAGAGGAAGCATTCTTCATCTCAGAATTTTGGGCCGACCCTTTCAAAATTACCGATATCGTCAGATTTGTGTAAGCCCTATCTTCACCCTCCGGTCCGCTGATAGTTAATTCAACCGCTTCGCGGTAAGAATAGACCGGTTTATTGGTTTCGATCTGAAGAGGAATTGATTTAATTATGGGATTACCAACCGCAGTATACAAGAGTATATCTCCTTTTTCATTCTTTATACCGATATAATTCATTTTCGTATCCAACAGCTTTGCAGGAATAGCTCGTTGCCAGGTATTACCATTCATTTGTATCGATTCCCTGAAAACTGTCCGCATGAATGGGTCCTTAATTACCAATGTGCCGTTCTGCATTGGTTCCGTATCTGCTCCCATTAAGGTAATGTTTACCAATTCATTATCCCATTTAGTATAGAGGTTCCAGCCCGAATTACTGATATTCCGAATGGGATACATAAGAGAGTCGTTACCGGCTAAATTGATCTTAACAAAATACTCTTCGTCATTCCGGGGTGTAAATTCAAATAATCCCAGGCCAGTACCTACCATACTTACCGATGATACAATTTCATTCGTTGCGGTGACTACTTCAGCATGAGCCATACTATTCGGTTTATCTTTTACCATTATAACCGCTTTGGCAGGCAACCCGTATATAGCTGAACCTCCTTTAAATATCAATTCTGCAGGATCTTCATCAACAGGAGCGCTCAAGGGAATTTCAGGATTTAAGATTAGAATCTCACTGTAAGTCAGGTCCGCGATCAGGTAATTTTTCTGGTAGTTCGTATAGGCACGTATGTAATAATGCCCGGTTGGAAAATCAGATGGAATACTTACCGAGCCATTTGCCTTGCCATTGTTAATTTTCAGTTTTTGTCTGATCGAAAAGCTGTTCAGTTCCTTATACACTTCGATATACATTACCCGGCTCATACAATCGTATTTCGAGTGTTGATTGCATTGCAAAAGTGTACTGAACCAAATTTCTTCGCCGGCAATATAAAGTGTACGATCGGTACTCAGTGATACTTCTTCAAAATAGCCATCGCAATATTTCAATGTATCAGTTGCCGGCTCATTTTTCAGCGCCAGTGCATGTACTGTATTTAATTGAAAAATAACTACTATCTGAAATGCACTATAAATATACTTCATAACTCGTATTTAAATTAATCTTCCCAGAAATCCGGTGGCTCCTCTGTGGCTTCATTTTCGCTACACAGAAAGCATTCCGGCCTGCCATAGGCGAAAGCTCCATCGACAAAAGTAAAATGAACGGGGTTGGTGGGAGTACCACCTCTCATTACAATATACCCCACACCATCGGTCTGTCCAAAGCAGCTGGAAAAAGAAAATACTACATTTGGCGGTCTGCTAAAGTATTCTCTTTTTTCTTTAATGCCTCCCACAATAAAGCTGCCCAGCACAGGTTCTTCCGTATCAGTAACACAGGTAATATTTCCAATGATATTATAGGGCTGTAAAGTATACAAAGAAACATCGTTGTTTTGTTGATTTATCTCGTGATAAAGGTTAAAGATTTCTTCAGATACGGAGATCTGTTTCACAAGCAGGCTATATCGCTCAAACATTTGTTTTGTGTCGAAAGTGACAAAATGAAGTGGTAAAGTTTGTGTTTGCGAAACGGAATTAGCTTTGCTTTTAAATAAAAAAAAGCCATCAAGTGATGCTGTTTTAAAGCAAAGCATGGAAGGAGGATCAGTCACCCTTGTAAGCCCATATCCTGAATCGATATACTCCATTTTAAAATCGACATGAAATTTATAGGTTTCAATAAATTGGAATAAATAGTATGAATCCTGCCGGCCTGACGGGATATTACTAATATAGAACTGAGCCACTTCAGTATCGTAAAGGGGATTTGTTGTCGGTTGGGTTTCGACCTGGTAATATATTGAATCAAATTCATCGCTTGCTGTGAGAGGCTGAAATCCGGAGGCATATTGTTTTCCATTGGGCAGCGTTACTGACAGACTATAACTTCTTCCGGTTATTCCGGCAAAATTATCGGGATAATAACTACCCGCTTCGGACTCATTAAAAAGAACATTCTGCCCCAGATCATCGCTGACAACAACAACAGCTCCGCTAACAGGGATAAATTTCTGATCATCGGCCGGTGCAGAAGTGGACAGAATAACGTACTGGTTATCCGGATTGTCAGTTACGAGAGCATCTACCACCAATACAGTATTTTTGCCTTCCAGATCGGGCCAGAAGGGATCGATACAGGAAACAGCCATCAAAAAAAACAGCAGTAGATATTTAATCCACCTATTCATTGTAATTCCCAGGTTTAATCATAGTTGGAAAGCGCAAATGAAAAATAATTACTATCTGAAATAGAGTTTTGTTATGCTTCATACAATAAGTTAAATCAATCTTCCCAAAAATACGGTTTTTCAGTTGTGGCATCATTTGCACTACACAAGAAACATTCTTCCGGAGCATAGGCAATACCACCTGGCACAATTGTAAAATAAAGTGGTGAGGAAGGAGAACCGCCTCTCATGATAATGTATCCGATACCATCGGTTTGTCCAAAACATTTGGAGAAAGTAAATCTGACATTTGACGGTCTGTCAAAAAATTTTCTTTTTTCTTTCATACCGCCAACTATAAAACTGCCCAGTACAGGCTCCTTATCATTAGTAATACATTTCACATTTCCGATAATATTATAGGGCTGTATGGTATATAAAGAACCACTATTACTTTGTTGATTTACCTGATAATAAAAATTAAAAATTTCTTCCGATATAGAGATCTGTTTCACCAGCAGACTGTATCGCTCAAACATTTGTTTGGTGTCGAAAGTAACAAAGTGAAGCGGCAATGTTTGTGATTGCGGATCGATATTGGCTTTACTTTTAAATATATAGAAACCATATATCTCCGTTGTTTTAAAACAAAGCATTGGAGGATGATCTGTCACCCGTGTCAGGCCATTGCCGGCTTCGATATACTCCAGCTTAAAGTCGACATGAAATTTATAGGTTTCTACCAATTGAAATAAATAGTAAGCATCCTGCTGACCGGAAGGAATATTATTGATATAAAAACGGACTCCTTCAATATCGTAAAGAGGATCAGGTGTTGGTTGGGTTTCAATGATGTAGTAGAGGGAATCGAATTCTTCACTTACTGTAAGAGGCTGAAATCCGGAGGCATATTGTTTTCCATTGGGCAGTGTTACTGATAGCTTGTAACTTCTTCCGGCAATTCCGACAAAGCTAAAGGCGTAATAGTGACCGGGGTCGGACTCATTAAAAAGAACCGTCTGCCCCAGATCATCACTAACCACAACAAGAGCTCCGCTAACAGGGATAAATTCCTGATCATTGACCGAATCGGAAAGGGACAGAATAACATACTGTTCATACGGACGGTCAGTTACAAGAGCATCGACCACCAATATGTCACCTTCACCTTCCAGATCGGGCCAGAAAGGATCGATACAGGAAAGAGCCATTAAAAAAAACAGCAATAGATATTTAATCCACCTATTCATTGTAATTCCCAGGTTTAACTATAGTTGGAAAGCGCATATGAAAAATTCTTACTATTTGAAACAGGGATTTATTAAATTTCATACTACAAGTTAAATTAATCTTCCCAAAAATCCGGTGCTTCTGTTGTAGCTCCATTTTCGCTGCATAAGAAGCATTCTGGCTGAGCATAGGCAAAACTTCCATTTACAAGTGTAAAATAAAGAGGATTGCCGGGGGTACCCCCTCTCATTGCAATGAATCCTGCGCCGTCAGTCTGTCCAAAACACAGGGAGAAAGAAAATCTTACATTTGGCGGCCTGTCAAAAAATCTTCTTTTTTCTTTGATCCCACCCACAATGAAGCTGCCAAGTACAGGCTCATCATCATCGGTAAGGCATTTTACATTCCCGATAATATTATAGGGTTGTTTAGTATATAAAGAACCACTGGCGTTTTGTTGATTTATCTGGTAATACAGATTAAAAACTTCTTCCGATATGGAAATTTGTTTTACAAGCAGGCTATATCGTTCAAATAATGTCTTTGTATCGAAAGTAACGAAATGAAGCGGCATTATTTGTGATTGCGGATCGCTATTCGCTTTACTTTTAAACAGATAAAAACCATAAAGTTGTGCTGTTTTGTAGCAAAGCCTGGGAGGAGGATCCGTCACCCGGATCAATCCGTTACCAGCTTCAATATACTTAAGGATAAAGTCGACATGAAATTTGTACGTTTCAATTAATTGAAACAAATAGTATTTCTCCTGCTGCCCGGAAGGGATATTACTGATATAGAATTGAGCACCTTCGGTATCGTATAACAGATCTGTTGTTAATTGGGTTTCGACTGTATAATACAAAGAATCAAATTCATCACTTATTGTAAGAGGCTGAAACCCGGAAGTATATTGTTTACCATTGGGTAGCGTTACTGACAGCCTGTAACTTCTCCCGGCAATTCCGGTAAAGTTATCGGGGTAATAGTTGCCGGCTTCAGTCTCATGAAAAACAATCGTATTCCCAAGGTTATCGCTAACCACAACAAGGGCTCCGCCGGCAGCAATAAATTTCTGATCGTTGGCCGGAGCAGAAATGGACAAAAGAACGTACTGATTATCCGGATTGTCGGTAACAAGAGCATTTACAACCAATACAGCATCTTCACCTTCCAAATCGGGCCAATAGGGATCGATACAGGAAAGAGTCACTAAAAAAAAACAGAGTGAATATTTAGCAGACTTATTCATTGTAATTCCCCAGTTTAAATACATAGGTAAGCGTGAATATGGGAGCACCGAAAATGGAGAGCTGATAACCCTCTATCCGGCCTTCCTCCGCAATAAAATAGACCGAATAGGCATTTTTTCTGCCCGTAAGATTGTACACTGAAAACATCCACGATCCGTGGGCAAATTTTTTCTTCCGCAAATTACCTTCCACGTTAAAAGACAGATCGATCCGGAAATAATCAGGTATTCTCAGTTCATTTCTTGCTGAATAGTTTATCACCGGATTCCCGCTCAGAAAGTATACTGAAACAGGACTTGTAAAGGGACGCCCGGTTGAATACACTACGTTCCACGATATGGAAAACCGTTTCCTGAACCGGTAATTGCTGACAAGATTGACAGCATGAGGTTTATCGTAATTGGCTGGAAACGGGAGTCCATTATTTACCTGACTTAATGCATGCTCCGATTCAACCTGTACACGGGTTTTTGTGAAAGTATAATTCAGCCATCCGGTCAGATTTCCAAATGTACGTTCTACCATAAATTCCAGTCCATATACTTTTAAGTCGCCCTGCAATAGTTCTGTTTCGGGAATTTCTGCAATTAAGAGGTTGGCCCCGTCTTTATATTCCACCAGATTGGAAACCTGTTTGTAGTAACCTTCGGCAGCAAATTCCCATTTCCTGAAAGGAGAACTGTAATAGAATCCCAGCGAGTACTGTTCTCCGCTTAAGGGCTTTATATGATAATCGGCAAATTTCCATTTATCGGTAGGTGATATGGAAAGCGAATTGGAAAGCATAAAGATATTCTGCTGAAGCTGGTTAAAACTCATCTTTACCGAAAACAAGGGATGAACCAGGTACTTAAAAGCCAGGCGGATATCCGGTTTATGATAGGTTTTAATGATCTCGCCCTTGCCATATTCCATTGTATCAGTAATATTCTCCACCCGATAATCGGTAGTGCCATAGCTATAGATGTTCTGGGGGCCCAGGTAGTTATATAAATTGTACCTAAACCCGGCATAAGCCGAGATTGCTGGAGTTATGTTCCAGTCATCGCCAACATATACCGCGGTTTCAAGAGCTTGTTCGGTCCCCAGATCAGTGGAGGTAACAGTCTGTCCATTGTGAAGAATGTCATGTTCTCCCCTCGATTGATAATACAGTATATTATCAATTCCTGCAATAAGGGTATGCTTGGGATGAGGATGAAGAACAAAGAAATTCTTCCACTGATAATGTTGTATGAAATAGCTGTGGCGGTATAAATCGAAAACGATTTCCTGATTGGTTTCTTCGAAATCGTACCGGCTGTAAACCAGTGAGGATTCAAAATGATGCTTTTCGTGAATGTCATGGTTCCATTTCAGTGCAGCTCCCTGGTTACTGTAAGTATGTTCAATTTTATCGTTATAATTAATATTATCGTAGCTGTAATATCCAAATATTTCAAACTGATCGGATTTACCTATATCAAATTCAATGGAAGAAAGCAGATCGCCGAAATAAATATTACTGTTCCTTACGGCAGGATCGTTAATGCGCCTCAACAACCAATTGGAGTATGTAGACCGGCCCCCGATCAATATACTCCCTTTGTCCCTGATAAGGGGATGATCGAATAAAATATTAGCCGAAACAGGACTGATACCGCCACGCATTCCAAACTTTTCGCGGTTGCCTTTTTTGGTATCGATATCGAAGATGGAAGAGAGTCTGCCCCCATACTGCACAGGTATATTACTTTTATACAGGCTGAATTCATTTACGGCTTCGGGATGAAAGGCAGAAAAGAAACCTACCAGGTGGTTCACATTGTAAATGGGAATATCGTTCAGGTAAAAAACATTCTGATCGGCAGGACTACCGCGAACATTGAAACCGGTAGCGCCCTCACCTGATTGCTGCACACCCGGGAGCATCAGGGCCACTTTCAATACATCGCGTTCGCCCAGTACAACAGGTATTTCCTTTATTTCCCTGGCCGTGAGCCGCTCAATACCCATTTGTGTACTTCTCAGCTTATCGAACCGACCGGCACTGATAATCACTTCATCCAGGGCAATGACTTTTGACTCGAGGTACAAAACAGACGACCCACTGGAATATATATACAGGTTGTATTTATGAGGAATTTTATCCAGGCTGCTTACAACCAGTGTATATTCTCCGGCCGGAACCTGTAAACGAAAATTGCCTGTATTGCCGGTTACAACCCCGGTCCTCAGCTCCTCGACATAAATAGTGGCCCCTATCACCGGTTCGCTGGTTTTACTATCTACAACTGTTCCGCTAAAATCGGCCCTCCGGTGTGAGTTATCGGTATCTCTGCGGCCAATAATCAATGTATCGCTTATATACTCGTTTTTAGTACTTATGAAGTCGTCCGATTCAGGTTGATACACTACTTCCGTAACCTGTATTAAGGTTCTTGAATATACAGCGCCCGGAATTTCGCAAATTACAGGAGATCCGCGTGTGATGAAAAAATTACCTTCATTATCGCAGCTTACCTGTATATTGTGCTCCCGGAAATTATGCTGCAACACATCCAGCAAACTCAGGGAATCATCTTCGATGCGAATGGGAATAACGGGGATACTATCGGGGTTATAATAAAAATGAATGCCGGATTGAGCTTCCAATGCCAAAACCAGTGAAGAGAAGTCCAGGTTATTAAAATTACGGGATATCGGTATATTCCTGCATTGCCCCAAACATTCGGGTAAAAGAAAATGTATGAGCAGGCCTGTGCCCACGAGTATTTTCAGTAGCTTATTCATCTTTTATGCCCGTAAGTTTATCGATATAGCGGCAAAGCTTCATCAGATCATCCTTTTCAGCTTTCCTGAAATGAATATGCTGCTGCCTGATAAAATTCCTGATCTCCTTTTCATTACCGTTAAAATAACGTAATAAGGATTTCCTGTTGGGGCAGACAACGAGTTCATCTTCATGAATTATGTAAAGTGTGGATAGTTGCTTGCTGTAAAAACCTAAGGGATTGATGGCATTATAATTCTTCACAAATTGTTTTTTGTGTTTCAAAACATACAACAAATCTCCCTCGAATACTTTTTCATAATATCCCTTATTACCTATATTACTATTAATTTTCTGAAGATTGATAAACAGATGATCATCGAATGCAAAAGAATCGATGGTGGCATATTCCGAGGAAACGAAATCGGGTCTGCCCTGGGTATCAATTATCCGGAAAATAATCTCATCCGTTTCAATATTGTACCGTATCGATATACCCCTGTACTGCTTTCCGTAGCTATAAATTACAGCCTTGTTCCACTCATCGTCAATGAAGTAGGGATGCCCGTTTGCCCCGGCATTCCGGTTTTTATAGGCACGGCCCATGATAATAAAATCATCGGGGCCGTATACCTGTTCCGTATACTTTAAAAGCTCCTCTTTACATGCAGTATCAGGAAAATTTTGAGCCCCGGAAGGACGAGGCAGATAACAAGACAGTATGAGAGAAAGTACTATTTTCCAAAATCCACAGCAACATCGATCCATCCAACAGGGAATTTTAGCGATATAAAACTAAGACAGCCTAAAAGTAGAAAAAATAATAAGAAAAGCTAAGCTGTTTATTCAGCACCACCCAAAAAAATTATCCCGTTTTTTTTGATTTTTCCTTTGTAAGGATTATATTTATTTCCGATACATGATTACATAGTAATCATAGTTTTAGTTTAAATCCTTGTTTCTCCTGGTTAGCGGCAAGAAGGGTATACGAATGGGAGTGACGGGGCGGAGCTTTAAATTCCGGTATCCTTTTGCATAGATGCTATTCAGAAGTTTAATGTCGAACACCGATCAACGATTTGAGAATTCAGAA
>CAZQCO010000105.1:0-11471 GCA_964592225.1 uncultured Bacteroidales bacterium
ATAATAGGTTCCGTATTCGATTTGCGCAAATGCACCCATTCCTTATCGAACAGAATTTTCACTCCGTCGATATCTATAATCGGTTGTTTTTTATATATTTTTTTAACCGATTCCAATATAGCATCGACATCGGTTTTTGGTGTTAATTCTATCTTATTTTTACTGATCACATAATCCGGATACGTTGCCCGGAGACCGGAACATTTTTGTCCCGATCGGGCCAGATGTGAAAGGAACAGTGCAATTCCCACCAGAGAATCACGCCCATAATGAAGCGCAGGGTATATGACACCTCCGTTTCCTTCCCCTCCGATAATAGCATCGATTTGCTTCATTTTATCAACTACATTAACTTCTCCTACTGCAGCAGACTGATACATGCCTCCATGTTTTTCGGTTATATCTTTCAATGCCAGGGTTGATGAAAGGTTCGAAACCGTATTGCCTCTACCTTCCTGTTTTAAAATATAATCGGCAATAGCTACTAACGTATATTCTTCACCAAACATGGTACCATCCTCATTCAGAATAGCCAGGCGGTCGACATCCGGATCAACCACAAAACCAACATCGGCCTTTTTGGTTTTTATCAGTTTCGAGATTTCTGACAGATTTTCCGGCAAAGGTTCCGGATTGTGAGGAAACAGTCCGTTGGGCTCGCAATACAGATCAATCACGTTTTTAACTCCCAGAACTTTTAGCAGATCGGGAATAATTAGGCCCCCAACGGAATTTACACAATCAATGGCTACTGTAAAGCCTGCTTTTTTGATGGCAGGAATATCAACATGTTGAAGTTTACATATTTCTTCGATATGTACATGACCCATCTTCCTGTTTTCCGAATAGCTCCCTAAAGTATCATATGAGTTGAAATCGAAGGTTTCATTTGCAGCAATATCAAGAATTCTGGCTCCATTGGCGGCAGTAATAAACTCACCTCTTTCGTTAAGCAGTTTCAAAGCATTCCATTGCGCAGGATTATGACTGGCAGTTAAAATAATCCCTCCCTGGGCATTTAAATGGGTAACAGCAATCTCAGTAGTTGGAGTAGTGGCAAGTCCCAGATCAATAACATGTATTCCCGAACCCATCAGTGTCCCGGTAACAAGATTCCGAACCATTTTTCCTGATACACGTGCATCTCTTCCCAATACAACTGTGTAATTCTTCAAATTAGTAACTTCCTTCACCCATGTTGCATAGGCAGCAGTGAATTTAACAATATCGACCGGAGTAAGGTTTTCAGAGGAATTCCCACCAATTGTGCCCCGAATTCCCGAAATGGATTTAATTAGAGTCATTTTCTTTGTTTATCTGAGTATAAAATAAATTACTTTTGAAAACAAAAATAATGGATTTATCCAGGCTTTCAGATTCAATATGAATAAAATATTGTTGATATAACTATGAACGAAAGACAGCATCGTAAACCCGTTCCTCCAAAGTATAAACCGGGAAAACAGTATATAAAAGGAACTGCCAAAGGGAAAAAAAGTCCGATGCGCCAGGAAGATGATATCATCCGGCTTAACAGGTTCATCGCTGCTGCAGGCATTTGTTCGCGAAGAGAAGCCGATGAATTAATTCAGGCTGGTCTGGTTTCGGTGAATGGTAAAATAGTTACCGAAATGGGGACAAAAGTTAAAAAACAGGATGATATCCGCTATAACGGTGAACGCATTAAATCGGAAAAACCAGTATATCTGCTTTTAAACAAACCAAAAGATTTTATTACTACCGTTAAGGACCCTCATGCTCCCAGAAATGTTATGGCTCTGATTAAGAACGCTTGTACTGAAAGAATATATCCTGTGGGACGGCTTGACAGGAATACTACCGGTGTACTTCTTTTCACAAACGATGGTGAAATGACAAAAACTCTGACACATCCTTCCTATAAAAAAAAGAAAGTGTATCATGTTACCCTTGATAAAGCAGTTTCCAGCGCCGATTTTAAAAAAATACTTGAAGGTTTTGAGCTTGATGACGGATTTATTCAGGCCGATGCGCTGAGTTATACTGAGCCAAATGATCGAAAAAATATCGGACTTGAAATTCATTCCGGTCGGAACAAGATAGTACGCCGGATATTCGAACATCTTGGGTACCGGGTAAGAAAGCTTGACAGGGTATATTTTGCCGGACTTACAAAAAAAGGATTAACAAGAGGCCATTGGAGATTTCTGACAGAACAAGAGATAAGTATACTTAAAATGGGAGCATATCAGTAATAATAGTCTCCTCAGATTTTAATTCCCATGAGGAGAACATCATCCACCTGATCAAAATCTTCCTTCCATAAATTGAATGTGCTTTTAACGTACTCGTATTGCTCTTCCATCGGTTTTTGGTGTATATCGCTCAGAAGATTCTTCAGGCGTACTATCTTAAACTTCTTGCCCACCGAGCCACCAAACTGGTCGGGGTAGCCATCAGAAAACATATAAATCAAATCGCCTTTATCCAGTTGAATTCCCTCATCTTTAAAAAGCTTTTCGCTCTTATCATATTGCCCTCCAACCGAGTTTCTACTCCCTTTAATATACATTTGTTCCCCTCCTCTGTATATAATCATGGGCCGCATCGCAGATGCATAACGAAGATAATTGGTACGTATATCAATTTCACATACTATTATATCCATTCCGTCATTCGAATTTTCGGCCTCTATATTCTGATTCAGCGTGCTGCGTAACTCGCGGTCGAGATTAAACAATATTTCTGAGGGTGCATTAATATCACTGCGCATACATACATCTTTTATTAATGTTGTCCCAATCATCGACATAAACGCTCCAGGAACACCATGCCCTGTACTATCGGCACAGACTATTACATATTTGTTCTCTTTAATTTTTTCGAACCAGTAAAAATCACCACTCACAATATCGCGGGGTTGATAAAAGATAAACGAACCGGAAAAATATTGCTGCAAACGTTTAATGGGAGGAAGAATGCTGGTTTGAATCCGTTGAGCATAATTGATGCTATCAGTAATATCACGGTTTTTAATTTCAATTTCTTCTTTTTGTTCCACTACTTCACGTGTACGCTCATCGAGTCGTTCTTCAAGGTATTCTTGTATTTGCTTTTGCTTTCTTTCCCGTACTTTGATGATTACAATTATCAACAGTACAATAAAAATTGTAAGAAGTGAGATAAACCACCAGGTTTTCCAGAAGGGTAATTTTATTCTGATAGAAAAACTTACCGGAACCCTGTTAAAACTCCCATCCGAATTGATCGCTTTTAAGAGAAATGTATATTCACCATCTTCGATACGAGGGTACAATACCCCCCGTGAAGTAGTTATTTCTGACCAGTCGAGATCGTAACCCTCAAGTTTATACTGATACGAAACTGCTTCAGGATCGGCGTAGTTTAATCCTATATACTCTATTCTTAATTTGTAAGCTGAATAGGGTAGTACAATGGGTGTTCTAAAATCATATTCTTTATCAGATATAAAGACATGCAAAATATTTGTTTTTGGTTCAAGTTTTTCCTTAAACCCAGCCACCACATTATATGAAACAAGTCCATCAGTTGTTCCGAAAAACAATTCCTCCTTTTTACTCAGCAGAGCTGCATTCTGGCTAAAATCACCGGTTATTCCATTGTCGGAATCAAAAACAGTAACCCTGAGTGTGTTAATATCAATCCGGCTAAGTCCGAGTCTATGGCCAACCCAGATATAAAGACTATCATCAGAAACAATGCTGTAACAATAGTTAGATTTCAGTCCCTCTTTAACGGTAATGTTAATCACTGAATCGTTCATCAGCAGGAATATTCCCTGACCAAAAGTGCTTACCCAAATATTACCCCCATTATCCTGGGTAATAGAATTAAAGTCCAGTTCATACTTTCCGACAGTAAAAAACTCCTGTACTTCACCCCGGACATCGATCTCGTAGATACCATTGGTGCGTGTGGCAAACAACAACCGGCTATCAGCATCGAGGAAAAGATGCTCTATATCATTATGAGGCAGTCCATTTAGTGTACTGTAATGATACTGTTTTGAGAGCGCTGTGTTAATAATATAGATTCCATTTTTTGTGGCTGCATATACATTTTCTCCATCACCGGTAATATAATTGATAGAATTGCCAATAGAATTGTCTGCCCTGAAAAAAGATACAAATCTACCCTGACCATCAGATTTATAGATGCCGTTTTTATCGGTACCTGCCCACAATGTACCTTTCTTGTAAAACAAACTTGTAATTTTATCGGAAGGGAGTCCGCTTTGTTTTAAGACAGCTGTGGTTCCCTTATTCCGATTGAACCTTAAAATTCCCTTCTCACCTCCCATCCAGAGTATGCTGTCATTTATAGCAAGCGACAGGATCGATTCCCCAATGCCTTTATCCTTAAAACTGTAAAAACGAAAGGATAGCCTCTTTTGCATGGCAATGCCGCCACCATAGGTACCCATCCAAATATTTTTTTCGCGATCTTCAAAAACACATTTTGCAAAGTTTGAAGAAATACCACTTGTCGCATCAAATCTCTCAACAGAAAGTATTGTGCCCTTATTCTTTCTGTCCGGGACTAATTTCAGTAAACAAGAGGTAAAGGTACAGACATACAAATTTGAATCGCTATCGTACAGTATATCCTGTATTTTTTCATATTCCAGACCGAAATTTTCTCCTACCCTATAAATCGCAACCGAATCGGAAATAAGCTGAAGGAAATAGAGTCCGTCATCTTCAGTTCCGATCCAATATGAATTTCCATTGTATGCATCTTTAATCGTTTGAATTTTAGTATAGCTGAGTTCATCCACTTCAATAGACTTCGATTCAGGGTGATTCAAATCGCTTATAAATAATCCTTCCTGCGCTCCAACCAGTAAAGTGTTTCCATCAACATGGATTGCCGAGAGTAAGACATTATTATATGATGGTTCAAAAGGAATGGCTTCACCAGTTTCATTGAATTGTAAGATACCATGGTTTTGCGTTGCAATTAGTATACCTGATTCCTCACTTTGTGTTATACCCGTAATGGTAACATTTTGGTTACTGAGTAAGAGAAATGCGGTAAAATAATTCCCGTCGTACGACCATAATTGTCCGTTATTAAAGCCAAACCATAACTTACCCAAATTATCTCTATAGCTAACATTTACAACATCAACCGGAAGTGTATCGAAACTATTTGCTGAGACAAATTCAATACCGTCGTAGCGGCATAGGCCTTCACCGGTGCCAATCCAGATAAATCCATTTTTATCCTGAATAATATTATAGACGAACGGTTGACATAAGCCTTCTGTAACAGAAAATGTCTGGAAACGAGCATCTTGTGAATACAGGTTAGTTCTAAAAGAAAAACCGATCAGAGTCAATATCAATAATAAAGTCCAATTATATATAAAGCAGCTGTAAATTTTAGCCAATCTCATTAATTCGTTCGATTTACTTTAATATCGTATTTATACTTAGGCACTCCACCAATAGGAATTACATAGAAAGGCAGTAATTCGTTATACTGGTTTCTAACATTTATGACCACATTATTGTTCTTCACCGGAGGTGCCTTTTTCTTAATAAATTGAATATCCAATGACGTATTTTTCTCTTCATCAAATATTTTAAATTCATCTTCAATCCAATTATCATCACCAGAAATAGGGCTCATTTGTCCTTTTCTGGCCACCGAAACTGTTCTGATAAAGCCATCGGAATCCCAATCAAAGTTAGAAAGTTTTACGGTAATTGTCCGGTCATCCACATAGGGATAGATATGGGAAACTTCATTGGGATTATCGTACATACGAAATGAATATTCGAATGCAAAGGCATTGCCCCCTTCTACCGGCTTGTTCTCATCGTATTTTGTACTCAGGTAATATCTGTATAAATTGCCGTCATTGCCGGCAATACCCTCGGCGATAATTTTTATTATATAACCTCCAAATTTTGAAATATATTCGCCTTCGGTTGGATTAAAAGGGCCAAAAGTAAACCAGTTATTGTTATATCGGGGATTCATGTCAAATGCTTTGGTAGCCAACAAAACACCACTTTTATAATTTCCTTTTGGATCGGTTTCCTGGGCATCACGGTGCGAGTAACATAGTTTTCCACCATATACTGAATATACCATACGGGTATCCCATTCTCCATTAATCTCATCAATATCCCCTCCGGTATCCGGATCAAAAATTCTGATAAAAACAGGTTCCTTGAATGTTTCCGGTATAAGAAAGAAAAATGTCTGGGAAAAATCATCATCACCCCAGGAGGTTTCAGCTCTGTTTCCGAAGGTCATCAGATAGGGTATGTTTTCATCTCCGGCAGGAACAGGTTGTCCCATAACTGAAGTCAAAATCGAACAAAGAATTACGCCAATTGAAAGTAGTTTCATGGGTATACCTATTTGTAAACTGATTGAATATCCTAAATAAGACTAAATTTACAATTTATGCGTTAAAAACTATCTACGAATTCAGATAGAAAAAGTTATCCATACTATATTCTATTCGCGAAGAATAATAATCGACCGGTTCGAACATGCTTTCTGCAAAATATCTTCCGATTCTGTTCTGGTACCGGTAAGTCCTAATCTTATAGTATAGCGGCCTGCTTTTGTGAACCGGTGCCTGACTTTCATCTCATTTTCTATAGTCCCGTCACCGAAATCCCAGTAATAATTCCCGATTGTAAAACTTCTGATACTTGATTGCGAAGCATCAAAATTAACATTTTGGTTTACATAAGCTGTATCAGGAGCAATTATGTAGGGTTGTTCAACCGGTTCGATTAAAAGATCGTAAGATGCTTCGCTGAAATAAATATCACCTGTCAGTGTATCAATTACATTAAGCTGCACCAAATAATATCCGGGTTTAGCATAACAATGACTTGCCCGAACATCGCGGATCTTTGTTCCATCGCCCAGGTCCCATTCATACCGAAGTGTTGTTGTATCGAGCACCATAGTGCCAGCTTCATAAAATTCGTAACAGAAGGATTCCTCAATCTGTTCGGGACATGCACTAAATGCCGGAAATGTCGATACAAATGTATAAATATCATCACTCCCTTTTCGGTTGGAAGTAAAATAACCTGTATCTATTTCGGCATTAGCCACGAATCCAAAATCGTCGGAGCGCGAATTAAAAGGATTTGGCAGTTTGACTGGTGAAGTCCATTTATTATTTACTAGGTCGGAATAGAAAATATCAAGTCCCCCTTCACTACCATGGCCTCCAGATGAAAAATATAGTCTTTTTTCCATATATAAAAACGGAAAGACTTCACTCTCGGAAGTATTTATAACAGGTCCCAAATTCACAGGTTCCGACCATACTCCATTTTTAATGTTAGAGTAATACAAGTCATATTTTCCAAATCCCTCTGGATTACGTGCAGAAAAATACAGACGTTGATTATCATCACTGATAAACGGAAAGGCGACATCATACATTTCGCTATTATATGGAAAAGCTTCGGGTACCGACCAATGTTCATTAATCCATTTTGTGATGAAAATTCCATTTTTTAATGTGTCACCCAAAAATTCATCCCCCACTTTGCCGGAAGAATTAATTGTAGCTGTATAATAAATTGTATTGCCATTGCGGCTAAAACAAGCTGAGCTTTCGTTGTATCGTGAGGCTATTTCCTTTGCGAAAAGGTTTACCGAACCCCAGTTTTTATGCCCTTTCTTGTCGACAAAATACAGGTTGTACATATAATTGCCTTCCTGATCGACAGTTACCAGTATAATATCATTTTTCCGGTTGGAACTGAAAACCAAACCATTTTTATATATCATCGGGGCCATTTCATTATTTGCCGAAGAATTAAACGGAAGGCGATCGGCTCGGTAAAACACTTGTGCATCCACACAGAAAAGATTTAATGTAAATAATAATATGGCGGAATATCGTATAATCATCTGTTAAAAACCTCTTGGATTTGAAGCATTTACTTTATAGCCAAACTTATAATGTATATTTATTTCGTGCGATCCGAAAGAATAGTCTGCAATTTTACCGATACTTAAATCGTAACAATAACCCAGTGAAAACTGCCTGTTCAGCTGATAGCCCATTGCCATAATAAGAGCTTCGCCCGAGCGATAACCCAAACCTGCCTTATAAACACTTTTATAAATTGCCGTTCCCATAACAGTTATTCTCAGTTTATACGCACTGTTGAAAACAACAAGTGCCGAAGGCTCGAATGACCAATCTGAACCAGCCGGAATTCTTCCACCTCCGGTAATAAAATACTCGTACCTCCAGAAATCATGTTTTATTCCATAGGCACCGGAGGCTTGGTTCTCGAACCCAAAAAGCCTTGGTATAGATACGCCAGCCCAATATTGCCTGCCATAGTAAAGTACCCCAATCCCGAAATTCGGAACGTAGAAGGTCCGGTTATTGTCACTAAAAGTCGGATCGGGATTATCGCGCAATGTGAAATAATCCTGGGAACCACTTGTCAATCCGGCTTTAAGCCCAAATGAGATTTTGTTAACTCCTAATTTTATCCGGTAAGCATAATTAATATAAACACCGGTATAATTTGTACCTCCAGGAGCGTCATGCTCAAGGAGGATACCCATAGCCACCGCCGGATCGCGCAAAGGAGCATGAGCACAAAAAATCTGAGTAAAAGGAGCACCATCAAATCCTCTCCAATTGGCCCTGAATAAAAAATCGGCAGCCAGCACTTCCTGATTACCCACCGAGCCGGGATTATAAAATGTCTGATTTGCCCCAAACAGCGAAATTTCAGGCATTTGCTGGGAGAACAAAGTCAGGGAGAGGAACATCCCGGGAATAATTATAAGTCGGCTGTTTCTCATCGGCGAAGTTCAAGATATCCTTTACTATCACGAAGCCCATGTTCCCTGATAATGTAAAAATAAGTTCCTTCAGGTGCAGGTTTACCCTTATTGGTTATTCCATCCCATGAAATTTCCCTATCTCCTTCTCTGGCAGAACTGGTATAAACCTGGTTTCCCCATCTGTCGAGTATAATTAAATCAACATCTGCGCGTCCGCTGAGTTTTAATATGAATGTCTCATTAATGTCGTCGTCGTTGGGTGAGAAGCCATTGAAAATTTGCAGATCGTTTATTATGACAGTGATTGTATTGGATACGGGTTCGCATACACCGTTTTCCAGTGTCCAACTCAATTCATAGGTTCCCAACTGTGGAAATTCAACATAGGTATTATATAATGTGGAATCGCTAAAAATTCCCGATCCGGTAATAAATTGCCAGTAGCCTTCTCCAAAGGGTGGTGGTTCAGCAGCCAGATAGGTTTCAAAGGTATAATCGAGGCTCTGGTCTTCACCTGCAAAAGGTATTTCAGGCTGTTGGTAGAATATGACCTCTATGTCATCAGCATCGGGACATTGCCAATTTTCCTCAGTCCATGTAAAAATATAGGAACCGTATGTTTGAATTTCAACCTCCGTATGAGGGTTGTGTTCATCAACAAACGTAACGCCATTTCCGCTCCAGGTACCCGTTCCCACCGAAGGAACAGCATTCAGGTTATGGATGGGTCCGCAAATCTGCGTATCGGCACCGGCATAGGCAACAGGCACTTCATATACCGTCAGATTGATAACACCCGTGTTGGAACTTAGGTCGGCATGACAGGTGCTGTCGTCCATCAGGTCCAATACGCGTATTGATCCCGATTCATAGGCAGGGAAATTAATTTCTCCTGAAGATGAGGTAACGATGAATGATATGCCCGGATTATTTTCACCCAGAATAAGGGTCCAGGGTGAGGAACCGATAAGACCAGAATATTGAATTGTAATACTATTTCCGGCACAGGCTGTATCGATACCACTTAATATATCACCAGCAGGAAGGCCGTTAATTCTGATAAGAACAGCATCCGTTGTGTCCATACACTGATCGTTTTCACCTGAGAGCACAATACGGCGGAAGAACAGGGTATCGGTTAATGCCGGTGAAGTATAATCAACTTGGTTAAATACCCCATCGGCCTGACCCCAGTTGACACCTTCTTCAGAATCCTCCCAGATGAACCTTTTGTCCCCGGGTTTTCCACCATCAAGAGCCGGATTACCGTTCAATTCTTTGCCTGTATTGAAACAGGTGTATTGAATAGCACTCCCGGTTATAGAATTATTGATTAGATAAGGATATACGGTTATGGTCACCGGATCGCTGTTGTCACTACAAATCTGGGAAGTTACTGCTCTCCTGAACTGAGTGGATAGTGTTAATTCGCCGGAGGTATAGGAAGGCTGGTCGTTTGTTCCGGGAGCCGGTTGCCAGGATCCGCCTGAAACTAACTGTGATTCCCAAAGATATCCATAACTGCCTGCACCTGCACCACCGGAAGCAACTGCTTCCGTGAATGGCAGTGGAGTCGCTCCCTCACAAATAGCACTATCGGTAGTAACCAGAACATTTATTATATAGGGTATGACATCAAGTTGAATACTATTGCTATTATCGACACAGGTTGAATTAAGCCCCGATTCCACCACACGGCGTATCTGAACCGTATCTTCAAACTGTGTAGATGGTGAATAATTTATATTGGTCTCTCCAGTAATATCTGTCCACGAACCCGAGAGTTCACGTTGTTGCCATGAATAGCTGTAATCCGGGTCATCGCCGCCTGTTGGCAATAATCCAGTAAAAGAAAGAGGAATATCTCCAGCACAATACCTGGTAGAATCGGTTTGGATCTGATTATTAGAAATCAAAGGATAAACCTCAATATAAAATGAAACACTTGTATCCTTACAGGCAGCATCTGCTCCGGAATGTACTACCCTTTTGTAGTAACGGTCGGCAATTAACATACCTGGTGCATAATTCTGACCGGTGGCTCCGCCAATGGGCGAATAGGAAATATCATCCGTACTATTCCACCATTGCAACTGATAGGTCCCATCTCCCCCTCCGGGATATAACATTTCAACTGTGCCGGCATCGAGGCCCGAACAGATTGCAGTATCCGCCCGTAGGAATGTATTGTTAGTTATTAATGGTATTATCGATAGTGTATCGATGTTGCTGGTATCGATACACACCCTGGCCGATCTGGCAATGCGCCGGTAAAAGGTTGATTGCTCGAGATTGCCTTCGGTTAGGGAAGGACTGGTTGACCTGGGATTCCAGCTAGTCTGGTTTATGCTCGATTCCCATTGATAGCTATAAAAACCGTTTCCTCCGCTTAACACCCCTCCATTCAGCGTTCCGGGACTCATAGTATAACAAAGCGTATCGCGTATAGCTAAAACATTTCCCTCAATGGAATCGTGAACATAGATCTTTATAGCACGTGCAGTATCGATAACCACTCCCGATTCTACAACACGGGTAAAATAGGTAGTTTGTACCAGTTCAGCAGGGTAGAAATGAAGAGAATCGGAGCCTCCCCTGTCAACAGCATTGCTCCAGTTTACGCTATCGGTACTCTGCAACCATGTATAGGTGTA
>CAZQCO010000106.1:0-10754 GCA_964592225.1 uncultured Bacteroidales bacterium
TTCCATATTTTATTACAAAAATTACGTCCCTGTTCCGTCAGGCTTTCATCGAATAGCAAATCGTTTCCGGCAGGCGAACACAACAGCATTCCCACCCTGACACCATCGGCGCTGTAGTTAGCGATCAGTTTAAGGGGATCGGGCGAATTGCCCAGCGATTTCGACATCTTTCGCCGGAGTTTATCCCTTACCATACCGGTAAAATATACATTTTTGAAAGGTTGTTCACCACGAAATTCGTATCCGGCAATAATCATGCGCGCTACCCAGAAAAATATGATATCGGGAGCCGTTACCAGGTCAGTAGTGGGATAGTAATACCGGATATCCGGATTATCGGGCTCATTGATCCCGTCGAATACCGATATGGGCCATAGCCATGACGATGCCCATGTATCCAGCACATCTTCATCCTGTCTGAGATCATGTACAGTTAAATTTTGATTACCGGTTTTATTACGGGCCAGTTCGAGTGCCTTTTCAGCCGTTTCTGCCACTACATATTCCCCGTCGGCCAGGTAATACACCGGTATCCGATGCCCCCACCAGAGCTGACGGCTGATACACCAGTCTTTGATGTTCTCCATCCAGTGGCGGTAGAGATTTTTAAATTTTGGCGGATAGAACTGAACTTTATCTTTCAACACATTTTCCAGGGCAGGTTTCGAAAGCTCTTTCATTTTCATGTACCACTGGGCCGATAAACGGGGCTCTATTACTTCATCGGTGCGTTCCGAATAGCCAATTTTATTTACATAATCCTCAGTCTTCACCATGTTGCCTGCTTTCTCCAATTCAGGAATAATGAGTTTCCGGGCTTCGAACCTGTCGGTTCCTACAAAAAACTGTGCTTCAGCACTTAAGGTTCCATCCGGATTAAAAATGTTGATGACATCCAGCTTGTGTTTCAATCCGATCTCATAATCGTTCTCATCGTGGGCCGGTGTGATTTTAAGGCATCCCGTACCAAATTCCATATCGACATAATCATCGAAAATGATGGGAACCGGACGTTCCACAAGGGGAACAATGGCTTTCTTCCCTTTAAAATGCAGAAATCGTTTATCAGCCGGGTTCACACACACTGCTGTATCACCCAGAATAGTTTCCGGACGTGTGGTAGCAATAGTTATCCATTCATTGTCTGAACCTTCGATTTTGTATTGTACATAGTAGAGTTTTGATTTTTCTTCCCGGTAAATGACTTCCTCGTCCGACAGGGCCGTTTTAGCCCGGGGGTCCCAGTTCACCATCCGAACACCTTTGTATATGTACCCCTTATTAAATAAGTCGACAAATACTTTAATTACACTGTCAGAGAGCTTTTTGTCCATGGTGAAGCTTGTCCGCTCCCAGTCGCACGATGCACCCAGTTTCTTAAGCTGTTCCAGGATAATACCTCCGTGTTTTTCTCTCCATTCCCAGGCATGTTCCATAAATTGTTCACGGGTAAGATCACTTTTTTTAATGCCTGTTTCATTTAATTTGGCTACTACTTTGGCTTCAGTAGCAATAGAAGCATGATCGGTACCCGGCACCCAGCAGGCATTCTTTCCCTGCATCCGGGCACGGCGAATAAGAATATCCTGAATAGTATTATTCAGCATATGCCCCATATGGAGTACACCCGTTACATTCGGCGGAGGAATTACAATGGTATAAGCGTCTTTTTTAGGGTCAGGTACCGACCTGAAAAAACCTTTATCCATCCAAAACTGATACCATTTATCTTCAACTGCCTTTGGATTGTACTTGCTGGGAATCTCCATAATGAAATCTGCTTGTTCCTGTTGATAGTTTGAAAAATCGCGTAAAAATAAAAAATAATTAAGACTATAGTTTGTATGTGAGTAAAAGCATGATGAATTCATGAAAAATAAAAAAAAGTGCCTTCTGATAAAACTCTTTATTATTTACACTCGTAGTAAGCTAATATACTGTATACAATATTCCATTCAGAATATCTTTAATGTGTTTATAAATGTCCTTAGTCCTGTTTATTGAATAATGTATATTAGCATTTTGTTTTATTTAGTGATCATTTTTGCATTATTATTGTTATAGAATAAATAATCAAAAAATATCTTATAAATTTGCGAATTGAAAAATTAATTATTATGAAAAAGATTATTGCGAGTTTGATGTTTGTTATTGCAACCTTTACAATAAGCTGTTCTCAGACTCCCACAAGTGGAGAAACAGAATCTGTATTTGGACCTGCTATAGAGTTTGCTGAAATGGACCATAATTATGGTACTATTGAACAAGGTGGAAACGGCATATTTGAATTTGTTTTCACGAATACCGGGACAGAGCCTCTATTGCTCAGCAATGTGCGTAGTTCCTGCGGGTGTACAGTGCCTGTATGGCCCCGTGAACCAATTAACGCCTCTGAATCAGCTTCTATTGAGGTTAAATACGACACAAGACGAATAGGACAATTCAATAAGAGTATCACTGTGTATTCAAATGCCTCTGAGGCACCAATCGTACTGCATATCAGGGGAAATGTTGAAGCGCCCCCCCAGGCGACAGCAGAATAATATCATAAACCATACGGATAATCGTGACTCACAGATACGTTTATCTGTGAGTTTGTTTTTAATAACCATTTAATAAATTAAAACAATGCCAAAGATTTCAAAAAGAGGAACGCTTATGCCAAACTCCCCTATCAGGAAGTTGGTTCCACTTGCCGAAGAAGCTATGAGCAAAGGCAAGAACGTTATCAAGTTAAACATCGGGCAACCCGATATACCTACTTCTGATAAGGCATTGGCGGCGATCCGGAATCTGAAAGCAAATGTCATTGAATATAGCCATAGCGCAGGAATGGAATCGCTGCGGCGAAAACTAGTGGAATATTACACGCGTCACAACATTTCTGTTAATTATGAAGATATTCTTATTACCACAGGTGGTTCCGAAGCGATTACCATTACTTTATTAACCTGTTTAAATGCCGGCGATGAGATTCTGGTGCCAGAACCCTTTTATGCCAACTATTACAGTTTCGCCACATCGACAGATGTAAAAGTTGTATCCATTACTTCGCATATCGAAAATGGATTTGTATTGCCTCCCATCAGCGAATTCGAAAAGAAGATCACAGAAAAAACCAGGGGTATTATCATTTGCAATCCGAATAATCCGACCGGACATGTATATAGCCGGAAGGAACTGGAACAAATACGTGATCTGGTTTTAAAATATGACCTTTTCCTGCTGTCCGATGAAGTATACCGCGAATTTGTATACGATGGTGAAGAGTTTATCTCTGTAATGCAATTGGAGGGAATCGACAATCATGCCATCCTGATCGATTCTCTATCGAAACGTTATAGCGCTACGGGATTGCGTACAGGAGCCTTAATAACCAGGAATAAACAATTGCGCGATACAGCTTTAAAGTTTTGCCAGGCACGCTTAAGTCCTCCCTATGTAGGCCAGATAGCAGGTGAAGCCGCTATCGATTCGAGCGATGAGTATATGAACGGAGTTTTTGAGGAATATCTCTCGAGGCGCAATTATATTGTCGATGCCCTGAACAGTATTCCGGGAGTCTTTTGCTCGAAACCAAAAGGGGCTTTCTATGTTATGGCCAAAATTCCTGTTGATGATTCGGAGAAATTTGCCATGTGGATGTTAAGCGATTTTGAATATAAAGGAAATACGATTATGGTGGCTCCCGGTGCAGGTTTTTATACCGAAGGAGGAATAGGCAAACAAGAAATCCGACTCGCCTATGTTATTAATAAGGAACAAATAAGCATTGCTATGGAGTGTTTGCGGAGAGGCCTTATGGAATATCCCGGTCGTATTGCGGAAAAAACCGATGTTGAAAATAGAGTAGGAGTAAAATAAAAGAATTATTATTCGAAATCGGGGTAGAGCAGATACTTTACCCTGATTTTTTTAAAAGCCTCTATATCTTCTGTCCACGATTGCCGTATTTCTTCAACTGTTGATCCCACAATAATCTGATCACGCAATTCATGGTTACCTGCCAGCAGATCGAAATAATTGGTAAAAAAATTTTCTCCCAGGTTAAGATCATTATAAAAATCTATCAGGTAGCTGAGAATTATCTTTTTTTCATACTGTAACGAATCAATGGGGATTCCCCGCAAATCCATGCCAAAACAATTTATTAACTTCAACTTAGGATTGAGACTGTATCCTTCCATCGGTTGAGGAATAAATGAAAATGTGTGGTCTGAATATTCCGGATGTCCTATCATCTGAAAAGGGAATGTTGTACCGCGTCCTTCCGATACTACGGTACCTTCAAATAAAGCCACAGAAGGATACAAATATACGGCCCTCATTCCCCGTAAATTGGGTGACGGAGAAACAGGAAGGTTATAAAACGCTGAGTGGGTGTAATGCTGACATTTGATCACTGTTAGTTCGCACTGAACAGAATCGGCAAGCCAGTATTCTCCATTGATCATCTGAGCATACTCGCCGATAGTCATTCCATATACAATCGGCACAGGATGAAGTCCGATAAATGATTTGTATTCCGAATCAAGAACCGGACCATCAATATAATGGCCATTAGGATTGGGACGGTCCAGTACAAGTAAGGGTATCTGCTGCTCGGCACATGCCTCCATTATATAATGCAATGTACTCAGGTAGGTAAAAAACCTGACACCCACATCTTGCAGATCAAAGACCATAATGTCAATCCCTTTTAAATCTTCAGCATTAGGTTTTTTCTTTTTGCCATATAATGATATTACCGGAATATCAGAGTTTGAGTATCTCTCATTGCTTACATATGCGCCTGCATCGGCTGTTCCTTTAAAGCCGTGCTCAGGAGTAAAAACTGCCCGGACATTTACTTTAAGACTTATCAGACTATCTAATAAGTTTGAGTAATTCAGAACCGACGTATGATTGATAACAAGTCCCACCTTTTTAGCTGAAATCATAGGCAGGTACTGCTCTGTGTTATAAGCAGCCGGAAGAATGTCCTCTTCAGGTTGAGCATGAGAACAACCAGGTATTATTAATATCAGAAATATTGTTATCCTGAAAGAAACAGATTTCCGGTTTTTCAACATGACTACATAGTATTACCGGGGCTAATTTAGTACTTTTATGCTCTTAACACCCATCGTTAATTCGTGAATGTCGAATCCTATATCGCCCGAAGATTTACTTTCGATAAGGAAGGCAAAAAAATGCTTTCCCGATCGATTGTACAGCTATCTGTCTTTTCAATAGCCCTCAGTATTGCGGTTATGATCATTACTCTGGCTGTGGTTACAGGATTTAAACAGGAAATCCGGAACAGAGCTGTTGGGTTCGGGAGCCACATTCAGATTCTGAATTTCGATTCCAATAATTCATTCGAATCCCTTCCTGTCTCAGCCAATCAGAGTTTTCTTCCGGAAATAAAAAAAATACCCGGTATTAAACACGTACAGGTTTTCGCTACAAAACCGGGAATTATCAAAGCAGGTAAAGAAAACCAGGGCGTAATTGCCAAAGGTGTCGGAGCAGATTATGACTGGAGTTTTTTCGAATCGAACCTGGTTGAAGGACAAAGTTTCCGGGTGCAGGATTCCATAAAAACCGATGAAGTACTAATTTCCAGAAAACTGGCATCACTTCTTGGATTAAAGGTGGGTGATGAATTTCCTATGTTCTTTTTCGATACAAGGCCTCGTCCCCGGCGTTTTAAAATATGTGGCTTGTTCGAAACCAGTCTCGAAGAATTCGACAAGCAATTTATCCTTACCGACATCGGGCATATTCAAAAGCTCTACGACTGGGACAAAGACCAGATTACAGGTTTTGAAATTCTCATCGACGATTACCGAAAGCTTGATTTTATTACAGACAAGGTTAGGGAAATTGCAGGTTTTCATTTTCTCGAAGACGGTTCAAGATTGAAAATTGTAAATATTAAAGAAAAATATCCGCAGATTTTTCAGTGGCTCAATCTCCTCGATATGAATGTATTGGTAATTATTCTTCTGATGATCATTGTAGCGATAGTAAATATGATCTCAGGCCTTATAATCCTGATACTTGACCGAACACAAACTATTGGCCTTTTAAAAGCCATCGGTGCAAATAACCAGACTGTAAAAAAAATATTCCTTCATCAGGCGTTATTTCTCATTTTTAAGGGAATGATCATAGGTAATATTATTGCTATAGCCATAGCTCTTTTGCAGGATAATTTTCAGATAATGAAACTGAATCAGGCATCTTATTTTATCGATTATGTACCTGTCAATCTTACACTTCCGATTATCATCTTAACAAATCTGGGCAGCCTTTTTATGATCTTTATCGCAATGTATCTCCCGGTTTTAATTATTCTCAGGATTGAACCGGTAAAAACCCTTCGTTACAATTGATCCGACATGTCGCTGAAACTATTGGTAAAAGAAGAACTTAAAAAAGAACTCCCCGGAGTATGTTTTCAGAACCAAATGATACCCTCTCATCAGCTTTTTTTAAAACTGCCGGATAGTAAAGCCATCAAGGCAGCTGTATCCGTCATCATTTATTCGCCCGGAAAAATACCCTCCCAGATTTTACTGATTAAAAGAACCAATTACAAGGGGCATCATAGTGGTCAGATCAGCTTCCCCGGAGGTAAAGTCGATAAAAACGATTCGTCTCTTTATGATACTGCCATCCGCGAATGCTATGAAGAGATAGGTGTTAAACTTAGTGTTAAGGAATATTTAGGCATCCTTACACCCCTGAATATTCAGGTAAGTAGCTTCGATGTTACTCCTTTTGTTTTTTATATCGACGAAAAAAAGGATTTCATACTTAATGACAAAGAAGTGCAATATTTATTTCCATGCTACCTGTCAGCATTGCTTGATAAAAAAAATAGTAAAACCACCCGTTTCAGGGTAAAAGAACATGAAATACTTGCTCCCTATTTCGATATCGAAGATGAAATAGTATGGGGTGCTACTTCAATGATACTTGCAGAATTTAAAGAAATTCTCAGAAGGATAAAAAGAAAAAATCCCGGAGATAGTACTCCGGGATTTTGATGCTTTCAACTCAAATTTTTAGCCTTACCTTATTGAGTTACCAGATTTTTATAATGTCCGTAACGTTCTATAACATCTGTAACATACTGATATGTCTCTGTTCCACGACAATAACCATATTTTACTACCGGGTCGTTATAAAATGTGGGATCTGATTTTAGAAGCAGATATTCAGCCACATTATCGTCCCAAATATTCGGATCTTTTTTGTTTTTTGCTGCCAACGACCTGGCATCACTAATATGACCCAAACCAATATTATAAGCGCCAAGAATGAACTTCTTACGTTCTTCGGGATCCTTAATGTCAGTAAATCTCTCATCGAGCCATTGTAGGTACATAAGTCCTGCCCGAATCTGCATTTTAAGAGGTGAAGAAGCATTAACACCAAAACGCTGACCTGTAGTAGGCATCAACTGCATCAAACCATAGGCTCCGGCCCATGACCTGGCATGTGGATTAAATCTTGATTCCTGAAAGATCAATGATGCAACAAGCCTCCAATCCCATCCGATTTCTTCGCTGAACTCCTTAATCAAAGCATCGTAAGGAGAAATTTTACCTGATACATTGGCATAATAATCACTGGCCACGATTTCTGCCGATCGCTTATTTTGGAAATACTTACGCGTAATGAGCGCATATTTTCGTGTTTGCTTAAAATCAGTCAACCAGCTATCGATGGTCTGTTTCAGATCGATAGCATTTTTATTGAGGGCCCATGCGAGATTTTGATAAAAACTTACCGGGGTACCAATGTCAATATTATCGTAATATAACTCCCCAACCTGAGCGGTAATCTCGTCACATACCGTATAATCAATTTCTCCCCTGGCTACCCTCTCTATAAGTTGTTCATCACTCTCATCCAACTCAACCACATTAATTGAATCGCCGATTTCATCGGATAAATTCCTAAGCCGCCTTGAATAGGATGAATTCTTCTGAACATAGATAGTTTTATTTGCCAGATCGAGTTGGTTACGTATCAGACTATCCTCTATAGCAATACCAGAGAGCTTTTGCCAGTCAGCGGGCTTTTTTTGAACCAATACTTGTCGTGTTTGTGTATGAGGTACAGTAAAAGCCAGCCTCTCCCTACGCTTTTTGGTCACTGCCAGGTTAACAGCTATAAGGTCGATCTCTCCTTTTTCAAGCATTGCAAATTTCTCTTCCAGGTTGTTATTCACACGAACTTCAAGTCTGACTCCAAGATGATTAGCAAGCTCCTGGAGCATTTCATACTGATAACCCATTGGTTGTCCACGGTAAATGAAGTAACTTGTAGAGTTAAAATCTGTCACTACCCTAAGGACTCCCCTTTCTAAAACCTCCTCCAGTATTGAATTATTTTTTTCTTCAGGTACGGGATTCCCCAACCTGATACATGAAAATGCAAGTATTATAATTAGTATTACACTATAACTTTTTCTTAATTTCATAATAAATCTTTTTATATCAAATCACACGCGCTGTTTAATCATAAAATACCCAGGACAATCCGAACTTAATTGCATTTCGATTATAAGGATAATGCAGTGTCGAATAATAATTCTGCTCAAACCATGAGCTGTTAAAATGCTGCAGTTTGACAAAAAACCTGGTTCTTTTCAGTTTAATATTTAAAAACAAATCCATAAGTGGATAGTTGCCTATATTTTCATTATTCTGAACGTAGAATACACCCAATGCTGGAGAGTACTCGTATCCATTGAAACTGGTGTTATAATAAATGTCCAAGCCAAAAATCGCCTGTAGGGTTCCGTCTGTTAGTTTAAATCTGAAAGTATGATCAAAATAAGTGGAATTGTAAATCACCAGATCAGGCAAGGGTAAAACACTTTTGTTTTCAGTTACCTGATAGATAATTTTGTTCAATGAGTAAAATTTCCATAACTTAAAGGTTTTTGTTGCTTCGATCGAAAAATAATTAAGAATATACTCATAATTCTGGGGCTTAGCCTGCTCATTAAAATATACAAAATTTCGAAGTACGTAATAATTGCCCCGTAATTCAAAATTCTTTGACGGACTCCGTAATACACTTGACAAACGAAATCCGTTTTGTGACTTCAATTCCTGATTCCACATATAATGATTCGAATAATAGGTTTCTAACAAGTATCCCGGCATTTTGTTCTCTATTATTCCTTCAACATCAATTTGATACTCTTTTTTAAAGAGAGTTATATCTGTATTGATCGATCCCTTGATTTCGGTTTGACCGCTCTTTTGACCTGCCAGATAAAGGGTCCCGGAAAATTGAGCCCGAATCCGGTTCCGGAAATTTCCATAAATTCCTGCCGAAACAAATGTATTTGTAAACTGCTCGGTCATATCAGTACCTTTCAGTGTATCACCACTATCTTCAATTATTGGAGTAAGTAATGTGTCACTCCCTGGAATATAGGTAGTATCCCATTCGGAATAGAAGCGATACCTTTCGAAATCATAGCCTACAAGTCCATATATGCCAGCCTGGAATTTTCTCCTGAAAGTGGTTTTAAATTCCAATTGTAGCGTATTGGAAATACGAAGGTTCAAAACCGAATCGTTGGTTGAAAGGGTATTAAAATAGAATTCATCATATAAGCCCGGTGAAACGGGATCAGAATCAGTGTATCTTTTACTTGACCGGCTAAGCCTGAAAACATAGGTAAGGATAGGTTCGGCAATATTCCGGCCTTTTTTAATTTCAGTGGTATCTGTTTTTGATGCCAGTGTAAATAATTTCAAACGCTGACTTACGAGCATATCTAAATATCTTAATTTATTTTCTGCATCAGAATCATACTTTGGAGGACCGGAACCATCGAAAACAGTAGGTATCTCAATACTTCCAGTATTAATACTATCATGAAAATAAGAATCAATAATACCACCACTTTCATGATTCCGGGCGTAATTCAAATTAAAGCTTGAATGAACCCTGTATTTTTGTCCGGTATAGTTGCCAAATAATCTGAAAGAATTCTGCTTTACTTTTTGATATCGATATTGTCCTCTCGCTGAGATATTGTGATATCGCAGGCCTATATTGAGCTTAGGAGACAGGTTTTGTGTATGAAAAGCTTCAAATGTCTCTTCCCTGCTACTGCGTAGATTTTCGAAAGTATAGGTAAGTCGTGAAAATTGTTTTCGGGTATTATAATACTGAGTGTTCTCCGCAGTTTGAAAATAGGGTAGGAAAGAATTAATAAAAAAAACATCGTCTTTAAATATTCTGTCGGAGACTATATTCGATAGCGATGCTGTGCCCAGGTTACCTAAATATGAATTACTCACCGAATATTGGTAGTTTGGATAGAAAAATTGAAAATTCTCAAGACTTGTATCTACTTTGGTACTTTTAATTTCCGAAAAATTATTTTCGAGTCTCCAGGAATTGAGAACAGGGACAGAATCATTCTCGACCTGTGCCCATAAAGCTGATTGAGTCAGTAAAAGAATAATATATAGGTTTACTCTCATTGTGCTGCCTTTAACCGGCAAGAATCCTACTCTGCCAAATAAAGATCAAATCTTGTTTTTAAAAAAAGAATCTTACTAAAAGTTATACACTTTCCTATAATAAAATATTGACAGTTATCTATGTAAATACCAGGTATAATATTCTAAAAATCAATAATATGTCAGTAATATAGATGCATTCCATCCTAATTTAAAAAAATCCTGACGATACACCAGAAAGTGTAAGTCAGGATTAAAAAATGGCGG
>CAZQCO010000107.1:0-10401 GCA_964592225.1 uncultured Bacteroidales bacterium
ACACCTTTTGTATTCCTGCCATCGATATGGATAGTGAGAGGCTTTTTGAACCGGACGTGCCTTATATTTTCACTTTCGGAACAGGCTTCAAGTGAATTGAGATAATCAAGTTTCACAAATCCATCGTTAATATGGGGTGTCAATGTGAAATAGCCTACGCCGAAACTGGTCAGATTATGGAAAAAATGGGTTCCCTGGCTGGGATCGACCTTATATTCCTCAATACCCAATTCGATTATGAGACGAACATTTGAAATCTGTGACCATTTAACCGGAATGCCGAGCCAGGGATCGGCCGAACCCCAGCGACCCGGGCCCATAAGCACATAACTCCTTTTTTCCTTCACCATTTCCCGGTTCAGCGATTCAATTTCGCGTGCCATATTTTTATTCTGCGACGGATTAAAGTCTTTGGTTTTAACATATACTATATCGTGGACTCCATCGATGCAACCATTTCCCATAGCTTTTTCCGAACTTAATATTAAACGTTCTTCCGGAATTTTGCTTATATCGATATCGCATTGTCCATAATGCGTAACAATAGGGCGTACCTGCAGGTAGTTGAATATTTTAGGTTCTCCGTCGGGAGTATCGAGGTTGGCTGCAAATTCAATTTCTACGGGATGGTTCAATGCATCGCTGCTGATGGTAAGAAGATCGTTGATTATATCCGCCAGGGGAAAAGTATTATGGTTGAGTACATTTGAGAAGGTGATTATCTTTTTACCCTCATTGAGTAAACCGTCACGAATTACCTGGTTATTCAGATCGTATGTTGAAGCAGCAAAAGTGAATGAACGGTCTTTTTCAGCTTCTTTAATGGGTAAATAAAGCATATTAATTTTATCGTCAGCTGAGGGTTCGTAACTTTCAGGATCCATATCGATGGCATAGAAATATTTCTGGGTATTCTTTAATGCCTGAGCGGGTGATGAGAGTTGAATGATATTGCGGGGATATTTTGGAGAAAACCGTAAGGAAATTCCTCCTTCGACAATCTGCTTTCCAAGCCCGTAGGCCAGATTCACTATCCCGTCCTTAGTTTTTTCCTTGCCCACAGGATAATAATTTAACGAACGCGCAACGCCCGAAAGCGTAGGATAGAAGCGACCGTTGTAATTATTGCCACAAACCGTTTGAATAATTATTCCCATTTTTTCCTCATCAATGAGGTTCTGCGTAGCCATCAGGTACGATTTGCTCTCCTGAAAAAACACCGAGGCATAAACACTCTTTATGGCCTGCTCAAGTTTCAGTAAAGCAACTACCGGATCACTGACCGGAGGTATCATATATGTATTATAAATACCTGCAAAGGGCTGCAACAAAGAATCCTCAAGCTTGCTTGACGACCGGACGGCAATAGGATTCTGTGCAATACTGGCGATACTGAAAAGATCGTCTTTTATCTTTTGAGGAAAATCGGCTTGAATGAAGTGATTCAGGATCACCTGATCATCACTGGTCGATAAGGCTTTTGTATACAGGTTATTACTCGACATGAATTCGTCGAAAATATCAGTGCTCAGCACCACGGTTGGAGGTACGGATATAATAATTCCCGGATATTTGTTGATCAGGTTTTCTTTCTTCAGCGCCGACGATATAAAAGCCAACCCGCGTGCTTTACCGCCCAGGCTGCCTTGTCCGATTCGTGAAAAGAGCAGGTAATCGTCGAATTTACTCCGGTTAAATTCAGCGATAACGCCGCGCGCTTTACTCACCCTGAAATCGGCAATGCTGTTATAAATGAAATTCCGTACTTCGTCGGGATCTGAGAAATCGTCGTACCTGCTCTCCTTAAATCGTTTTGCTATGGGGAAGAGGGCTCTGGCATTCAGCCATTTCGAAAAATCATCCCGGCGTGTGTGGTATTCCAGGATGTCGTCCGGAACAGAAAGGATCAGTTCCTGTAGCGATTTCAGGTCATGGGCTATAAAAGCCTCCTTTCGGGTTTTAGGATCAATGAAAACGAATTCACCGAAGCCAAAATTCTTAAAAATATATTCTTTAAGTTCGTTAAGCAGGTTTTCCGAGTATTTATTCAAAAAACCAGTTTTTAGCTTTTTGGCCAGTTCTATATTCGACGCATCGGACGATTGCAGCAGGAAAGGAATATTGGGATCATCTTTCTTTACCAGTCTACAGAAATTAAGTCCTGCTTTCGTTATAGTATCTCTGCGATCGGGCGTTATCTTATAGCTGACATCCGAAATAATGCCGAGAATATGTCCTTTGTATTTCTTATAGCTTGCTACAGCTTCCTGATAGTCTTTTGCCACGAGTATTTTAGGGCGTCCCCGCCTGCGCAACATCTGCTGATGTTCGTTCAATGCTTCTTTAACAAATTCTTTCGATTGTTCCAGAATGATCCGGTATAACAACGGCAGATAAGAAGAAATATACCTTACCGAGTCTTCGACAAGGAGTATTGACTGTACTCCTATAGCAAGAATATCGTTCTCAGCATTCATGGAATCCTCAATAAGCTTGATAATAGCCAGAAAAATGTCAGGATTTCCCAGCCAGCTAAAAACATAATCGACCGCCGACAGGTCTTCTTTTTCAAGCTGAAGTGAAACTTCGCGTGAGAAGTGGGTAAGGACAACAACAGGAATTCCCGGACTAAGTTGTTTGACTTGTTTTGCCAGATGAAAGGCGCTAGTATCGCCAGTGCTCAGCATCTCAATAACCAGGTCGATACTTTCCTGTTTCAGAATATGAAAGGCTTTTTTAGCTGAGCTGGCGTGAATAAATACAGGCGGATAACGCAGGCTTAATGAAACATATTCATTAAAGATATGTTCGTCAATCCGTCCGTCTGACTCCAGCATATAGAAATCGTACTGGCTGCTGATTACCAGTACTTTTCGTATCCTTTTCTGCATGAGCAGACCAAAGGATGTGTCGACTGAGTAGGGAGGGTGACGATGATCGGGTTGATTGGTCATTTCTCAGGAGCTAATCGATTCGAAAAGTGTGTCCACTTTTTAAAAGATCATTGACACTTTTAATCTTTGATTTTTTCTTTGCTTCCTTAATTTGTTTATTGAGCATACACTCATATACATTCGTTTTCCATTCTCTGATGATTCCCATAGCTACGGGATAGTCAGGAAGTGTCATTCTTGAAAGCATATAGTGTCGTGTATCATCCGGATTATGAGCATTATGAATGAGTATATCCTCTTTCCTTACTCCGTTTTCACCAATTTTAGTTACAATAAACTTCGAACCACTCTGCAAAAGACCTTTATCACGGTTTTTTCCAAAAATCATTGGCTTTCCGTGTTCAAGGTAAATCTGGTGATCTTCTCTAACATCTTTGCCGGTAATATCGGCATGTACCTTATTATTAAAAATGACACAATTCTGCAGGACTTCAATCAGTGAAGTTCCCTTATGTTTGGCAGCATTAATAAATACCTCTGTCATCATTTTAGGATCGGTATCGACAACGCGTGCATAAAAAGTTCCCTGAGCTCCCATTGCCAGTTCACCTGGTAAAAAGGGAGGTTCTATTGTACCATCGGGTGAGGTTTTAGTGACACTTCCAAGTGGAGTAGTTGGAGAATACTGACCCTTGGTTAATCCGTATATTTTATTGTTGAATAAAATGATATTAACATTAATATTGCGTCGAAGAATATGGATGAAGTGATTGCCTCCGATAGCCATAGAATCGCCGTCGCCGGTAATGATCCAGACACTGAGATCGGGATTGGAAAGTTTTATCCCAGAGGCTATTGCCGGGGCTCGACCATGAAGGCTGTGAAAACCATAGGTATTGATATAATACGGAAAGCGGCTTGAACATCCGATTCCCGATACGAAAACAATTTTTTCCTTGGGTACTCCGATCTCAGGCAATGCTTTTTTAATTGCCGATAGTACGGCATGTCCTCCACATCCGGGACACCATTTAACCTCTGAATCGAGGTTAAAGTCCGCTGGTGAAATAATAGGTGCTGCAGTCTCAAAAGCCATAACTAAATCTCCTCCAGAATTTCTTTGAATTTGTTTTTCAGTTCCGATACCATAAATGGTAAGCCTTGTACTTTATTGTATTGTAAATAATCGAATTGAGAATGTTTTGAGCGTATGTATGTGGCAAACTGCCCCATATTTAGCTCGCATACTATCCGTTTCTTAAAGCCTTTAAGTATTTCCCTTGTGTTTTTTGGTAACGGATTTATATAGTTAAATTGTACCAGCGATATACTCATGCCTTCACTCTGGAGTTCTTTTACAGCAGTGTACAAAGAACCGTAAGTGCCTCCCCATCCTATAACAAGAAGATTCCCTCGTTTTTTACCGATGATTTCCTGTTCGGGAATATAATTTGTTATCCGCTCCACTTTTTCAGCGCGGGTGAGCACCATAATTTCGTGGTTTAACGGATCGTGTGATACTTCACCGGTTACATCGGCTTTTTCCAGACTTCCAATCCTGTGCCGTAATCCTGGCTGACCGGGTACGGCCCAGTACCGTGAGAGTTTCTCCGGATTGCGGTTATAGGGTAAATATATAGGATCATTATCCTTAACCATTGGTGACTCGATAGCCTCCAGGTTGTTTGTATCGGGAATAGGCCAGAGTTCTGAGCCGTTTGCCAAAAAACTGTCGGTAAGTAAAATAACCGGAGTCATATGTTCGATAGCAATTTTGGCTGCCTGATAGGCGAAGAGAAAACAGCTGGCAGGTGTTGAAGCAGCCAGTACAACACATGGGCTTTCCCCGTTTCGTCCGTACAATGCCTGAAGAAGATCGCCCTGCTCTGTTTTCGTAGGAAGGCCCGTTGAGGGTCCACCACGCTGAACATCGATCACAACAAGTGGCAACTCGATAATTACTGCAAGACCTATGGCCTCACTCTTTAGGGCAAGGCCCGGACCGGAAGTAGAGGTTACTCCCAACCGACCGGCATAAGAAGCTCCGATGGCTGAAGTTATACCTGCAATTTCATCTTCAGCCTGGAATGTAATAGCGTTGAGATGTTTCATTAATGCAAGTTCCTGCAGTATCTCAGAAGCCGGGGTGATAGGATAGGAACCCAGAAATAATTTTCGTCCTGATTTTTCGGAGGCTGCCAGTAAACCCCAGGCAGTAGCCTGATTACCATTAATATTGCGGAAAAGGCCTTTGCCTCTTAAAGCTGGATTTACCTGGAAAGTAACGGCCATAGCTTCGATAGTCTCGGCATAATTATAACCGGCATGCAACACAGCAATATTGGCCTTTTTAAGAGGTGGTTTGCTTTTAAATTTTTCTTTTAGAAATGATTCTCCTATTTTAAGGTTACGATTGAAGAGCCAATAAAGCATGCCTGCTACAAACTGGTTGCGCATTTTATCTGCAAGATGAAAATCAGTTTCGAACTTCTTCACCGTATCCCTTGTCAGACTAGTGATAGGTGCCTTGATAACGTTATAATCCTCAAGAATGCCTTCATATAAAGGGTCTTCAATGTATCCGGCTTTCTTGTAATGCTTATTATCGAAGTTATCAATATCAATTATAAGAGTCGCGCCATTTTTAAGCCAACAAAGGTTGGCTTTTAGGGCTGCAGGGTTCATGGCTACCAGGACATCAGCTTTATCACCGGGAGTTTGAATTTTTTTCTGTCCTATATGAACCTGGAAACCTGATACTCCTGAAATAGTACCCTCAGGGGCCCTGATCTCGGCAGGATAATCGGGAAATGTCGACAGATCGTTTCCCACAAAGGCAGAAGTATCGGAAAACTGATTGCCGGTTAGTTGCATTCCATCGCCTGAGTCGCCTGCAAACTTGACTACAACTTCTTCAAGTTCAATAATTTTCTTATCTTTTTTTACTATCATGGGAGTTAAATTGATAATCCCGAACCCAGTATGATTAAGATACTCTTTTCGGCCTGACAATGTTAGAAAATCCTTTATTAATTGTAAACAAATAATAGTCAAAAAAGATCATAACATGATGAATATCATACTTATGAAGATCCATCAGAACTGAATCAGTCAGTAAAGAAAATATCCTAATTATAAATATGGAAAAGTAGGTTGATATTAATTATCCGAATGCTTAAGTCCTTCATTTAGAAATTCAAGAAATCCTTCAACATCAGGACTGTATGTGTAATATTCTTTCGAAGTAAGAACATTCCCCTGTGCATCGACAATAGCATACAGCGGTAAGGCATTTGACCTGAATTTAGTAATCTGGAGGTCATTAAATTTTTTCCCCATTGTGTTTTTAACTTTTCCATCGATCGAAGAGGTGACCCATTCGTTTTCAGGAAGCTTTGTTCGGTCATCGGTATAAAGTACAGCTATAATGAAGTCATTTTTCAGTTTATTCAAAACACGAGGATCAGACCAAACTTCGGCGTACATTTTTTTGCAGTTCTTACACGAATGACCTGCAAAATCGAGCAATACAGGTTTATTTACTTGTTGTGCACACATCAGGGCCTCTTCATAATCGAAATATCCTTTCAATCCCAGCGGTAAATCGAGGATATCGGAATATTTAGGAGTCGAATCACAAACATTGACAGAGAATTCAGAAAGCTTGTTTTCTGATGAAGGTATAGCTTGTCTGTTGGAGTAAAAAGCGCTCTGACTATCCGGGGGTGGCAGGAAAGGAGAAATGCTTTTAAGGGGAGCCCCGAATAATCCGGTAAAAAGATAAATCGAAAAACCAAATGAGGCTATTGTTAATAGGAGCCGTAAAACGGAAATCGACTCGACAGAAGTATCGTGTGGAAATTTTATTTTACCCATTAAGTACAGACCCAAAAGATAGAAAATGGCAACACTAACCGAAAGGATCACTTCGCGGGTAATAAAGCTTAATCGTAAATTACTGATAAATACCAGTGAGAAGGCCAGCAGAATAAACGCAAAGAAAACTTTGACAGAATTTAACCAACCACCCGATTTAGGTAATTTCTTTAAAAATCCGGGAAATATTGCCATTAGAGTAAATGGTAAGGCAAATGAGATAGAAAAGCCCAGCATGCCGACAACGGGTTTGATAATTTCACCCTGCAGTGCAGATCCTAAAACAACGCCTACTATAGGACCTGTGCATGAAAAACTGATTATAACGGTTGCAAGAGCCATGAAGAAAGGGCCTAGAAAGCCTCCCTTATCTGCTTGCTGATCAATTTTATTAGACAAACTTCCAGGCAGGGTAATTTCAAACATACCAAAAAATGAGAAGGCCAGCGCAAGGAAAATAAGAAAGAAGATTATATTGGGTAACCAATGTGAAGATACCAGCCTTACAAGGTCAATTTTTAAAATACCTACCAGCAATCCAACCAGGGTATAAATCACTACAATGGAAATTCCGAATAGTAAACCGTTCGCAATGGCTTTCGATCGTGAAACATCGCGCATGAAGAATGATACGGTAAGGGGAATAATAGGATATACACAGGGAGTTAACAGGGCTCCAAATCCGGCTATAAGTGCAAGCAGAAAAAGTCCGATCAGTGATCGGTCATTCATTTTACTGTTTCCTTCGTCATTTTCCTCCGGGATATCAGATGAAACCGTATCGGCTGAAAAACCGGAGATACTATCTTGCATAGAGGCGGAATCAGAAGTTATCCCGATCGTCCTGGTTTCAAAAGTTGATGATACAGTACCGGGAGCAATTTTTTCGTCAGAGGTTTTAATTGACTCTGTCTGCTTTTTTACTGAATTTTCATCAAAAGTGAAAACAAATTCCACTTCTTTAGGAGGCAGGCATCGCGAATCGTCACATGCCATAAATTCGACACTTCCCTCAAGAATAATTTGCTTTTCTGGAGGTATTTCAACCTGACGTGTAAAGGCTATCTGCTCACTAAAAAGCTCAACATCCATTTCGAATGTCGAATCGTACTCAATTTCCGGATTTTTTTCCGGTGTAATTTCATTAAGGTATTTCACATCTGATGAAGGCGAGAACAAAAAGGAGGTAGGAATGGGTCCGTTTTCCGGAACATTCAGGCCATACATGTGCCAACCCTTATCAATAGTAGCACTGAATCTAAGTTCATATACATTTTGCCTGACAATCTCCGATGAAAACTTCCATTTTACAGGATTAAGAACCTGGCTATATGAGAAATAAAAAGAAATAAAAATTAACACTAAAGCGATCGATACTTTCTTCATGAGTAATTTTTCTTTTAAAGATATTAAAAAAGATAGGCTAATCAGATGTTAAAACATAGATATCTTGATTTGAGAAATACTATCTGTTTGTGGTACTTTGTCGTAAAGTCAGGCTAATGCTTACAATGGCAATGATAAATAATAGAATAAATTATCAGAAGAGGAATAGTATATTTTTAGTTTAAGGGCTTAACGATGTATCTCACGACCACTCTCTTCGAAGAAGCGATACTCCAGAAAATCGTAAGAGCTGACTGGTATCACATTAATAGAACATTTGAATTCTTTTTTCCACTTTCTGGTCTGGGAGTTAAGCCATCCTCTGGTAATAAATGCTGCTATAAAAGGGTGTATCCGTAAGGTGATCTTTTTTAATTTTGTTCTTGCAAGTATTTCACTCAGTGTACTTTCAATTCGTTCGATTTGCAAAATACTGGGAGAGATTTCGCCGGTACCCGCACAGGTTGGGCATTTTTCGCGTGTATTGATTTCCATTTCAGGTCTGACACGCTGGCGAGTAATTTGCATCAGGCCAAACCTGCTTAAAGGAAGTATACTATGTTTGGTACGGTCTTCTTCCATAACCTGTTTCATCCGTTCAAACACTTTGTTCTTGTTTTCCTGGGAATGCATATCGATGAAATCGATTACAATAATTCCACCCATATCCCTAAGCCGCAGTTGACGGGCAATTTCATCGACAGCAGCCATATTTACTTCAAGTGCATTGGTTTCCTGGTTATTTGCCGATTTAGCCCGGTTTCCACTATTGACATCAATTACATGTAAAGCTTCAGTATGTTCAATTATAAGATAGGCACCGCTCTTAAACGATACAGTTTTACCGAAAGAAGCCTTGATTTGTTTTTCTATACTAAATTTTTCAAAGATGGGAGTCGAACCCGAATAAAAGCTGACTATTTTTTCTTTTTCCGGGGCAATAGTACTAATATAATCCCGGATCTCCTTATATACAGTTTCATCGTTAACATGAATATTATTGAAGGAAACACTTAGGATATCGCGCAGTATTGCAGAGGTTCGATTCAGTTCACTGATTATAAGGGCAGGAGGAGTTGTACCCCTTAAACGATCGAATGCCGATTCCCATTTTCTCACAAGCGATCGAAGTTCTTCATCCAGCACTTTAACCATTTTGTTTTCTGCAACTGTACGTACAATTATTCCATAGTTGTTAGGACGAATACTCTGCATTAAAGTGCGCAAACGCTTACGTTCTTCCTCCGATTTTATTTTCTGCGAAACGGATACTTTATCGTTGAAGGGCATTAAAACCATATTACGCCCGGCAAGTGCTATTTCGGAGGTGAGTCGTGGTCCCTTGGTCGAGATGGGTTCCTTAGCAATTTGTACCAGAATATATTTTCCGCTGGCAAGTACATTTCCAATTTTCCCGTTTTTATCAATATCCTTTTCACGCCTTAACTTTTGCATGGATAATGATTTGCCTTTACGATAAAGGGCATCATCGAGGAATTTCTGAAGTGATCGGAATTGAGGACCAAGATCGAGATAATGAAGGAAAGCATCCTTCTCATATCCGACATCGATAAATGCAGCATTGAGTCCCGGCATTATTTTCCGGATTCGCCCCAAATAAATATCGCCTACTGAAAATTTAGGATTACTTTTCTCTTTGCTTAATTCAACAAGTTTTTTGTCTTCAAGCAGAGCGATATCAATTTCGTAAGAAGCCGCATCAATAATAAGTTCTTTTGTCACTAGTACTATCTATTACGAAGAAATCTAACAGTGATGAAGCTGACTCATAAAGAAAACGATAAACCTAAAGTCAGGACGGCTCTAGGTTTATCCAATAATAAGGCAAAGTAAAATAATTACTGTTATTTCTTCTTCTTGTGTCTGTTTTTACGAAGTCTTTTTTTTCGCTTGTGAGTAGCCATCTTGTGCCTCTTTCTCTTCTTTCCGCTAGGCATAACTATAAGTTTTAATCCTTAAATGTTTATTACTTAATATTAGATTTCACTTTATTCACAAACGTTTTCGCAGGTTTGAATGCCGGAATAAAATGCTCTGGGATAATGATTGTTGTGTTTTTCGAAATGTTTCGAGCGGTTTTCTTTGCTCTCTTTTTTACGATAAAGCTACCAAAGCCTCTCAGGTATACGTTTTTTTCTTTGGTGAGTGAATCTTTTACGACTTCCATAAAGGCTTCAACTGTTTTTTGAACAGTAATTTTTTCAATTCCGGTGTTTTTTGAAAT
>CAZQCO010000108.1:0-10264 GCA_964592225.1 uncultured Bacteroidales bacterium
TAATAAAAAATCATTTGTTTATTGTTTGATGGCCAGTATTTTCTCATATAGATTGATGTATTCCTGCGAAACCATTTCCTGGTTAAAATGTGCGATAGCATGTTTTCTACAAAGTTCAGCTACCTGATTCCGGTCCTTATTGCGTATGTCATTAATAGCCTCAATACAGGCTTTCAGATCACCTTTCTCAATTACATAGCCTGTTGCTTCAGTAACCGATTCAATGCTTCCGCCGGTATTGTATGTAATCACAGGTGTCCCGCAAGCAATGGCTTCCATATTGGTGGTGGGGTAGTTATCTTCACGGGTAGGGTTAAAAAATACATCGGCTGAGCTATATATTTCAGCTAGTTGGTTTATATTTTCCGTTCGTTTGATTCCGATGATGCTCGGAGGGATTTTTCTTAACTGCTTCTTTGAAAGCCCAACGAGAACAATGGCAGTATCCTTATCTGTCATTTCCGAAAGTCTGATGAAATCTTCCAGCCCTTTTCTTCTTTCCCAGACCGATGCAACGCCGAGTATCAATGTTTTGTCCCCGATTTGATACCTCTCTTTAAAGTTCGATTCTCGGCGCGAAAATAGGTTCAGGTTTATCCCGTTTCTTATGAGGAAACGTGGTTTGCCGGATAAAAATGATTCATCGAGTAATCCATTCAGCCAGCCTGAGACAGGAACCAGCATAAGATTCGATGGCAAATTAAAAAGTTTCTTCTTCAACAGATAATTCTTTTGCGATCGGTCTGCTAAGAGTGAAGCCGGGTATTCCTTCTTTTGTGGGCATTGATAACATTCGGTTTTCCATTTATTGCAATCTACAAAATCGAAATAAGCACAATGCCCGGTAAAGGGCCAGCAATCATGCAATGTCCATACCACTGGTGTACCTGATTGATGAAGAAATTCAAACAGCAATGGGTAGTGTAAATAGTAGCCATGAATATTGTGGAGATGGATGAGACTTGGATTTAATGACATTATTTTTCTGATGAGCCTCTTGGTGGCTTTTTTTGAGGCCAGACCATGCATATCAAGCAGTCGGGATTTAAATACATGGTAAAGCAAATCAACTTTGTTGTCAACTTTAATTGTACTGAATAAACTATGATCGTTTTTTCGACCATATGCAATTATTGTGTTCCACCCTTCCTTCATGGCTAATACACTTATTTCCTCTGCAATCCTTCCGGTACTGCCTGTGTTCGCTGTAACATTTATCTGGACTATTGTATATTTCTTCTCAGTATTCATGGTTAAGCAAGTTATCAATGGCTCTAAAATTATAGCGAAAATAGCTATTTAAATAATCTATCTCCATTGTATGTATTTCAGTTCTAAATTTGAGATACCTGTAAGCTGTATTAAGATATTTATATTAACATTGTGCCATGCACAAAAAGTTTTTCCTGATATCCCAGGTTTTTTATCCCGATGAGGTTTCTACTGCCGGTCTATTCACACAGCTTTGTAAGAGAATGGTTGAGCGGAATATTAGTGTTGAGGTGTGGTGTGCTCAGCCCAGTTATAATGAAAATAGAAAGCAGCCACGTAATCTGGTTTATAAAGGTATTAGTATTCATTATCTACCTTCGACTAACTTCAGGAAAAATTCTTTCTTAGGACGTCTCCTGAACTATTTTACATTCACCATTTCCTTAGTTTTTAAGTTTGTTTTTTCTGAAGATAAATCAACAGTCTTTACTTCAACGAACCCACCTTACCTGGGTTTTATAATTGCATGGCTATGCCGGCTTAAAAGAAGAAAATTTGTATATCTTATCCAGGATGTTTTCCCAGAAGGATTGGTTCGTATAAAGAAATTATCGGAGGGAAGTATTGTCGTGAAATTTTGGAATCGGCTTAATAAATACACCCTTATACAATCGGACAAGATTATTGTACTTGGCCGGGACATGAAGGCCTGGTTGACTACTTTTGATACACGTACAAAAACAAAAACTCTAATAATTCCAATCTGGCAGGATGAACAGTTAATTCAACCATTACAATTCTCCAAAAGTTTGTTTGTAAAGGAAAATAGAATGGAGGGCAAATTTGTAATTCAGTATTCAGGGAATATGGGGCTTTGGAACGATATGACTTTATTTGCTGAGGTAATAAAGCAGGTTAAAGACCCTGCTATCTTATTTACATTCATTGGCGATGGAATAAGGAAAAAGGAGATGTATGAAGCCTGGGATGATATAGTACCGGATAATGTACAAATATATTCTTTCCAGCCCAAATCCAGGTTGAATGATCTACTGGCAGCCTGCCATATTGCTTTGGTTTCCTTAAGAGAAGGTGCAGAGGGAATGGCTGTACCAAGTAAAATAATGGGGATTTTAGCTTCTGGTCGTCCCACAATAGCTGTTGTGCCAAAAGAGAGTGAGATTAGTTTTATTATTAATGAAGTAAATTGTGGTATTCAGGTGAATCCGGGAGATGTGAGCGGTTTTCTTAAGGCAATCGAACTGTTAAAAACCAACTTTCCTTTAAGAGAAGAGATGGGACGGAATGCTCGCAAAGCTTTTGAAAACAAATATTCAGTAAATATCGTAGTTGAAAAGTATATCAACTTAATTGATTAAGATAAATAGATTGTACTATGGAATTGACCAGCATGATAAGAAAAACAAGTAGAGATGATATTTCAGCCTATTTTATATGTGCGTTAGTGTTTGCTCTTCCATTTACAACTCATCTATTATCCTATGGTGTAATACTAGCGTTTATTGCGACACTTCTGCAAACCAATTTCAAACAGAAGTTTTTGAAAGTACTTCGTGATAAGGGATTTTTACTTATTGTAGCATTCTATTTGCTGCATTTATTAGGATTGTTGTATACTAAAAATCTTAACCAGGGATTGTTAAATCTTCAGATTAAGCTCACTCTTGTGTTGATTCCGTTCATTGTTTTCGTTTCGTTAATTTCGATTGGTAAGCATCTTAAATTAATTGCTACTGCTTTTGTTGCAGGGAATCTTGTGGCTGGTATTATCTGCTTGATTATTTCCATTACGATTTCATTTCAGACAGGTAATTTTAATCCTTCAATATATCCAGGGTATTCTGCGTGGTCGTTTTTTAAACTCCTTGCTTCAGGATATACTCATTTTAACTACAGTTTTCTGTCTCACTTTATCCATGTTAACTATTTTTCTATGTATTTACTCTTGGCCACATATATTGTTTACCGAGAGTTAATCGACAATTGGCCAAAACTAGGAGCTGGGGAAAAAATAGTATTATTAACGCTTGTTGCATTTTTTCTGATTATACTTTTGCTTCTGCAATCGCGTGCCGCGATATTAAGTTTTCTGGTCATTATCCTGATAGAGATAGTTTTCTTTCTTAGAAAATCCGGATACCTGGGAGCAAAAATAACAGTTATCACCCTTATTTCTGCTATTTTATTCCTGACAATATTTAAGTCAGGTAGATTTCTAAGAATTACGGAATCGGCACAAGAATTTAATTATGAGAAACTAAAGGCGAAGGAACTTAGAATTTCGCTTTGGGAAACCTCCTTTTCACTAATTCGATTGTATCCGTTGATTGGAGTTGGTACTGGAGATGTAAAAGATGAATTAAGTAATATCTATGATGAGAAATTAAAAGAAAATTCCAAAGGGAAGTATTATGATGCACATAATGAATTTCTGCAGACTACAATGCGATTAGGATTAATGGGTACTATAGCCCTATTTTTATTGATATTCTGGCCTCTGATGGATCGCAATGTTTACAGAACAAGACCCAAGTATGTTTTGTTCTTTATTATAATTGTCATCGTAAATTTTAGTTTTGAGAGTATGTTGAATCGTTTTAATGGAGTAATATTCTTTTCTTTGTTTTACAGTGTATTAGCATCTCAAAATTTGATTATTAAGAAAGACTTCTGAAGAATTAACAGGGGATTTGCTCACCGATTGATTGTGTAACACTAAGATTTAGCGTGTTCCAGGTATTTTTAGGAGTAAGATAATAATTAGAATAGTCTGAAATTCAGTCTAGAGATTTTAAATAAATATAATAATATAACTGTTCTCAAATGAGATATTTTATTTTCTTAAAAAGATTTTGATTCCACTTTTGTTGAAAAGTATCAGCAATAAACAGTAACCCAGTAAGACAGATATTACCCCATATCTGATAATGTACTTGCCTCTCGGATTTTCCGCTACAGCCAGACTGGTAAAATCTTTAATTACCGTAAAAGCATCCGTTGCTAATTCCAATTCTTTCTGATATTCTTGCTTATGGTTCATTAGACTAAGTTTGTCTCTGTAATACATAGTGGGTTCCTTTTCTGCCAGGAATATCATCTGGCTCCCTTGTATAGGAATGTCTTGGCCCTTATTGAAATAATCTGTATTTTGGAGACTGTCCAATTTAGTAATCTCATATTCAGATTGTGCTATAAGCTCTCTAAGTTCCTGTTTACGGATTTCGTTTAATTTTATGATATAGGGATTTTTACTCATATAACGGAAAAGTCCGTTTTTCACTTTTTCAAATACTGTATTTTCATATACTTCAACTGTCAAATGCAACCGGTCCGGCAGTCTTTGCTGGGTAGTGTCTTTAAGATTGAAGTTATTCTTAAAATCAACGAAGTCACCAATATCATCTTTATTTGCGTCTATAATAAAAAATGCCTGGATATCTTTGATTTTACGTGCTGTGGAATCAGGCATTTGCAGATCAAAAGCCAGAGCTTGAGTATTACTTTTGATACAAAGTTCATGGAGGTCGTTAATATAATTGATCATATCAGCACTGGTGATACCATTTGCCTGTGCAATCATATAAGAGGAATAGTAACGTCTGGTACTATTATAAAGTACCAGGCCTATAATACCTCCTGCTATGGCAAAGAGGACCAGGAAATGTAATTTTTTAACACCGAAGACAATAAGAAAAAGGATGCCTTTTATTAGTCCAAGAAATAAATTTTTTATTCCGTTTCCAATTTTCTGAAAAAGTTCAAGTAAGTCAATTTCAGAGGCAGGCTGATTAGAAGTTTTACTGGCCATTGTTTATCAATAATTATCTTAAGGCTAAAATAAAGATAAATTTCATATTACGGCATCCAACTTTTCAAATACTGAATTTTTACTCTTATAGTTAGGGATCATCTCTTTCATCAACTTTACGATTTTTAGAACATTCTGCTGTTTCAAAGGTTCTTCAAAAGCTTCTATTTTATTCGATATTTCAATATAGGGGTACGTGCATACTTCAGCAATTCTGATTTTTGAATGATGCGTCGGTTTATTACTCTCCGATTCAAGTAATAGTTCTTCATACAGTTTTTCTCCCGGTCGCAGGCCGGTAAATTTGATTTTTATATCCTTATCAAGGATATGTCCTGTGAATTTAATGAGATTTTTTGCCAGATCGAGAATTTTTACAGCTTTACCCATATCGAAGAGATAAATTTCACCACCATTACCCATTACACTGGCTTCCAACACTAATTGGCATGCTTCGGGGATGGTCATGAAATAACGCGTGATTTCAGGATGTGTTACCGTAATAGGGCCTCCTTCCTGGATTTGTTTCAGAAATCGGGGTAAGACGGATCCATTCGAGTATAGCACATTCCCAAACCGGGTAGTAATAAAATTAGTATTGCTGATATCGTTAAGTGATTGTGTATACATCTCGGCAATACGTTTGGTTGCGCCCATTATTCCTGTGGGATTAACTGCTTTATCAGTTGATATCATTACAAACTTTCTAACTCTATGCTTATGGGCTAAATCAGCTAACACTTTGGTGCCCATAACATTGTTTCTGATAGCTTCAGTAGGATTATTCTCCATCATGGGCACATGTTTGTAGGCTGCAGCATGATAAACAATATCAGGTTTGGTAATTTCAAAAATCTTATCAATTCTATCCTTATCAGTTATATCAGCAAGAATAGTCTCAAAATTTGCGAAGTTGTAACGTTCTTTAACCTCAAGGTCTATTTCATATAATGGTGTTTCAGCCTGATCAATTAAAATAACGCGCATAGGGCTATAATTAACTACTTGCCGGACAATTTCACTGCCTATTGAACCTGCAGCTCCTGTGATAAGAATATTCTTACCCATCAGATCGTTTCCAATATGTTCTTTATTAAGGTTGATAGGTTGTCGGTTGAGAACATCTTCTAACTTAACTTCTTTAATTTCACTGATACTGATATTTCCTTCAAGCCATGAATCAGGAATAGTTAACATTTTTATGTTTTCCTGTATGCAGATTCCTGCAATATATTCTTTCTCCTTATCTATTATATCACGTTTGGCAAAAACAATATGGGTGATATCATATTTTGATAATAAAGATTTAAGATTTTTAAGTTCATATATGGTAAGACCCGTTAATTTATTTTTTTTACCAATAGGGCTGGAGTCAAAAAATGCCTGTACTTTGAATTTCTTGGTTGGATTAAGTTCCAGGGCTTCCTTGGCAAGTACAGCTAATTCTCTGGTTCCAAATATAAGGGCTTTACTACTTGTGAGTTCATAGTTAAATACCAATAAATAAATGTATTTAGCCAATACCCTTAAATTGACCATAAGATACAAGCTTATTAAAAACTCGATGGCAATAACAGAAATCGGAATGACCGGAAAGGCATCTGTTAGCCTGCCAATAAAAGAAATTCCTGTAATTCCTCCAGTACCTAGAATAACAGTAACGAAGATACGTCTGATATCATGTAAACCGGTATATCTTATGATGTGCGCATATACTTTGAATATAGAGAAAAATGCAATTCGAACATTAAGAAAAATAATTTCAGCGAATAGCAGCGTTGAATGATATTCTTTTGGAATTCTGAAATTAAAACGTAATAAAAAAGCTAAAAAAACAGCTCCAGCAACAATGGTCACATCAGCGAGGAATACAAGCCAACGGGGTGTTGTTTTTTCAACCAATAACCTTTTTATTTTAACCAATGTTTTTAATAACGTGTATCTAGTCATAACTTACATATAATTAACCTAAACAGTGATAAGAGATAAAACCGGACTAAATGGTTGCGTCACATTACAATTATAATTCGATTAACTATCTACGTATACAAATTTATATTGTTATAAGGAAAAGTCTGTTCATAACTTATCAACAAGAGAGGGGAGTTTAAGAGATACAATAAACAGAGTGGAATCAGAAGAAAGTATAATTTTTATAAAAAAAATTTATTATATCTAAAGATAATGAATTTATAACTGATAAACTCCATTTTCATTATGTAATAATTCTCATTTGAAAAAATAATTCAAATTCCAGGAATAGACCTGAGAACAAAAATCAACCAGGTTCCAGTCTACACAGTTAAATATTGCTTTCTGCAATACTATTAACTAGTCTCAGAATAAAATTTCATGATCTGAGTGTATTATTTTAAATAAACAGCTCAAAAATAGAAGTTGTCTTCTAAAAGACACCTTCTTTTTTGCCAATATTTAAAATTTATCGAATCGCAGCCTGAGCTGCAGCCAGGCGGGCAATAGGCACGCGGTATGGGGAACAACTTACATAGTTCATTCCTACCCGGTGGCAGAATTCAACAGAAGAGGGCTCACCACCATGTTCACCGCAAATTCCAACTTTCAGATTACTGCGGATGCTCCTGCCTTTTTTTACTCCCATATCGATCAGCTGGCCAACACCTTCCTGGTCGAGTATCTGGAACGGGTCGCTTTTCAGGATACCTTTTTGCAGGTATACAGGAAGGAATTTACCGGCATCGTCGCGTGAGTAGCCAAAGGTCATCTGAGTGAGGTCGTTGGTCCCAAATGAGAAGAACTCTGCAAATTCAGCTATTTTATCGGCAGTTAAGGCTGCACGCGGAATTTCTATCATGGTACCCACCAGGTATTCTATTTTATCGCTTCTTTCAGTAAAAACAGCTTCAGCAGTCGAACGTACTATTTCTTCCTGCATTTTAAATTCTTTTACGGTCCCGATCAGTGGTATCATAATCTCCGGCAGAGTTTTTATACCCTTCTTTTTCAAATCGAGAGCGGCTTCTATTATAGCGCGGGCCTGCATCTCGGTAATTTCCGGATAAGTATTTCCAAGGCGGCAGCCACGGTGCCCTAACATAGGATTGAATTCGTGAAGATCTTCCACTTTTTGTTTGATGGTTTCAAAAGAAATACCCATTTCCTCTGCCATTTCTTTCTGGTTGGCCTCTTCGTGAGGAACGAACTCATGTAAAGGAGGATCCAGCAAACGTATCGTTACAGGAAGATCGGCCATTGCTTCAAAGACATCGGAGAAGTCTTTACGTTGAATGGGCAATAATTTCTTTAAAGCTTTTCTTCTACCGTTTTCATCATCGGCAAGAATCATCTCTCGCATGGCTTTAATTCGTTCTCCTTCAAAGAACATGTGCTCGGTTCGGCAAAGTCCAATACCTTCGGCACCAAATTTACGGGCCTGTTTTGCATCGCGTTCGGTTTCGGCATTGGTTCTTACTTTCAGTGTTCTGTATTTGTCTGCCAGCTTCATAATTTCTCCAAAATCACCACTTAATTCTGGATCGATGGTAGCAGTTTTTCCTTCATATACTTCGCCTGTTGAACCATTAAGTGATATCCAGTCTCCTTCCTTTAATATTTTTCCGCTGGCTGTAAGAGTTCTTTCTTTATAATTTATGACACAACCGCCTGCACCTGAAACACAGCATTTACCCATTCCACGGGCCACTACTGCCGCATGTGAAGTCATGCCTCCGCGTGCAGTAAGGATACCTTTCGCAATATCCATTCCTTCAAGATCCTCGGGCGAAGTCTCAATTCGTACAAGAATTGTTGCAGAGAATTTTTTAGCTTCATCAGCGTGGAATATGATCTGCCCGGTAGCTGCACCAGGAGAAGCTGGTAATCCTTTGGCTAATACTTTCGCACTTGTAAGGGCTTTTTTATCAAATACAGGGTGCAGCAATTCATCGAGTTTGTTGGGTTCCTGCCGGAGAAGTGCATTTTTCTCGTCGATCTCTCCATCACGGAGCATATCCATGGCTATTTTTACCATAGCGGCAGCCGTCCGTTTGCCATTTCGTGTCTGCAACATCCAAAGTTTTCCATCCTGAATAGTAAACTCGAGATCCTGCATATCTGTAAAATATTTTTCAAGTTTTTCCTGGGTGTCATCAAGATCTTTATAGACTATTGGCATGGCTTCTTCAAGCGAAGGATATTTTGATGTCCTTTCGGCTTCAGCAACTCCGGCCAGTTTTGCCCATCGAAGCGAGCCTTCTTTGGTTATTTGTTGTGGAGTTCGTATACCGGCGACAACATCTTCACCCTGAGCATCGATCAGATATTCACCATTAAAAAGGTTCTCACCAGTTGCAGCATCGCGTGTGAAGGCAACTCCGGTACCTGAATTTTTACCCATATTACCAAATACCATAGCCTGTACGTTAACAGCCGTACCCCATTCTTCAGGGATCTGGCTCATGGCACGATAGTACTTGGCCCTCGGATTCATCCAGCTGTCAAAAACTGCACATACTGAACCCCATAGCTGTTCCCAGGGATCAGTTGGGAAATCATGGCCAGTCTTTTTCTTAACGGCTGCCTTGAATTTAATAACAAGTTCTTTCAGGTCGCTTACATTAAGATCAGTATCGTTTTGAATTCCTTTGGCTTCTTTTGCAGCTTCCATTATTTCTTCAAAGGGATCGATATCTTCCTTAGATTCAGGTTTCATACCCAGAACAACATCGCCATACATTTGTACAAAACGACGGTACGAATCCCATGCAAAGCGTTCATTTCCAGATTTTTTAGCTATTCCCTCAACAGCGGTATCATTCAGTCCAAGATTTAATACGGTATCCATCATTCCTGGCATTGAAACACGGGCTCCTGAACGAACCGACATAAGCAAGGGATTATTAGCGTCTCCAAATTTCATTCCCATTATCATCTCGACATAAGCTACGGCAGCTTCAACTTCTTTTTTAAGAAGAGCTACCACTTTGTCTTTTCCTATTTGATTGTATTCGGTACAAACATCAGTTGTTATTGTAAATCCGGGAGGTACAGGAACACCAATTAAATTCATTTCAGCTAAGTTGGCGCCTTTACCGCCCAATAAATTTTTCATTTCGGCCTTTCCCTCTGCTTCTTTATTGCCAAATGTATAAACACGTTTTACGTCAGACATTTTAATATAATATTTTAGTTAAAAATTTGAGATTGATTATCGATCACTGCTTTTCTAAAAAGGACACAAAGGTA
>CAZQCO010000109.1:0-10008 GCA_964592225.1 uncultured Bacteroidales bacterium
AGAACTAATTTTTTCATGACTATAGTGTTTTTATTGATTAAAATTTAAAATGAAAGGTTTACACCAACCATATAGCTCCGGGCCAGAGGATACAAACCGCGATCGATTCCCATATCAAGTTGGGCGGGACTGTTTGTTCTTTCTGGTCCGCGACCGATTTCCGGATCGAATCCCGGGTACTTACTAAAGGTTAGCAGGTTCTGCGATGCTATATATACCCTCAACCTTTCAATTCCAACTTTGTTGCTGATCTGATCAGGCAGGGTTACTCCCAGCTGCACATTTTTGATCCTAAAATAGCTGCCGTCATAAACATAGCGGTCAGAAATCCTCAGGTTCAGGTTGGAATTGTTATAATCCAGACGAGGTACTGATGGATCATCACCCGTTTGTTCCCAGTGATCGTTCATGGTACTCAACACGTTCCAGTATGCATTAGGCGATTCCAGGTAGAATATAGGTCCAAAGAAGACTTCATTACCATATACTCCCTGACCGAATATTTTCAGATCGAATATCTTATACTGCAGATCGATACTGATACCGTAAGTCATATCGGGATGCGGACTTCCTATAAAGGTAAGGTCTTCATTGTTGATCTTGTCATCACCATTGAGATCTTTAAATTTAATGTCCCCTGGCGATGTGCGGGTCATATCGTAATAAATCAGATTGTCACCAGCGGTTTGCCTTGCAAGAGCATTCGCAGCATCAATTTCTTCCTGGGTTTGCCAGTATCCGTCGGTCACATAACCATAGAAACTGGCAATGGGCTGGCCTTCCTGGGTAAGGTTTACATAACCAACCCTGAAATCACCTCCCGGGATGTCACTGGGCAGATAGGTCACTTCATTTTTAAGGAAAGCAATATTGGCACCAACAGAATAGCTGAAGTCTCCGCGCTTTTCCTTAAAAATACCGTTGATTTCAATACCCTGGTTCTGAACCTCACCTTTGTTAACATAAGGCGCTCTGGTAACTCCCACTACAAGCGGTATAGGTACCTGACTTAACATATCGCTGGTATTTCTTACATAGGCATCAATATTAAATGCCAGTTTGTTGTTCCAGAAGTTGATATCCAGACCGATATTGCTCATTACTGTTTCTTCCCAGTACAAATTCCGGTTTCCTAATCCAAGAGGAGCCCCTCCCTGGTAACTAGTCTGTGGATAACTGCCAAATGAATAGTTAATATTATAGCTTACAGGTGTATAGGCTGCATAATCACCAATCTGCTGGTTACCCAGTTTGCCCCAACCGGCGCGCAATTTTAAGAAGTTGATAAATTCCATATTCTTAAAAAACGCTTCTTCACTTATTTTCCAGCCTGCTGCAAAAGAAGGGAAAATCCCCCATTTATCAGTTCCGGTGAAGCGGCTGGAACCATCGCGTCTTATTGTAGCATTAATATCGTATTTCCCATCGTAGGAATAAAGCAGACGTCCAATATATGAAATCAGGGCAGCATCGTAAGGTGAAGGAATTTCCAGTCTATATCCTCCTATTTCCTCGGTAATATCCTGGAAATCATTCTCTGCTTCCTCATTCGGATCGGGAGTTGAATTAGTAAAATACCAAAGATCCTCATCGAGAGGTACATTAAATACTGCCCCTGCCATGTACCGATAGCTTGTGAGCTCTCGTGTATAACCTCCAAGCAAAGTAATATCATGCTTTTCAGCAAAAACCTTTTTAATTGTCGCAGTATTCTCCCATAGGAGTGAAGTTGTGTTATAATCAATTTTTATCAAGGTGTTTTGCGGACGTTTGGCATCTTCCGATTCAAAATATTCAGGGCCAAAAATCTCTCTTTGCTGGCGTGTGTTTTCTACTCCGAAATTGGTACGTAAAGAAATCCATTTTACGGGCTTTAAATCAACAAAAACATTACCCAGCAGTTTGTTGGTCTGAAGCACATGATGATTTCTCTCGATAATCCCAACCGGGTTGCGGATATTATTGCGCTGCGCCGGATAGAACCGGTCGTTAGGGTTAGTGAATTGAGACGCATCGGGGTAATATACCGGAACAGCAGGATCCATCGTCAGTGCAGTTATTACAACTGAGGTATATTCATCCTCTTCGGGAATAATATTCTGAGTTGAGTAAATATAACTGATATTTTCACCGGCAGTTACCCAGGGTTTGATATTGGCTGAAGTATTTATCCTGAAAGTATAGCGCTTATAGTCGCTACCCTTGATAATCCCTTCCTGGTCGAAGTAACTTCCTGATAAGGCATAATTGATATTTTCGGTACCGCCCAGGAAAGAAAGCTGATAATTGGATATTGCAGCGGGTCTGAAAATCTCTGCCTGCCAATCGGTATTTGAAACCAGCGAGCTATCTTCCCATGTTTGTCCGGCAGCATTCCGAAGCGTAACGAAATCGGTAGCATCAACCAGATCGAGAGTTTTTGTCACCGATTGAATACCTGTGTATGCATCGAAGTTCACCGATGTTCTTCCGGATTTACCTTTTTTAGTGGTAATAAGAACAACACCGTTGCCGGCACGCGATCCATAAATGGCTGCAGCCGAAGCGTCTTTTAATATTTCTGTCGACTCGATATCGCCGGGGTTCAATGCCCCGACAGCGCTTGCCGACATAGGCATGCCATCAACAACAAATAAAGGATCGGGATCAGTTATGGTCCCCATACCCCTGATCATTACCATTGGAGAAGCGCCGGGAGAACCGCTGTTTGCAGTAATACTAACACCGGCCGTACGTCCCTGTAATGCCTGGTCAAGTCCGGATACTGCAGATTGTTGCATTTCCTCAGCGGAAATAGAGGCCACAGCTCCTGTGAGGTCACTTTTTCTAATAGTACCATAACCGATGACCACAACATCTTCAAGACTTATAATATCAGGTATCATGGTAATACTTACCTCGTTCATTCCGGTAACATTGATTTCCTCTGTTACATATCCAACATAGGATATAATCAGAATACCATCTTCGGCAATCGATAGTGTATAATTACCGTCGAGATCCGTAATAGTTCCATTGCTTGTCCCCTTTTCCAGGATAGTTACTCCGGGGAGACCCTCACCTGTTTCGGAATCGGTAATGACACCTGTAACTGTTTTTTTCTCCTGAAGATTGACAGCTGACCTGGTCAGAACAATCTGATTATCGATGATCGTATATTCAATACCCTTGTCATCTAAAATAGCATCGAGTAATTCTTTAACTGTTAGCTCATTGGTATTGACTGTAATCACCTGATTTACATCAATCGATGCATCATTATAAAGAAATGTGAATTCGCTTTGACGCTCAATTTCTTTCAATGCATCCTTAAGTGTAACATTATCTACCTGAAGCTGAACTCGCTCATTAAGTAGATTCTCGTTAACCGCAAATGATGAAAAGTTAATGGTTAAAATTAAAATAACCATACCCAGCATTCTTAGGAGGGATTTGTTGCATTTCTCATCCACGGGTCTTTTTGGGTTAGAAAGATGTTTCTTCATACTTGATGATTGTTAGTAATTCAAAAGTAGTTGAGTTTTAAAATTATAATATAATATAATCCATTACCAGCAAATGGTAATGCGTAATCATGCTTACGTTTCACCTGGCAGAGTTTCTGTTTTTTTCTTCATAGGTTTTTTATTTTAGGTTCCCGATTATTTATAGGATATCATTACCTGATTGGCTTTGATAGAATATTCAATATTTGTTGTCAAACTAATTAGTTCAAGTACTTCGCGCAGACTTTCGCTTTTAATTGTCATTGTAAACCTGTCTTTAATTGAATCCGTGCCCTCGACCTGAATGCTTACATCGTACCACCTTTCCAATTTTTTAATGACATCCGCAAAATTTTCATTATCAAAAGTGAGCAGGTTATTTTTCCAGCTTGTGTATGGGCTGGGATTCACATCGTTCAGTAACAATATTTGTGATTTCTTATGAAAAGTAGCTTTTTGATTTGCACTTAGCAGTAAAGACGATTGATTATATATCTCCTTTACCGATACTGATCCTTCTGTTACGATAGTTTCTACTATTTCATCTTCGGGATAAGCCATAATATTAAATTTCGTGCCTATGACTTCCACCTCAACATCGGTTGTACTAATTACAAATGGGAGTTTCTCATTTCGTTGAACTTCAAAATAGGCTTCACCTGTAAGTTGCAGTTTGCGGTATTTTTTACCAAAGAAATTATCGTATCGAATGACTGATCCGCTGTTTAGAAATACCTTGGAACCATCGGGAAGGATGACATGTGATTTTTGTCCTTTTGGCGCAATATTTTCTGTATAGGTTTTCCGGAAAACCTGATTCTGTCGGATAATAAACAATCCGCTTACTGTTATAAGCACCGCAATGGTAGCAGCAATTGCCAGGGCAGTAATAAACCTTTTTCTGAATATACGGTTATGTAATTTCAGATCTTCAATCTCAGCGATAAGAAATTGTGTTGTGGGAGATTTTAATGCAGTTTCAGGATGAGTCCTCTCTTTTATTTTTTCAAAAAGCTTTTTAAAATCAGATTCTGAAGTAACATGTACTTCCTGAGGATTCTTCCATTGGTGGTACATCATTGATTTAACCTCTTCGGTTTCAAGAATTTCAGAATTCATTTCAGGGTCATTATTTCCAATAAATAAATCGCTCAATAACTTTTTATCTAGATGTTTCTGTATCATTCCTGGCTTATATTACTTAACTTAATAATACAATTAATTATATGATACCCCTTAATTCCATTCTCAAATAGAGAAATGTTTTATCCGAGTTTCACTTCAACCTGGTTAACTGTATTTCCTGGCTGAACAGGGATAATATTGCCATCTACCTTGTTTCCGTTTACTATCAAACTTTTAATTCCACGATTCATTCCATTAGGATTTTGAATAGTGATCTCATAGTCTGCACCCCTGAATTTCCGATAAATCACATATTGTCTCCATTTTTTTGGTATACAGGGTGATATTTCCAAACCATCGTATTGAGGCTTAACACCAAGTATATATTGAGTGATAGTATAAAAATTCCAAGCAGCTGTACCCGTAAGCCAACTGTTTTTAGCCTCTCCGGGACGAAAAGCATCCTTACCTGCAATCATTTGCGCATACACATAGGGTTCGGTCTTATGTAAATCACTTATCTCTTCCAGATAGGACGGACATATTCTTCTGAAATATTCCCAGGCTTTATCACCATTACCCAGCATAGTCTCTGCAATCATGATCCATGGATTATTATGACAAAAGATACCGGCATTTTCTTTATATCCCTCCGGATAGGTAGTAATTTCTCCCATATTGAGTTTATATCCGGTAAAAGGAGGATTATTTAATACAATCCCATACTCACATGCCAATCGTTCTTCTACCGAATGAAGCGCTTTACCTGCCTTTCCATCTTCCATTCCAATACCTGCCATAATACAAAAACCCTGAGATTCGATAAATATCTGTCCTTCGTCATTTTCCTTACTTCCAATTTTATTACCGGAAAAATCGTACGCTCTGAGGAACCACTCACCATCCCATCCATATTTCAGTACTAATTCCTTCATTTTGGCAATATGCGTGCGAACGCGTTTTGCCTCATCAGTTTTCCCGATACGATCGCATAGTATTGCATAGTCCTCACCATACAGCACAAAAAGTCCTGCTATCATTAAGGATTCGGCTTTGCCTCCACTTTTATTTTCAGTTGTTTGGAACGATTCATCGGGATTAGTGGAATAACAATTCAGGTTAAGACAATCATTCCAGTCGGCTCTGCCAATGAGTGGTAATCCGTGAGGTCCCAGGTTATTGATAACATGATCAAAAGATACTGTAAGGTGATCGAATAGTGGCTTCGCTTTCGTTGGATCGTGATCAAAAGGAACCTGTTCATCGAGAATGGAAAAATCGCCGGTTTCTTTAATATAGGCAGTAGTAGAAAGAATCAGCCACAGAGGATCGTCGTTAAAATTACCCCCAACATCGGAATTCCCACGTTTGGTCATAGGTTGATACTGATGGTATGCGCCACCATCTTCAAATTGTGTGGATGCGATATCGATTATTCTTTCTTTAGCTTTTTCAGGTATCTGGTGTACAAATCCTATCAGGTCCTGGTTTGAATCCCTAAATCCCATGCCACGCCCTATACCTGATTCAAAATAGGAAGCACTTCGCGACATATTAAAAGTAACCATACACTGGTACTGGTTCCAGATATTTACCATCCGTTCTAGTTTAGGATCCTCGAATTTCAGATTATAAATAGCCAACAGCTTATCCCAAAAGGTTTTTAACTCCTCCAGCCCGGTATTAACTTTTTCGGATGTATCAAAGCGACTTATCATCTCCAGTGCTTTCACTTTATTAATAACACCAGGACTTTCAAATTTCTGATCCTGTTCGTTTTCAACGTAGCCCAAAACAAAAACAAAGTCTTTAGTTTCGCCGGGATTCAATTCAATTTGAAGCGCATGGGAAGCAATAGGCGACCAACCGTGTGCCTCGGTATTAAAAGATTTATCCTGCACAACTGCATCCGGAGAGTCGAAATCGTTGTAAATACCCAGAAAACTCTCACGATCGGTATCGAATCCTTTGATCGGAGAGTTAACCGTATAAAATGCGTAATGATTCCGGCGTTCGCGGTATTCTGTTTTATGGTAAATAGTCGATCCGATAACTTCAACCTCACCCGTACTAAAGTTTCGTTGAAAATTTGTCATATCGTCGAGTGCATTCCATAAACACCATTCAATACAGGAATACAGGCTGACCTTTTTTGTAGTTTTATCTTTGTTGGTTAATCTAACACGCTGTACCTCACCCCAATATTTTAAAGGTACAAAGTACAGTACCTCTGCTTCAAGTTTATTAAGCTCACTTTTAATAAGGGTATACCCCATTCCATGCCGGCATTCATATGCATCGGGTTGCTTTTTTACAGGTTTCCATCCGGGTGACCAGATGGTTCCGTTGTCGTTTATATAAAAATATTTACCTCCGTTATCGAGTGGAACATTATTGTATCTGTAACGTGTTATCCTTCGTAAACGTGCATCTTTAAAAAAGCTATAACCTCCTGCAGTGTTAGATATTATTGAGAAAAAATCTTCATTTCCAAGGTAGTTTATCCAGGGATAAGGGGTTCGGGGATTTGTAATTACATATTCTTTTCTCTCATCATCAAAGTAACCAAACTTCATCGTCTTCGTCTTTTTTTAGTTTATACTCATTAAATACTCAAATAGAGACATTGTCCCCTAATGGCAAATATTTAATAAATTGTGCGATATTACTAAATAATTTTTTCCAGAACAGGCTCAATTGCATTTTTTATATCACGTAGAGCGAGCCGCATATGTGTCTCAATTGTCTTTTCCGAAATCGAGAGTCGTTCCGAAATTTCCTTATAAGGTAAACCCTGAAACCGGTTAAGCTTAAAGATTTCCTGTCGTTTGGGAGGCAATTCGGCAACAATCTGGTTCAACAGGTCCATCAGATCATTAAATATAATTTCATCCTCAACATTCTGCATGTTCTTTTGCAAATAGGTAATAATGTAATTACAATATGCCTGATGATTCACCTTTTTTCTATGCTGGTTAAATATTGTATTTTTTGTTGTAGTAAGCAGGTATCCATTAAACGACATTTCAACATTAATATTCCTGCGGCTTTCCCATATCTTTGTAAAGACTTCCTGAACTATTTCTTCTGTATTACCCGGATTCTTAATATACCGAAAAGCGAAATAATAAACCCTTTCGACATAGCAATGGTATATTTTCTCGAAAGCATCACCATCGCCTTCGATAAGTCTGATAAGCAGTTCCTTTTCTTCCTGTTTTGAGAGAGGGTTCAATTATCTGTCTTTCTTTGAGTGTCCTAAAATAAAAAAAAATTAGCACAAACACTTACATTTTACAGACGGTATAAGCTAATTAATTGTTTGATTTTAAATAATTATCGTCTTTCATGTTTTATTTTTTTACCTATCGAATGGCACCTTCACATTATACAGCACGAACTTAGTCTGGAAGAATTACTGAACCGAGGATGGCGATTACCAAAAGAAACAGAACCTCAAAAAACGACTCCGCTTATACTGATCTCTTTGTGAGATTTCATAGTAAGCGGAGCCGGATTAAATATTCAACCGTAATACGTTGTTTAACCTAAAAATGCTGCTGGCTATTTGCCGGCATTAAGATTAATATTTACTCCTATAGCAACTATCCATACATCCTTATCATAGGTTTCCATAACCGGAACCAGAAGTCCTGAACCAGCAACATCATGATCGAAGTTCTTTTCTCCGTTCTGATAAATGGTGTACGATCCTCCCAGGTTAATTTCCAGCTTGGGAGTAATAGCATATGCGAAACCTCCGCCTATACTACTTGAAGGCAGGCTATAACTTAAATCGGTCTGATAGGCTTCAGTAGCGCCACTTTTTGTAAACAGGTATCCAGCACTCAGGGCTAATTTATCTGAGAGGGCATACTCAACCCCTATACCCAGTTCAATTGCGTTTCCATCCAGTGTTTCTTCCCGTCCTGCCCAATCGGCCTGTTCATCGAAATAGTAATGAACAGAGCCCGAAAGCATTAATTGATCAATAGGACGATAAGTAGCACCTAAAGTCAGTTGTGCCGGTATATCGTAACGCGATTTTTCACCATCGGGAAACATGGTAATTTGTGTTCCGTCATCGTTTAAACCAGTTATAAAATCACTTGTAGTATTATTTTCAAATTCAAGCGTAGTACTGTGCTCATATTTGATCGCTATATTCAAAGCATCACTCGGGTGAATATTTACACTGATAATGGGTGTGAAGCCCATAGCAGTTTTTTCCATGTCAGCTTCCTGATCTTGTAAGATAACAGCTGTAGCATCGTATTGGTTTACAGCACCCTGGTAATAAGCCTGAGCCTGAGTAATGGTTAATCCATCTATCGTAGACTGGGGTACACCCAGAGCGAGTAGGCCTCCTTCCAATTGAGCGCGTGTTGCAGCATCAATTACCATACCTGCTTCAGCCTGAGTAAAGGTTAAGCCGCCTCCGCCCCCATCAACAATGGCAGTTGTTCCGGTTAAACCAGGACGAAATTGATCTGCGATACCAGTAAAAACATCTGAAGCAGCCATCCATGTTCCTCCCATATTCAGCTCCACATCGCGCAGGTAACCATTATAAGCATCGCGTGCAGTTACTAGTCTTCCTCCCAGAGCGACTGAAAACATGTCATTGATCTTGTAGGATATATTTGCCTGGTAGCCAAAATAGGTCGAGGAGCCTTCGAAATAAACATCGGAACGGTAGGCTGTTGCACCCTGACTGGCTAATGCAGGTACCAGATCTGCCACACTATATTCAAATGAAGGTAATCCATCATCGTAAGTTCCTCCACCGCCACCTCCGATAGGATTAAAACCTGCTGATAGACTTATTTTATTCATTTTATAAGCCACATACAATCCAGGGAAGAAAGGAGCAGAAACATTGCCTATGAACTCCGATTGATTCAGGTTTGCATAGTCACTGGAAATGGTACGGGTCTGACCAAGGGTTTGGTTATTAAGCGAAATGTACAAGCCATTATTTGGCAGAAAGGAAAGCCCGGCAGGATTAAAATAAACCGCATCGATACCCAGAGTGGCATCTCTTGCCTGTAGCCTTGTAAACATAGCGCTCTGATTGGTATTGGTTACAATACCTCCGGCTAAAGCAATACCCGAAATCAGTACCGCAGCCGATAAAAAAATGATTCTTTTCATAGGTATAAGCTATTGGTAAGCGCACAATATACACGAAAATCCCGAAATATGAGAAAATTATTAAAATTTTTAAGCTCTGGAATTATTCAAGAATTTGTATTCCAGCTATTTAAGAATTATGTTTTACTATAGAGCCTGGAATGATTTTATAATTAAAAAGCCAAATCAAATAATAAAACATTCACCAGAAAAGCAAGGCTCACCTACGCCAAGGCTTCGGTGAGCGAAGGTGGAGCTGCCGGGA
>CAZQCO010000110.1:0-9903 GCA_964592225.1 uncultured Bacteroidales bacterium
TGATTGCATAGGGTGAAGTAAGGAAAGACTTGGAGAACTTCTCTTCGCTGTCACGTAACGCTAATTCTGCATGCTTACGATCGGTAATATCCCTGCAACTTCCATATACCAGGCCTCCTGGCAGGATAACCGAATTTAAATCGGTTGAAATAAAGGTGCCATCTTTTTTTAAAAGTTCAATTTCAGTAAAAACTTTACCATTAACCTGCAAGCTTTTAAACATCTCTACATGTTCATTTATGCTGTTTTCAGGCGCCATATCAGTAATTGTCTTGCCCTTCATTTCTTCCGGTGAAAACCCAAGCATATCTGTTACCGCTTTATTAGTATACACGTACTTACCATTGCTATCAGCTATAAATATGGCATCAGCAGAATTTTCTGTAATTGATTTAAATTTTTCTTCGCTTTCCCGTAATGCCTCTTCCATCTGTATACGCTCAGTTATATCCCTAAAAATCATGAGCAGATAATTTTTACCATAAATTGGTAAAAGAGTAGGGCTCATATCGGTAGTAATAAGGTTTCCATTTTTACACTTAAACCTAATATCATTGCGGGTACCGGTTAATCCTTTGCTGAACTTTCCAATTTGCTCATAAATGAAAGGCAGGTCTTCCGCGGGATGTATATCAGCGATTTCCAATTCAGGAAACTCCTCTTGCTCATATCCCAGCATTCGCGCACAAGACGCATTGCACATAAAAAACTTTCTTGTTTCCATGTCAACAAGGAACATCCCATCGTTGGCCTTATCGAAAATAATTCTGCATTTCTCTTCCGACTCTTTCAATGCTTCTTGCGCCAATATACGTTCAGTAATATCGCGAACTGATAACTGCAAAGCAGGTTGCCCCTGCCACTGTACCTGAACCACACGAAATTCAACTTCATATTGCATACCCTCTTTTATGATTAAAAGGGTATCATCTTTTTTATCAGTTAATACAGGAAAACCGAACGGGTAACCCAGAAACTCTTCATTTCTCCTGCCAAAAAGTATTTCTGCGGCGGGATTCACATATAGAACAATGCCTTCCATATTTATAATAACAATACCATCTGCATTCTTCTTTAAAATAGCAGACAGGTTCTTCTCTGATACCTTCAGGGCTTCTTCTATATGGCTATGGGCTAATATTGTTTTTTCAAGACTAGTTATTCTGTCTTGCAGGTCACTGATCTGTTCATATAGTTGCTCTTTGCTTAAATCATTTGTACGCATTTTGGTTGGTACTGATTATTCTTCATTCTTTATTCTTCATATCTCTTACCCAAAATGATTCCATTCTTGTTAACCTCATACTGGAAAATATCATTGGAATGCCAGGAACCTCGCATCTTAAGTATGTTCAATATCCTTTTTACCCTTTGTCCCCGTTCCACGTAAATCAATATTATTATCCCATCCACAATGGGGCTTAGTCGCATTAAATTGGTTTCAAGCTCAGCCAATAGCTGCCCTTTTGCTGCCCCGAAATTAGTTCCGGATAGATAATTCATTACGCAGGCAATTCCCTTATTTTTAAAAAAACCGGATGCCTGAATCAGGAATTGACGCACGGACTCTTCATCCATCGTGGAAGATAACAGGCTGGAGATAGAATCAATGACTACCCTTTTTGCCCCAATTTTATTTACTGCATTCACTATCTCGTAGAGTAATTTATCTTTGGAAATATCAATTAAACTGGGGCAGACAAAATACATTTTCCCTTCTTTCTCGTATTTTTCAAAGTCAAAGCCAAATTCCCTGGCTGTTTTTTTTACTTGTTCAACCGGCTCATCAAGAGCAACAAATACTGCACTTTTGCCATCCTTTATGCCTTGAACTATAAAATGCATGCCAACTAATGTTTTACCGGTACCGGTGTTACCAGAAATCAAAACCATGTGCCCTTGCGGAATACCTCCACCCATAGCCTCATCTACGCCTTTTATTCCTAACTTCTCCCGATTTTTAAAATCAGTTTTGGAAACCCTCCGGTCAACTTCTATTTTCGGAAAAATCTCTAATCCCCTGCTGGTAATATCAAACTCTGCCACGCCACTTCTGTACCCTACTCCTCGTATTTTTTTTATAAACATTTTACGCAGGAATTGTTGCTGCCCGGGTTCTAATGCCAGCTCTACCACACCGTCGGCTACATATTCCTCAACGCCATAGCGCGAAAGGGTATTTTCATTGTCACCAGCTTTTTCTGCGGTAATTACACTCGTTACCCCAATGTTTTTTAATTCATCACAAATAAGGTAAATCACCTCGCGGATGCTATCCTTATTGGAAAATTTTAGAAAAAGCATACTTAAGGAGTCAATAGCAATGCGTTTTGCATTTACCTTTTTGATCGCATACTTAATCCTTTCAACCAAACTTATAAGGTCATATTCTCCGACCTCTTTGGTTGCTGTTTTATCAGGAGAAGCATCAACAAAAACTAATTTTTTTTGCCTGATCAGCGCATCAAAATCCCAATCAAAATTTCTTACGTTCTTAATGATATCAGCTGGATGCTCCTCAAAAGTAACATATACACCGTTTTCATTATACTCGGTAATTCCCCGGTAAAGAAACTCATTAGTAAATACAGTCTTCCCGGTTCCGGTTGAACCAGTTATCAATAAAGCCCTGCCCTTCGGAACCCCGCCTTCCAGCACTGCATCGAACCCCCGGATGCCGGTGGGCATTTTTTCAACGCCACCAATCATGGACAAAGAGTTATTCATTGATTTTGCTTTAGTTGGTATGCTTTTTATTTTTGCTGGCATTTTATATTCCTTTAATTTTTTTGTGAAATCAAATTCAAACCAAGAAGTACCTTTTCTTTGTCGGACAAATCACCAATAATTTTCCGTAATGGCTCGGGCAACTCCCTAATTAAGGTAGGAACAGCCATTATCTTATCGTCCTCAGCCAACTGCGGGTTTTTTAACACATCAATAACTTCTAATTGAAAAACAGTTTCTGATTCCTGGGCAATAAGTTCCTTTAAATTTTTAAGCGCCAGTTCGCTAGAAGGATTGGATCCAACAACATACAGTTTTAAGATATATTTATGTGGCATACTTTTCTGCTTTTTAAATAAATTGAAATGTTTTCTACTAATTATTCTTCTCAATTGCCGCTTAAGATATTGCCTATTTAAAGGAAATATGAACTAACATATAAATCTTATTATGTTATTCATAATAAGGATGTTCTACCGATTATAATAACCTATACTAAATTTAGTAAATTATTATTACAAATCGGTATTAAAATTAAGATTAATTTAATAGCACAAGGACTATTAACAGGACTGGCGTGGTGGTTAGAAAGCAGGTGTTTGGCATTGAAGGGACGGTTGCAGGGGTGGGCTGCCAGACTTTTGCTTTTGCTCATAATATATTCATTTTATTTAGTATTCATGAGCTCCCTCTGGTCGGTTCGTTCGGTTGTGGGTTGGGGGTTTATTTTTTGCTTCTAAATCAACCGATAAATTGTCAACGGAGCAGTTTTTTGGCTCGATGCCCCGCTAAAGTGGGAATATCTATCGTAAATATAACAAGTAATTTGGTTTACGCTCTCATTGTAGTGCCATTTCTTTTAGACCGGGAGTGCAAAGCACGAAGGGGTAAAAGTCCGCTTTAGCGGAATGTCAAATTAAATCTCAATTATCAATCCAAAATGTCAAACAGATACCTCTTAATTCCATTTTTGGATAAAAAGTAATTCTCGGGGCGAAAAAAAATTACACATTAGGTTAATCCATTCATCTTACGAAGAATGGAATCGGATTTCCCGGTTTATTTCATTTTTAATGTTGAAGTGCACCGGAACAAGTGAGGGATATCATTAAAATATACAAACTTCTGTCCCAGGCATGCCGTACTATAATCAGTTTTTATTTGGTAACAATTATACAATTAATATGAATTCAAAAACAATCGCTAAAGATAGCACAGAGGAAGTCTCAATACTTCGGTTAGAACTGGAAAGAAAACAAAAGGAGATAAAGATACTGGAAGATAAAATGAACACCAATGAAGAGGTGGCGCGCAGAAATGAAAGCCTGTTGCATTCCCTCGTCGAAGCGGCAGCAGGAAAAATCGGACAGGATTTCTTCGATAATATTGTTCTTCGTTTATCGGAATGGTTGGGAGCCGAATGTGTTCTGATAGGAAGAATGGTTGAAAATGAAAGAATAAAAGCCGTTCCCTTATACCTCGATGGAAAAATATCACAGGATTTTTCATACGATCTGGCAGGGTCGCCCTGCGATATCACTACCCGGAAGGGGTATTGCGAATTCGATAAAGATGTGATCAATTTATTTCCGAAAGATAAGATCCTTGTCGACTTAAATGCTGAGGGTTATATAGGCACTGCCCTATACAATAAAGAGGGAGTAGCAAACGGCGTTATTTGTGCCGTTTCGCGCAAAAAACTTATAATACCTTCCTATGCGCAGGATATATTAAAGATCATCGGTGCGAGAGTATCGGCCGAAATAGAGCGTTTGAAAACGGAAGAGGTACTGAAAGAATCGGAGGCTGAATTAAAAGAGAGTAATGCTACCAAAGATAAACTCTTCTCTATTATTGCCCACGACCTGAAAAGTCCGTTTAACCTGATACTGGGCTTTTCTGAGCTGCTGATAAAGAATGCCGGACAGTACGATGCGGCAAAGCAAAAAAAAATGATCGAAACCATTCATCAGGCTACAACAAATGCGCATGCTTTGCTGGAAAATCTGCTGACATGGGCGCTTACTCAACGGAAATTAATTACCTACAACCCCGAGGTGATAAGCCTGGAACAACTGGTTGCGGAGTCTGTATCTTTACCGGACAGCGTGGCTGAAGAGAAAAATATTACTGTAAGTTGTGAGGTACCTCATGACATCACTGTATGGGCCGACAAGCAGATGCTTTCAACCGTTATCAGGAACCTGGTTTCGAATGCCATAAAATTTACACCCTCAGGAGGGAGTGTGGGTATATCCGCCCGGTTATCCGAAGGAGAAAAGAATAAAACTGCCGAAGTAAATATTATCGATAGTGGTGTCGGGATGGAACAGGAGATAGTATCAAAATTATTTCATATCGACGAGCATCATTCAGAAAGAGGTACTGCCGATGAAAAAGGTACTGGTCTGGGACTCATTATCTGCAAAGATTTTGTGGAACGAAACGGTGGTACTATTCATGCTGAAAGCCAGCCCGGTAAAGGCAGTAAATTCATTTTTACCCTGAAAGTTGTATAAGTTATTTCTTGTGCAGGAATTTTCCAATTAAGGCCAATAAAATTTCCTTTCGCATTGGTTTGGCAATATAGGCTGAACAGCCAGCGCTTAGCGCTTTATCCTTGTCACCGGCCTGGGCATAGGCCGTAATCGCTATTACCGGGATATCGGGCTTAATGGCTCTTATCTTTCGTGTTGCCTCATATCCATCCATACGTGGCATTTTAATATCCATCAGTACCAGGTCAATGGCAACATCCGATCTAAATAACTCAACTGCTTCGATTCCATTCCTGGCTCTTAAAAGCGTAATGTTGGGATTCTCTAAAAATTCTTCAACAAGTAAATAATTCATATCCTCATCTTCGGCAACAAGAATGGTTTTTGGCTGATCGAACAACAGTTCTGATTCAGACTTCAAAAGAGATCCGGAAATTTCATCTGATGACTTTCTAATAAAAGGTATGGTAAAGCAAAACTCAGAACCTTTATCAGGCTGTGAGTTCACCCATATTTTCCCTCCCAGGAGTTCGACATAGGCTTTGGATATCGACAGGCCGAGCCCCGTACCTTCATGTTCCCGTGTTACTGTATGATCGACCTGGAGGAAACGATCGAATATTTTTTCATGCATACCGGCAGGAATGCCCATCCCAGTATCTTTAACTGAAAATTCCAGAAAAGTTTTTTTCACCGCATAACTGATGGTAACCGTGCCCTTCTGGGTGAACTTCAGTGCATTGTTAATAAGATTAGAGAGGATCTCTGATAATTTGGTTTCATCCGTTAAAATATCCACCTCAGAATCGTTCAGAGGAGTTTCTAAGATCAGCCGAATATCTTTTGGCTTTGCTACAGCCTCAAATTGACGATAAAGGGTATTCAACAGGTAGTTGAGATTCATTTCTTTCTCAATAAATTTTTCCTGCCCGGCTTCTATGGTCGCAATGTGAATAATATCTGTTATAATGGACAATAACTGATGGCTGCTGTTGAATATTATGGTTGTATAATCCTTTATCTTGTCAGACGAAAGCCCGGGATTATTTAAAAGACTGGAGAAACCAGTGATAGCGTTCATGGGGGTACGTATTTCGTGCGATATGTTGTGGAGAAATGACGTTTTCAAATGATCGGATTCCTCAGCTTTTTCCTTCGCTTTAATAAGTTCTTCCTCAAATTTCTTTTTTTCGCTGATATCTTCTTTAACAGCTAACAGATGGGTTATTTGTCCTTCGTCATTTTTTATGGATGATATAGAACCCAGTTCCCAGAAAAGTTTGCCGTCTTTACGTTTGTTGCATAGTTCTCCTCTCCATTCACCTCCCGATGTTATCGTTTTCCATAATTCAGCATATTCTTCCTGCGTTGTGAAGCCTGATTTCAGAAAACGGGGATTCTTTCCTTGAATTTCCGGTAATGAATAACCGGTCAATTCAGAAAATTTAGGATTTGCATATTCGATATTCCCTTCAGGATCTGTAATTAGTATGGAAACCGGACTTTGTTCCACGGCACGGGAAAGCTTTCTTAGCTCATTGGTAACAAGTTTTCGTTCTGTGATATCTATAATGAATCCTTCCAGGGCAACCACTTTATCATCATCTGAATAAATCCCGCAACCTTGTTCCCAAACCCATTTTTCTTTTCCATTCTTTGTAATAATCCTGTATTCATCCTGAAATGTTTCTTTCCGGCTCAATACGTCCTGCCATTTATTAAATAAGTATTCCTGATCTTCTTCATGGATTAAGTCATTAAATGTAATAACTGAATTATTAACCAGTTCTTCAGGCATGTAACCTGTCAACTCAAAACACCCCTCGCTTACATATTCAATGGTCCAGTTTCTATCATTTGCACAACGGTAGGCAATTCCGGGCAGATTTCCCATTAGCGTAGAGAGCCTGCGTTCATTCTCACGTAATTGTTCTTCAGCTATTTTGCGTTCAGTTATGTCAATAGTGTAACCTGCAAGATAACGTGGTTTCCCTTCAAGGTGAATGGGGAACTTAATGGTTGTATAAAGCCGGCCATTGAGTTCTTCCTCAATAGTTATTTCTTTGTTTTCTTTAAGAATTTTTATATCGTTTGCAACCATGCTCTTTGCAAGCTCAGACGGAAAGAGGTCGTCCATGTTTTTACCAAGCAATTCCGCCATCGGTTTTCCCAGCATCGATTCATAGTTTTTGCTCAGCCGGACTGAACGGATATTTTCATCTTTGAAGAAGACATAAATGGGACTGTGCTCCATAAATTTTCTGAAGATTTCTTCACTTTCGCGCAGCGCCATTTCAGCCTGTTTACGTTCAGTAACATCTATAAGAGTTCCCATCACAGCAGATTTGCCTTGATAAATAATCGCTATGCCATAGACCTCGATGTAAATGAGGGAACCATCTTTTTTTATGGCCTTGTAGACAATACTGCTTCTTTCGATCTGACCATCTAGTCTTTCCTGAAATCTTTTCATTACAGCCTGAATATCGTCAGGGTGAATCAAGTTTTTAGGACTGAGCTTGTCAATAATTTCTTCAGGAGAATACCCAAACGTCTTTGCAAAGCTTGAATTCACATAGGCCATTTTAGCATCCTGGATGATATAAATACCGAAGACAGAATTTTCGGCCAGCAACCGGTACTTCGATTCACTTTCTGTCAGTTCAGCCTGCTGCCTTTCTATCTCGCAATGCTGGTAAGCGTTGACGATCAGTGAAGGGAGCCTGTACAGGTAATTTTTATTTTTCATCAGGTAATCATAAGCGCCCAGTTTAAGCGCCTGTACGGCTATTTCTTCATTTCCCTGGCCCGTAACTAGAATTATTGGAATACAGAGTTTTCGTTCCTGCCGGATATTTTTAATGAAATCCAGCGCATTTAATCCCGGAAGGCGGTAATCCATCAGTATCACATGATACTTGCCGGCTCCGGTTTCGTTTTCAGGTAAAAGTCTGAGCGCTTCTTCTGCTGTCGGAACAGCATCCAGATGTATATTTGGGGCATATTTTTTCAGATGGCGAAGTGTAAGGTCGATATCGATGGAATGATGTTCAACATATAAGAGATTAATAATTTCGGATCTCTGCTGAAGCTTTTTACTATGCCCCTCAATGGCAAAACCGACTACCATGGGCAATATGGTCAGGTAATCCTGGCGTTTAACAATATAATCATCGGCTCCTGCTTTGAGAGTCGCCACTGCCAGCTCCTCATTGCCCGATCCGGTTAGCATGACTACGGGCATATCCATTTTCGATTGCCTGATCTCCATAAGGAGGTCCATTCCGCTTCCGTCAGGCAGTTTCATATCCAGCAGGGCAATATCAAAAGGGGTCTTTTTTTGCAGCAGCTTTTTTGCCTCTTTCAGAGTAGGGGCTGTTTCGACCCTGCAATCAGGAATGGAAGCTGAAAGGCTTCTCCGGGTTAAATCGGCATCGGTTGAACTATCTTCAAGGAGTAGTATTTTCATAAACTTAATCTTTTCATAATAAACTAAATTAACACAATTTATGCCGGTTTGTTTAATACTCTCCAGTACAATTCAATATGCCTGGCCACCTCGATGAATTTATCAAAATCGACCGGTTTTATAATATAGGAATTGGCCCCTGATTGATAGGCCGATCTTACATCAGCCGATTCAGCCGATGTAGTTAAAATTACCACAGGTATGGTTTTAAAATCGGGATGGTTTTTAATCGCCTGAAGCACTTCCAGACCATTTACTTTTGGCAGCTTAAGGTCGAGCAGTATAACCACGGGAAGGGATTCACCCTGTTCCCATTTCTTAATAAAAGCCAGGGCTTCTTCACCATCCCTTGCTACCTCTATGGGATTTGCCAGCTTGCTCGCTGCAAAAGCCCGCAGGGTGAGGTCAAGGTCCACAGGATTGTCCTCGACCAGTAAAATAGGATTGTTTGATTGTACTTGTGTCATACTACTTATTTTTAGGTAATTCAAGATAAAAGGTCGATCCTGTGCCGGGATTACTTTCCGCCCACACCTTACCCTGCATTCTTTGCATGGCTTTACTTACCATGGCAAGTCCTATGCCGGTTCCCGGAAAATCTTCGGCCCGGTGCAGGCGTTGGAAGATCTCAAAAATGATCTGCTGGTACTTCATCTCAAAACCCATACCGTTGTCTCTTACAAGTATTATCCATGAGGCTGTCTTTTCTTCCAGCCCGATCTCAATTACCGGCTTGGGGTTTCCCCTGGTGAATTTTATGGCGTTTTCGAGAAGGTTTCGCAGCGCTATGGTAAGGCCTTGTAAATCGGCTCTTAATTCAATATCCGGAACCGTAACTTTTAACTTAAACTTTCCGGTACTGAATTCCTTTTTGAAAAGAGATAAAACAGAGTCAATCAACTTATTGATCCTGATTTTTTCGTTTCTTATCTGGCTCCTTTCCAGGCGGGAATATTCCAGAAGATTCTCTATAAGTTCGTTCATTTGCAGCGTAGAACTCCGGATGGTGGTCAGGAAGGTTTGTGCCTCTTCATTCAGGTTTTTTCCGTATAAATCGAGCAGCAATTTGCTGTAACCGTCAATACCCCGGAGGGGTGCTTTCAGGTCGTGTGATACGGAATAGGTAAAAGTTTCCAGCTCTTTATTCACGGCTTCCAGATCGGCCGTACGTTCTTTCACTCTATGTTCAAGTTCCTGGTTGAGTTTTCT
>CAZQCO010000111.1:0-9167 GCA_964592225.1 uncultured Bacteroidales bacterium
GAGTCGCTCCAGTCGGGTGAATTTGTTAAATCGTTATAATCGCCTGAAAAATCATCAGTAGCATCAACATCCAGATTAACCGGTACATTGCTCAAATCAGTAAAGCTACCACTGAATCCATGTATATTGATACTGTCAACAATGTCAGGTTGATTGACCAGATCAGTATAGTCACCTGAGAAATCGTCACTAATATCAGTATCCCAGGCCGTAAAATCGGGCGCATTGGACAAGTCGTTATAATTGCCGGAAAAGTCATCTGAAGAATTTTTATCCCATCCGTTAAAGGCAATCTCATTACCTGATAAATCAACTGTTTCAGCCGTTTTTGCATGCAAAGCATACGGTACGCTCAACAGTTGGCTGGTACCGGTAATGGTGTAATTTGTGCTCCCGGCCATGTCGGTTTCTGTTTTAATAAAATAGGGACCCTCGGCCCAGTCAATGGCAGAAAAATCATCACTTGTTGTTCCGGCGCCTATTTCAATGCTTACCAGTCCATTTGCGTTGGTTGCAGGTGTTTGGGTTTCAACATAAACCGGTGTTCCTGTTACGGAGCCCTGCAATATGCTTATTCGCATACCAATTGTTGTACTTGTTACAAGCTCATCGGCTGAATTTCTGATTACTGCCTGATAACTCATTTTTTCGGGCGATTGAGCCCCTGCCTTTTGTGGCAGGAATGTCCCCGCACTTAATATTACTGCTGTAATGAGTGTATAAATTCTATTCATATTTTTATTTTTTAATAATTTTGAATGTTTTCATTTCTTTTTGATTATCTGTTACTTTCAGAAAGTAATCCCCATTAAGAAGGTCTCCCATGGAGATAGTTGTTACTTTACCTTCTGTTTTTTGCTTCTCTAAAAGTCGTCCCCTTGTATCGTACAGAGAAACAATGTATTGAGTCTGTACCTTGCCTTCTATTTTAAGAATCAGATTATCGCTTACCGGATTGGGGTAAACCGAGCATTCCAGCGTAATACCGTTGGCCTGCTCAATTCCTGATACTAACGAAATGACATAGGACTGTTGTATTCCCTGTGCTGCGGAGCCATTTGTTCCGGTGTTCGTGGTATAAACTATCTGTCCGACAGAATAACCTGCAGTGCCTCCACTTCCGGAAGCATCTCCACCTGCAGCAGGTACTCCTTGTTGTGCCTGTAATCCTGCAAGTCCGAAGCCTGACAGTAACAAAACTCCTAACTTTAATTGCATGTACTTCATGTTTATATAGTTGATATTAAAAAACAATAAGTTCATGTTTACGAGATTAAAACGAGTAATAAGGATTTGAGACGGTGATATCGCTCAGCTAATAGGGATAAGATATATTACTTTTTACTACCGGATAGTCTGATGAATTGATGAAATGAAGGTGGGTTGCAAGTAGCTTGGTGATTATGAAGTTGAGTGGTTGAGAAGTTGAGGTGTTAAGGGGTTGAGAGGTTTAGAAATTAGGTGCTGGTTGCTTGTAATTAGAGATTTGATTTTGTGTTTTGTACGGCTTGTTTCACTTGTTACTTTTTTCGCGTAAATACCACTTCCATTACCGACTCGTGCCCGCCTTTCACAGCAGGGTGCTGCATGTTCAATATAACTTTATCAGGGCCTTCTTTTACAAAAGTCTGGACCAATACCGAATCGTGCCAGTTCATGGCAAGTACACCATCGGAAATAATACTGCAGGTTGCTTCCATAAAGCTGCCGGAATTCTCGAACCACCAGTACCGGTATACCTGTACCTTGCTATCCCAGGCAAATATGCCTTTTGCTTTACCCCCCGATTGAGTTGTATAATCGAACTGAATGTACCTGTCATCCAATATTTTTTTGAACGTTCCGGTTCCGGTGTCCGTACCTGCTTCGCTGAAACTACTCTTTGGGATGCGGTATTCCAGGTTCCAGTCTCCCAGCAGAAATTCAAATTTGGTCATGTTGTCAGTATTCATATTGGATTTTTTACTGTGATTGAATAAACTTTTATATTTTCTTTTCATCCCAGTTATCAGAAATAAACTTACTACATTTTATTATATTTTTACAGGAACTTACGGGTAGAAAATTACTGTCTGTATATCGTAAAGGAATATAAAAATAAATGTAGGGTGGTTGAAGATATTTTAAACGATGAATATTTCATGAAGCAGGCTCTTATCGAGGCACGTAGGGCTTATGATAAGGATGAGATCCCTGTAGGCGCTGTGGTGGTGACAAATAACACTATTGTTGCCCGTGGATATAATATGACTGAGACCCTGAACGATGCTACCGCTCATGCTGAAATGCAGGTAATTACAGCTGCTGCTAATACCGTAGGAAGCAAATACCTGAATGAGTGCACTATGTATGTTACACTGGAACCCTGTGTAATGTGTGCCGGCGCCATGTTCTGGGCGCAAATGCAAAAGCTGGTCTATGGAGCGCCCGATCTGAAAAGAGGATTTTCAAGAGTTCAGATGCCCCTGTTGCACCCAAAAACGGAAATTATTACCGGAATCATGGCACATGAATCGGAATTGCTATTAAAAGATTTTTTTCGGAAAAAGAGAGTATAGATTGCAGAGACAAGCTTTTGAAAAAGAAATATATACAATATATTTAACAAAAAATTGTCAGACAATGATTATCGACATTCAACGAACCGTAATTAAAACACAGCTACGCCGATTCCTGACTCTTATTGCTTTTATGGCTGTGGCAGCTACTATTATTTTAATTGGCAGCCTGGGGGATAATTTTCTCGGAATCAGCAAGTACCGGTGGGCATTAATTGTAATGGGCATTTATGTTCTTTCCCTTATTGTGGAAGCGTTTTTTGAGTTGAACTATATCTACTTCAGCGATGAGGATGACAAGATCATTCTGCGTTATTTTTCAATGAGTATGTTTAACCGGCAAAAAAATTCAATTGAAATTCCGAAGAAAGTATTCAGTGGTTACGAAATAAAAAAATCCATTTTCGGCCTGAAGAAAAAGATTGTTCTCCTTCAGCGGTTGAAGGACAGAGATGTAAAATACCCTGCTGTTAGTTTAACAGGTTTAAATGCTGATGAATTGCAATTACTGACAAAAATTCTGGACAGACATAAATAATCACCCACTCCACAGACAGGCGCAATATGGATGACTTACAAATGAAAATAGCGCTCAACGCTATTCCCTACATCGGACCCAAACTGGTAAGGAGGCTTGTAGCTTATGCCGGAAGTGTGGAAGCCGTATTCAGTGAGAAAAAAAAGTTTCTGGAAAAAATTCCCGGAATAGGTGAGGTAAAAGCTTCGCTCTTTAATACCGGCAAACTGCTTCAGGAAGCTGAAAAGGAGTTACAGTATATTCAGAAAGAGGGTATTCGACCCCTGTTTTATCTCGATGAGAATTTCCCGGTTCGTTTGCGTGAATGTGAGGATGCACCGGTAATACTCTATGTTAAGGGAGACATTGATTTTAATGTTCCAAAAGTCATTAGTATAGTGGGAACCCGCAATGCATCCGAGTATGGAAAATCGTGCACTGAAGAAATTATAACCTTTCTTGCCGCGCAATACCCCGATTTGCTGGTGGTGAGCGGACTGGCTTATGGTATCGATATTACGGCACACAAAGCTGCATTAAAAAATAATCTGAAGACTGTTGCGGTTTTAGGCCATGGTTTTGAGTTCATTTATCCTTCTTTACATGCCAGGTATGCAAAAAAAATTATCTCACAGGGGGCACTCATAACAGAATTTCAGAGCGAACGCAAGCCTGATCCCGGTAATTTTGTGAGCCGTAACCGTATTATTGCCGGTATTACCGATGCTACTATTGTTATCGAATCGGCTGTAAAAGGCGGAGCGCTGATAACAGCCGATCTGGCAAATTCATACAATCGTGAAGTATTCGCTGTTCCGGGCAGAGGGTCCGATGTTTTTTCCGGTGGGTGCAACAATCTTATTAAACAGAATAAGGCTGCGCTGGTTGAAAACGGATCCGATATTGAATTGGCTATGGGCTGGTTCTGGGAGAAGAAAAAACCGGGATCCATTCAGAAATCACTCTTTGTTCAATTGAATCCTGTGGAAGAAAAAATCATACATCATCTTGAAGAAAAGGGAGACTCTCCCCTTGACGAAATCAGTGTATCGCTTGAAATACCTATTGCACAGGTATCAGCTACCCTGTTAAATCTTGAGTTCAGCGGACTAGTGAAGACGCTACCCGGTAATTATTACAAAAAAATTTAATGATCGGCTGAAACATCATTTATCAGAAAAATAATCGTTCTCATTTGTAATAATATATATCATGGATGTTTCATAACGAATATCTATTTTCGTAGAATATTCGATACCTGAGAAATTCAATGCAATTTATAGACACACATGCTCATATTTACCTCGATGTTTTTGATAATGATATTGATCTGATCGTTCAGCGGGCCGCTAAAAACGGAATAAGTAAAATCATTCTTCCCAACATCGATTCAAAAACCATTAACCGCCTGCACTCTCTTTACGATGCCTATCCGGAACAAATGATACCTCTGATGGGGCTCCATCCGACACATGTGAATGAAGATTATGAGAAGGAACTGGATATAATTTTACAGCAATTCAACACTTACAGCTATAAAGGAATTGGCGAAATCGGGATCGATTTGTATTGGGATACGGATTCTCTGGAACAACAAATTGTGGTTTTCAGGCGACAACTCGAAGTGGCCCTGCAATCAAATCTCCCGGTGGTAATACACGCACGCAATTCCTTCAATGAAATACTCAATATTGTAAGGCTGAAAGAATTTGAAGGCATTACCGGTATTTTTCATGCCTTTACAGGAGATTTACCACTTGCCAGGGAAATAACATCCCTGGGATTTATGCTGGGAATAGGAGGGATTCTTACCTTTAAAAATTCAAATCTCTCAGAAGTAGTTAAAGAAGTTGATCTCGAATATATTGTACTTGAAACGGATTCACCGTATCTTGCTCCCGTGCCCTACCGTGGGAAAAGAAATGAAAGCAGTTACCTTATACATACTGCACAAAAACTGGCCGAGATAAAAAGACTGACAATGGATGAGGTTGGTGAAATAACTACACGTAACGTGAAGGAGCTATTTAAAATTTAATTTCAATGACAAAACCTGTTGCATTACTGATAATTTATACGGGAGGTACCATTGGCATGAAGCATGATCCTGAAACAGGAACCTTAGTGCCTTTTCCGTTCGAAAATATAGTTGATGAGATTCCTGAATTAAAGAAAACCGGGTTTCAACTAAGTTCTTATACCTTCAATCCTTTGCTTGACTCTTCAAATATCAGTCCGGGCCTATGGATTAAACTTGCAGAAATCATTAAGGAAAATTATAAACGTTTCGATGGATTTATTGTACTTCATGGCACCGATACCATGGCATTCTCAGCTTCCGCTTTAAGCTTTATGCTGGAGAATTTAACAAAACCCGTAATTTTTACCGGTTCGCAATTACCACTGGGTTCGTTACGTACCGATGCCAAAGAGAACCTGATAACTGCTATTGAAATAGCTGCCTCCCAGCAAAGCGATCGGCCTGTAGTTCCGGAAGTGTGCATTTTTTTTCAAAATAAGCTTTTCAGGGGGAATCGTACCATTAAGCATAATGCTGATGACTTTAAAGCATTTCAGTCGTACAATTATCCCCCTTTGGCGGAGAGCGGTGTACATTTGCGGTTCAATTATCCGGCTATAAATTACCCTAAATCTGACCATGAGCTTATTATTCATACAAAGCTTGATCCGAATGTTACTTTACTCAGACTTTATCCGGGTATTCAACAAAAGGTTGTTGAAGCAGTTTTAATTATTAAGGGCTTACGGGCATTGGTACTTGAAACTTTTGGCGCGGGAAATGCCCCCAACGAAACATGGTTTCTTAACGAAATTAAGAAAGCAATCGATGCCGGTATTGTTATAATCAGCGTCACTCAATGTGCCGAGGGTCGCGTGGAAATGGGGATGTATGAAACCAGCAGGGCGCTTGGTAAAATTGGAGTGTTAAGTGGATATGATATCACTTCCGAAGCTGCTATCACGAAGTTGATGTATTTACTTGGCAGATATTCAACAAATTCTGAAATCATAAAAGATTTAAATAGAGCATTACGGGGAGAATTAAGCATGGGATGATTTGCAATTAATTTTTTTTTAGTAATTTTCGGCGCTGAAATTCGCGTGGGCTTTGAAAAAACAGGAGAGATGGCCGAGTGGTCGAAGGCGCACGCCTGGAAAGTGTGTATACCGCGTGAAACGGTATCGAGGGTTCGAATCCCTCTCTCTCCGCAAAGTATTGTAAAATAACGATCTTTGAAGAGAGAAAGGAAAGATTTCTGAAAAGTGAGGATTCGAACAGAAGGGGGAAGGGTTCGAAACGAAGTTCATGAATCCCGATATTATCGGGATGAGTAATCCCTCTCCCTGCCTGACGGCAGGCAGGTCTCCGCAAAGTATTATAAAATAACGATCTTTGAAGAGAAAAATAGGGTAAATTTTATAAAAGTGTGGATTCGAACTAAGGAAAAAGAAAGTTTAATCATACTATTTGGCTTTTGTCATTGAGAATGATTATTTTTCCGGTCGAAAGAACACAGTGAATTTATTTAATAAAATGCATAAAATTCAAGAATAAAAAATCAAAAAATAATCATTTAATAATTAAAAATTACGTCATGAAAAAATTATTTGCACTTATAGCAGTAATTGGGATACTAAGTTTTGGAGTATCAAATATAATTTGTGCTCAAGGGGATGTAGCTTCAACTACTGATACTACTCAGGCAGTTGCAGCAAATATGGCAACAGAAGCCCCTGCACCTGTGGTAGATGAACCGGTAGCAGAAGATGAAGTTCCGTTGCATGCAACAGTAAAAGCTAAATTTATCGAGGGGGGTCCCGGTTTTATGGGTATTATTCTTCTCTGTTTGATTTTTGGTCTTGCCCTGGCCATTGAAAGAATTCTTTATCTGAACCTGGCTACTACCAATACTGATAAGCTACTCGATAAAATTGAAGATGCCCTGAATGAAGGAGGTATTGAAGCTGCAAAGGAAGTATGCCGAAACACCCGGGGACCTGTTGCCAGCATATTTTATCAGGGTCTCGATCGGTCCAGTGAAGGTATGGAAATGGTTGAAAAATCGATCGTTTCTTATGGAAGTGTACAAATGGGATTACTTGAAAAAAATCTTAGCTGGATATCTCTGTTTATTTCAATAGCTCCTATGCTTGGATTTATGGGAACAGTAATCGGGATGATTCAGGCCTTCGATAATATTCGTCAGGCTGGTAATGTAAGTCCGCAAATTGTTGCCGGTGGTATTGGAGTTGCCCTGCTTACTACATTGTTTGGTTTGATTGTTGCGGTTGTTTTACAACTTTTTTATAATTATATTTTATCGAAAATTGACAGCATAGTGAGCAAAATGGAAGACTCTTCCATTTCGCTTGTTGATCTGCTCATTAAATTCAATTTAAAAAGTAAATAAGCTATGAGTAGCATTCAAAGAATATCCTCGATCGTTCTGTATATAGTTGCCGGGATATCCGTCATATTTGCCGGATTATACTACCTGGGTGGAAGCGTGCCTGATACAATAGGAACCACAATGGAAGAGAAGAATTTTACTTCTATTATTTTGGTCTGGGCATTGATACTCTTTCTTATTACAGGTTTGGTGACTTTGGTTTTTTCATTCTCAAATATCCTTTCCAATCCGAAGGTGGTGAAAAACTTCCTTATAGTGATTATTATAGCTGTGGTACTATTTGTACTCTCATATCTATTTGCTTCATCCGAACCATTATCCAATTTAAGTATTGCAAAGCTGCCTTCAGCCTCGGTTCTTAAATGGGTAGGAACAGGATTAAATGCCACATATATTCTCGCTATACTGTCATTTCTTGGCATTATTGTATCTGAGGTATATAATGCATTCAGATAAAATAGAGCTGTTTAAGCAATTAAAATTTTTTAATTATGGCTAGAAGAAATTTACAGGAGATCAATGCGGGGTCGATGGCTGATATTGCCTTCCTGTTACTTATTTTCTTTCTGGTTTCCACTACAATGGATACCGACATGGGAATTGTGAGAAAGCTGCCTCCCATGCCTGAGGAAAAAACCCAGGAAGAGGAGGTTAAAGTAAAGGAACGTAATATATTTGTCGTGCTCGTCAACAGGGATAATCAACTATTGGTTGAAGGGGAATTAATGGATATCAAGGATCTCCGGCAAGCTGCAAAAGTGTTTATTGAGAATCCCTATGATGACCCTACACTGCCTACAAAGGAATGGGTTGAAGTTCCGATTTTCGGACAGGTGGAGATAACCAAATCGCATGTAATATCGCTCCAAAACGACCGGGGAACATCGTACGAAATGTATATTGCGGTGCAGAATGAACTGGCCGCCGCTTATAATGAACTCAGGGATGAGTTATCGATGCAAAAATTCAGGGTGAAATATTCTGAATTGGGTGATGATGAGGAGGCAAAGAAACGTATAGAAGCCATTGAGGAAATTTACCCGATGAAAATTTCGGAAGCTGAACCTAAAAACATAGGAGGGAAATAAAATGTCAAAATTTAGTAAAGGCAAAGAGAAAACAGTTACGGCAATTTCTACTGCCTCTCTTCCTGATGTCATATTTATGCTTCTTTTCTTTTTTATGGTTACTACCGTAATGCGTGAAGTTGATCTAAGAGTTCAAGTTACACCTCCAACAGCCGATCAGGTTAAGAAGCTGGAAGAAAAATCACTTGTCAATTATATCTATATAGGGAAACCCTTAAATAATAAAGTCTTTGGTACCGTTCCGCGGATTCAGCTCAACGATGCTTTTGCTGAGCCGGAAGAGATTCGTGACTTTATTGCTGCCAAAAGGGAGATGATTAAAGAGGTGGATCGAAATAAAATGACTGTATCACTCAAAATTGACAGAAAAACTGAGATGGGAATTGTGACCGATGTGAAACAGGAGTTACGAAAGGCCAGTGCTTTAAAAATAAATTATTCTACTTTCGAAGGTGATGTAATCCAGGCACTTAGAGACAGATAATTTTATGAATGCAACATAAATAAAAAGGCTGTCTTAAAGGGACGGCCTTTTTTTATTCCGAATTCCGAAAGTAAAGCTCAAATTGTT
>CAZQCO010000112.1:0-9128 GCA_964592225.1 uncultured Bacteroidales bacterium
GAAAGGACTTTCAACTTCGGGAACTCTACCGGTTACTGGATTGCAGCTGCATTGATGTCCTTACCTTGTCCGACGGGCAGGTAATGGTGATCGACGATGAAGGAAAGCTCTCAGAGGATCATGATGTGAATGTTACTGCTACCCTGCTTTTTCGCGAAGGAAGGATGAATTATAATGAGCTGAGAGAGTTTATGAAATCACTCATGGAATCCGGAACAAACATTATTGATGCACGCATTGTAAAGGGCGAAGATTATATTGCCGGAGATGTACTGGTTTGTTCCCAGGATGAATTTCTTTAGTTCTCTTCCCTGGCGCCATGCGGTGATCAACTATCTCACCGCATGGGGCTTTTAAACTTTCTAAAAATATTGGGACATAACATTGTTAAATCCAAATCTAATTATCGATAATACAGGAATAATCACAATACGTTTAAGCAAATGTTGTGCACAATACCTAAATGTGTCAAATAGCCGTCAGATTTGACAGAAGGGTAAGTTGGAATAAAATCCTTGACAGAAAAATGCCTTAATTGTCAATATTTAGCTATTTTTGACAAAAAGATGATACTATGTCAAATCAAATTGTCCCTTTCGATAGAAATACCCCTTACAATAATCTGCCCTTTTTACCACCGGACGATGACAGGGTAGAAACGAAAGAAGTTCTTAAAGCGTTGAATAATGCAAATAAAGCATTGGCTGAATTAAAAGGCATAGCAAAGAAACTTCCCAATCAATCAATGCTTGTTAACACTATTGCACTGAGAGAAGCAAAAGCCAGTACCGAGATTGAAAATATTTTCACTACGGATGATGAACTTTATAAAGCACTTACAATAAGCGAATACGGTCTGAAAGGTAACGCAAAAGAAGTATTGAGATACAGGCAGGCACTTTGGAAAGGATATAATAGTATTGTAAAGAATCAAAAGTTAACGATTGAGACACTAATAGATATATACCAGGAAATTAAACAAGTTAACGATGGAATCAGACCCCCTCAAACTGAAACCGTAATTTTAAAACGGGGAAGTGGTCATCTATCAGGAGAAGTTGTTTATACACCCCCAAGGGGAACGCAAGTACTTGAAGAAAAATTATCTAATCTGGTTGAATATATTAATGATGATTTGAAATTCCCATATGATCCCCTACTTAAAATATCGGTCTCTCATTATCAGTTTGAAGCAATTCACCCTTTTAGAGACGGAAACGGAAGGGCAGGTAGAATCCTGAGCATTTTGCTGATGATTCAAAAAAAACTGTTGGATGTGCCAATCTTGTATCTTAGCGCCTACATTATTCGGGAGAAAGATGAATACTATGAATCACTAAAAAATGTAACAACCCTGAGGAAATGGCACCCCTGGATTATATATATGCTGAAAGCAGTAGAGGAAACTTCCAAATATACGATCATCAAGATTGAAGAAATTGACAGATTATTTACAAGGATAACTGAATTGGTTGGAGAAAAGTACCCTTCAATAAGAAGAGAGTTTATTGAAAAACTATTTGAACAACCATACATTAGTCCCAAAAAATTATTAGACAAGAATATCAGAAGTCTGAATACAGCAAAAAAGTACCTGACACAACTTGAAGAAATGGGTGTTCTAGTATCTGAAAAAATTGGTAAAGAGGTGGTTTACCTGAATATTGACCTATACAATATATTATCTGAATCATAATGAAATGTACTGTGCACAACAACGTTTTTGGCAATATTGTTTAGGTAATCGTAAATGATGAAAACACGTTGGGGAATGATTTATTTAACCCACCCTCCCACCCTTTTTAAGTCAGGATGAAGAATGTAAAAGTTTTTCCGGTATATTGCGGTGAATTTTCGAATCAAGACGTCAACTTATCGCAATGGGAATATTTGAACTGGGATTACTGAAATCAAAGGAGAAAAACCGGGAACTCTACCAGCAGCATTATTTAAATGCCATCAATGGGCTTTTGGCCTCCGGACGATCCGATTATGATGAGCTTATACGGGATGCCGACATGATAGCCAAAAAAGCCGTTGAGCACATTAAGAAAAGCACCAAACCCACCCTCCTTCGATCGATTAGCGACAGTTTAAAATTTTAACCTGTCCCCGCTTAATAGATTCCGGTCTATCGGCCCTGGGGAAATTTCCTGTTTTTACTTGCTTAAATCCCTCAAGTTGCCGTGAATTCATAGCCCTTTTGCTTGCAATAATTTCCTGCGGCTAACATAAATACCCAAAACAGCCTGAAAACACCAAGGCCCCCATACCGGGGAAGTATCTCTACCGGAAGGGGCCTTCCTCTGGGTGAAGTCCCCTTGCGGAAGAGCTACTTGTGTTGTCCTTCTTATTTTATAGGGTATTTGACTTGTCTCCTTGTAAATTTAATACAAGAAGCTATGAACCATTACTCGCACACTTTTCCGGTAAAAACCCGCCAGCAAAACCTTTTTCTCTCCCAGGTGGCAGAAGTTAAAATTATCTATTCAACCCAGGTCAAAGCCTCTGATCGCTTCCAGATCACCACATCCGGGCAGGCCGAAGAACTTCTTCGCAACAGCTGGGACCATGCTACGATCGAACACATTGAAACCATGAAGCTCATCCTGCTGAACCGTGCCAACCGCGTACTCGGCATAGCTACCCTGTCCACCGGTGGCACCTCTGGCTGTATCATAGATGCAAAAACCGTTTTCCAATATGCGCTTAAAGCCAATGCATCGTCAATCATCCTTTCACATAACCATCCTTCCGGAAACAGTCAACCCAGCCAAAACGATCTGGATATTTCAAAAAAGATTAAACAGGGAGGTAAACTGCTGGATATCGCCCTGCTGGATCATGTGATCATCACCCCATGGGATGGTTACTATAGCATGGCCGATGAAGGGGATATTTGAGGTTCCCTTCTTTTTTCTTCCAAATAAATTGAACTCTCCCCTATTTATGTACACTTAATATTTGCATGAAATTTCGTTATATATATATTCAAATAATTGAAATATAAATACATAAGAATTCATTATAATAGTATAAAGAAATAAAATAAATAAAACAATTAAAATGTTAATAAGTAATATTACTACGATTTACACTATTTAATATATTTGTTTTAAATCGTAGTAAAAAATATACAAAACAGAATAAACAGAATAAACAGAATAAACAGAATAAACAGAATAAACAGAATAAATTAAATAATTAAAACAATGAATACGCTGGCTATAGTGAACAATAAGGGGGGAGTGGCAAAAACTTCGTCCGCGGCAAACATCGGGGCATGTATGTCTTTCCTGGGGTTTAAAGTCCTCTTGGTGGATTCCGATCCGCAGGCCAACCTTACCCAGCATTTTGGCTATTATGATGTAACCACATCGATTTATGATGCTTATAAGGCTGTTATTGAAAAAGCGAAGGATATGCCACCGCTTATCAAACATTCAGAAGAACTTTACATATTACCGTCCTCGATGGCCTTAAAAGATATGGAGAAACTCCTGGTCACCCAAAATGCGAACCAGGGTGTTCTTAAACGATTGCTTAAACCCCTGCAGGAAAGCTTTGATTATTGCCTTATCGATTGTCCTCCTTCCCTGGGCCTTTTGACCGATAATGCTCTGGCTGCCTGTGATTCTATACTCATGCCGGTGGAAGCCGGGATATTCTCCCTGAACGGGGTGAAAAGCATGGTACAGTATTTCAACGATCTCAAGGAAGACCTTGATCTGAAATATAATATTCTGGGGGTATTTATGACCAACTTCGATCAGAGGCTGGGTATATCCGGGGCAGTGCGCAAAGAGTTGGAATCATATTTTGGGGACAGCCTGTTTGAACGTGTGGTTCGAACAAACGTTGCCATAAAAGATGCCCAAGCCAACGGACAGGATGTTTTTACTTATTCAAAAAGCAGCAATGCTGCACTTGACTATGGAGAATTAACCAAACAAATCATTAACCGTACAGTTTATGCCACAGAAAAAGTATAAGAACCTCGGACAGGGTTCTGAAAAATTAAAAAACAATCTGAGCAGATTTATTGTCCAGGATGCCACGAAAGGGCAGGAGGGGGGTCCATATAATCCGTTGAAGGATGCCCGAAAACCCAGGGTAAAGGCCGATACCCCGGTTGAGACCCTGGACAAAGTGGAAAAGGCCGATGAAAAACAGGAAGTAAAAGTAAATAAAAGTGTTGATTTACTTGTTGATGATACTCCGGCAACTACTGCTCCTAAAAAAACAACAAGTACGGTTAAAACAACGGTTGTTAAAAAAGCTGCTACACCTTCCACTGGTATAAAAAAGCCTGCTCAAAAGCAGGTTAAAAAGGAAGAAAAGCCAAACAGTAACCTTCCGGAAGATTTTCGCAGCCATTCTTGTATATTCTCCCAGGGACAACTTAACCGGCTGCGGGATGCGGTGTTTCTGAAAAAGGCTACAGAGGACAGAAAGTATTCGATCAAAGATGCGCTTTTTGAAGCGTTTAATCAATTATTGGAAAACCGGGAACCACTCCGGGAATACCCGGATGATTTTATTACCTATTCGCCCCTGGTATCTACCCGCCAGTTTGAGGAACTATACTCATTTGTATATAATATCAAGGCAAGGGAGGATTCAAAATATGCCATGAAATATGCGATTTATGAGGCGATAGAAATATATTTACTGAGGCTAAGTAAGCCTTAAAGACCTTGTTAATAATTTTTAGGATTTTGGGGATAAATCTTTTCACTTGACTTTAGAATCTAATACAGGTTTATTTATCTTTATATCGCACTATGCAAGGAATCGGGCTCTGCTGGGAAGCAACCCGCCAGCGGCCTCTGGTGTGGCGACGAATAGTCGTAAGAATGACGTCCTGGGTAAACCATGAGACGTCATTTTTTTTGATTATAAATAGCAGAGGATTCTTTTTATCGTTAGATGGATTTTTGGTCATAGAATTCTACATTAAAATCCCTAATCAATTGTTTTATTGAATCAATTTATTAACTTGTGAGGATAAAATTGACATTCCGCAATTCTTTGACGATAAATGTATTAGTGAAATAGGTAAGGGAAATTAGAAGGAATTTGTCACATTTTATTCGTTCCGGGTACTAAAGAGTAGAAAATAAATATTATTCAACAAAAACTATTGTTATGAAAACCAAATTTACCTTTCCATTTTTAATTTTTCTTATGTTGGTAACCGTTATACCTGGCTTAAATGCCCAGGTTGTAAACACCAAAACAAAGGCCTATAAAAAAGCTGTAAAGCAACGAACCAGAGATTATGAAAAACAGGGCTATAAGCCTATGGGTTCCGGAACCATAAATCTCTATGTTACCCGGGGTGTCAATAAAGAGTTTGAAACAGATGATCAGGGACATTCCAAGTATAACGTATACAATACAAATCAGGTTGGACCCACATTTGAAACAGCCGCTACTGCATGTCGTGCTTCAGCACGAGCAACACTTGCCGCAAATATTGAAACCCGTGTGGCAGAATTAATTGAAAGAAGCCTGGCAAATAACCAGATTTCACAAACTAGTGCCGACGGTATCAACAAAGTACTGGTTGCAGGAAAACAGATAATAGCACAACGTATCTCGCTCGAAGATATATACCTATTTTATCGACCGGTCAAAGACAGCCGAACCGGGGATGATATCGTAGAAGTAGTATATTCGGCCTGTTACAGCAATAATATGGCTATGCTTAAAGCTCAGGAATATATACGTGAGCAGCTTACCGAAGAAACCAAAGAGCTGCATGAGGATCTTGATCGAATATTTGAATTTGATGAGTAATCAGACTATATATTTGATTTAACCCATTATGCTGATCGTAGTCGAAGTATGGTTTAATAAATCAAATTCTATACTTCGACTACACTTATTATAACTTAAAGGATCAGAAACTGAAATAACCCTTACTCGTACATTCCATGGATACCCCAAAGATAAAGCCTGTTTCTGCATTAACGTTCCTTTTCCTGATTTCCGTTTTTCACCTGGCGGATGCCCAGGTTACCATTAGCGGGACAGGTATTGTTCTGGATAATGGCGGGAAAACCCTGCACCAGCTCAGGGAGGAAGCCCGGCAGGAGGCTATAAAAGATGCACTGTATCAGGCCTTCGGGTCGATTGTATATTCAGAGTACGAACGCCTGGTATCTACCGAAATGAGTGGCAGAAGTGTTGCCAGCCATAGCGATTACCGGATACAGTATGCCAGGGACTATCCCAACGGAGTATGGCTGCAGGATATCGATACCACTTATATTTCCTACGAAGAAGGTGGCAGGTTGTGGATGCGCTGTACCATAAACGGTCTGGCACGGGAGATGGATGAGCCGAAAATCCAGTTTATGGTAAAAACTCTCGACGGCATAAACTACAAGATGAACGAAACACAGGATTTTGTTGATGGCGAGAAAGGGTATATCTATTTCAAAGCAGCTGCCGATGGCTACCTGATGATCTTCCTCGACGATTTCCATGTAGTACAACGATGTTTGCCTTACAATGCTATGAGTGAGAACTGCTACCCGGTAAAAGCCCATACCGATTACATTTTCTTTGCCCCCGAACTTATCGACAAAGAAAAAGATAAGCCTATTGTGGACGAAATGGAATTTTTTACCAGCACCGGCTTTGAGTACAACCAGTTCTATATATTCTTTTCGCCGGTTCCCTTTTCACCGGCTATTTTGAACCAGGAAACGGAACTGGCTGATGGCTATTCAACTTTTAAAATGTTGAAAAGAGATTATTTCCATTCCTGGCTGCAGGAACAGCGCTTAAAAAACAAGGAACTGCAGATAAAGACTATCGGGATTACGATTAAAAAAGCAGAATAGAAGATGAAACTTACTAAACAAATAATTTATAAACAGGTATTTGTAGAATCAATGTTGGTGAATGAAAAACTGCAAACGCCACAGACCTATACAAGTGATGTTTTATTAAGCAATTTGGAAACATGGAGTTTAAAATAGTAAAACAGCAATGAAAAGATTGTATTCTATACTGATATTATTTTTTATTGCATTAAATCTGTTTTCCCAATCCTATAATACTCTTTTTAAGAAAGGAGAAAAATATTATTATTCTGAAAATTATCATGAAGCACTAAAATATTTCGATAGGGCAATATATCTAAATTCAAAAAATGATTTTTATTTTTTCATGCGTGGAATGACATACTTTGAATTAAATGACTATCCAAATGCATTAAGAGATATTGAAATAGCAATTGAACTAGATCCTGATGAAGGAGAGTATTACTTTTGGCGAGGTCGATTAAAAAGTATAGTTAAGGACTATTCAGGAGCATTGAATGACTTCGATAAAGCAATTGAATCAGATTCTTATGATGATATAAATTATTATTGGCGATGTAATGCATACTATTGGTTAAATGATTATGGAAATGCAATTGCTGATATAAGTAAAGCGATAAATTTAGATCCTCAGAATGATAATTATTATTTTACCAGGGGTAGAATTAACGCACATAATAAAAATTATGATGATGCAATAGATGATTTCAGTAAAGCAATTGAATTAAATCCTAATGTTGGATTGTTATACTACTGGAGAGCATCAATCAGATTTCAGATTAAAGAATTTTTTTATAGTCTTTGTGATATTAATAAAGCAATTGAATTAGATTCATTAGTACCTGAATTTTATTTTCTTAAAGGTCAGATTGAATATAACTCTAATAATTATTCGAATGCTTTTCTAGATTTTACAAAATTAATTGAACTAAAACCTGATGTTAGTGAATATTATCATTGGAGAGGGTCTGCTGCAATAAAAATTAAGAAATATAATGAAGCTATTATCGATGAATTAAAAGCAGTTGAATTGAATCCAGATTTAGTTGGCAGTTATACCATGTTAAGTATAGCTTACCATAGGATTGGGAAAAATGAACTTGGTCTTAAATATGCTCAGATGGCCTATGAAAAAGATACTACTGGTAATCCAGTTTTTAAGTCAAATCTGGGTCTTTATTATGCGTATATTGGAAATTTCGAGAAAGCAATTAATTTAATTGAGAATGCTATTCAACAAGACAGTATTAATTTTTTTATTTCATCAATGTTTTTTCAGTTATCCAGAGTTTTTTCGCTTTTCGGGGAAAAAGATAAGGCATTATATAATTTAAATCTTGCATTTCAAAAGGGTTTCAATGACATAATTTATTTTGAAGAAAATTATAGTGACCTAGCTTTGATGCATAACGATCCCTCATTTAGAGAATTATTAAAATCCTATAACATAATTATTTCCCCCGACATTGCTTATAACGATTACAGTACACCAAATTATTCAAAATCAGAAATTATTAATAATACAGCCAATGGCATTGAAGATGTAGATTTCAATATTCCAACAACAAATAATCAGAAAATAACTACCTACGTCCTTATCATTGGTAACGAAGACTATTCTTCCTATCAGACCGATCTGAGCAGCGAAGCGAATGTGGATTTTGCCGTGAATGATGCCACAATTTTCAGGGAATACCTTATAAAGACCATCGGAGTCCCCGAAAAAAATATTACGTTTCGCACCAATGCTACATTAGCCCAAATGAAGCAGGCACTCTTTAAACTGACAACTATTGCTGAGATAAAAGGAGAAGAGGCCGAACTAATTTTTTACTATTCGGGTCACGGCCTGCCTACCGAAGATACCCACGAAGCAGCCCTTATTCCCGTGGATGTAAGCGGAACCGATATGTCATCAGCAATATTACTTAGTGATGTTTATAAGCAGTTAACACAATACCCTACGCAGAAAGTAACCGTATTTCTCGATGCCTGTTTCAGTGGGGGTGCACGAAATCAGCCTTTGGTAGCCATGAGAGGAGTGAAAGTGCCTCCTAAACAAGAGATGCTTTCCGGTAATCTGGTAGTATTTTCTTCCAGTACCGGTGAGGAATCTTCGGGAGCATACTACCAGAAACAGCATGGCATGTTTACTTATTTTCTATTGAAAAAACTTCAGGAAACGGAAGGTAATGTTACATACAAGGTATTATCGGATTATATCTACGATAAGGTACGTGAAGAATCAGTGCTGGTGAACAATAAATTGCAAACGCCACAGACGAATGTAAG
>CAZQCO010000113.1:0-7388 GCA_964592225.1 uncultured Bacteroidales bacterium
TTCAACTAGTATATATATGTATCAAACTTACATATATTCCCTTGTATATGGAAATATTTTCAGGGTTTCCCCTTTTTTTTATATATTTCAAATTTCAATATCATCTATCGGACTACCTGGGTAATTCAATTTGTAATTACTTTTTAATAATTGGTCCTGGAATATAAATGATATTTACACAAACTTTATTGATTTTATAACCTGAATTTCCGTCTATTTCTAAATATTAACCAACCACATAAAAAATGAAGACAACAAATTATCGTTTTCACATTATTGCACGACTTTTCGTATGCTTACTTTTCGCCCTGGCAGTTACATGGGCATGTTCAACCCGATCGGCAAAAGAGGCAGCTCTGCCTCCTGCACCTCCTGAAGTTCCCAAAGTCATTGCTTCCGGCCTGGGCAATTCCTACGGTATAGGCATCAGTAATGAAGGCCATCTGTTTGCTACCGGCACACACGAAGGTAAAAATGTGGTCTGGCAGATCATGAAAGACAGTACGCCCCAGGTCTACACTATTCTGCGTGATAATATAGACGCAATGGGTGAACTGGGCATCGCTGCGCATGCCCAGAAGCTCGCCAATCTTGCTGTCGATAGTGAAAACCAGATCATTGTCACAAGTACGGTCCATGGTGCCTGTTTCCTGGTTACTCCTGAAGCCAGGATGTATAAGGTCTACCTCAATAAACAGTATTCGATGTCGGTACAGGATATTGGCGTTCACACCGGCGTAGCATGGGATCCTGCAACGAACATACTCTTCCTGGTGACATCCGGCCCCGAAAGCAGACACTCCACAAAAAATGCCCATCACATCGCTCAGCTCAAAGATGCATCCGCCGGATATAAAAATAGTCTCACTTCAGAAAGCGATAATAGGCTGCTCCGGTTTGCCGATAACAAAGGGACAAGAATTAAAGAGGAGTCCGTAGGACTGGTCATAAGTCCGGATTCCACACTATACATATTAGGTCCTCACGACTTATACATTCTAAACCAGGCAGGTAAACCGGAGAAGGTTGCAAGACCTGATAGCAGCTGGACATTTTACGGTGGCACCATGCCCGGAGAAAGCCTGTTTCTCTCCGTTGAGACCGAAGGGAGGGGAGGCGAGATCCTGAAGCTTGATGCAGCGGGTACTTTTACCAGTGTATACGATAAAATTGAGCACCCGCGGGGTATGACCCACGATGATAACTATCTGTATATTATCGATGGGGGCAAAGGAGAGATCATTAAAATGCCTGTTCCTTGATCTGATTCGAATATCCGGTTTATTCCCGGATTAAACAGGATTTGTTGTGTATTTTTGTATTTCGAATCTTGAAAATATATCCAGGAAATAGTTGAAATTCCCTACTATTACAGCTTTCTTTAGCTGGTTAAGGAAGGCATCTGCTTTTTCTTTCGTATCAACCCTGAAACAAATGTTTTCTACAGACCCCCAACGTCCTTTATCGGGATAATCGGCTTCCAGATGAATAATATGATGGTCCTTTCTGGTAAAAAATCCATACCGTTTCAGTTCTGTATTTTTGTGTATAAGTCTGTCAGTTTCATAACTTATATATTTTCCTTTATAAAGTTTACAGGCGGTTAGCTTCACATCACCGGTTTCAAACAACGCATTACTGTCATTTAAGCCAAGCTTGTCCAGGGTATGAATTATGGTAAGAAAAACCCTTTCATAAACTTCCCGGTTGAGGATCTGTTGTTCGCTTTCGGTAAATGTTTTAATAGTCCCGATATTCAGTTGAAAGTCCTTGCGGTACCAAATATTTTCCAAAAAGGATGACAGGGAATTTTTCAGCCCGGAAAGTTGCCCGGGGGTTAATGATAATTTGGCACCAATATCAGAACAAACAGTATGCAAATCGACAGATTGCACAGCTTCCTGGATCTCTGAGGGGATTTCATCGGGGTATTTTTTTTCTTTATTCATAATGTTTGAGATTAAGTGGATCAGGTAGCAATAAATTTACTATAAATGTATTCAAATTTATGCTGAATCAGTTTTTCTAATTCAGCATCCATGTAATCATATTCATCGGGTATGTACATGCAGATAATTTTTTTGTTGGCATATATGGCAGGATAGTCTTTTCTGATCTGATTCCTATGTGTTTTTTCCATTACCAGTATATAATCGGCCCATTCCAGGATGTCTTTACTGATTGCACTGGCAGCTCCTTTGGCGGTACCCGCAGATTTTACAACGAATCGTTTGTCATTCCTGTAGATGTGTTCGGCTGACAAGCTTCTTAATTTATTTGCCGTACAAACAAAAAGGATATTCATATTGAAACGAATTACTCAATAATAAATAAACACATTCCTTACTGAAAATTTATTTATTATCAGCCAGGTGATTCAAAAAATAAGTTGGCACCAGTAGTGCAGGTAATCTCTGGGTCGTGAGTAGTAAAGTTCGATAATTTTATATATAAACCCATAGCGTGTATGCAGGTGGAAAGAGTTTCGGGGAAAGGGAATTCCGGAGATATCAGGAATAATAAAACTATAATTCTTTGAATTATACTCTCCTGAAGCTTTCTTTTGTAACAGCCATGCCACCCGTTTCATTTGCATATCGCTTGCAATAACAAGTAGCTGATGCGAAATATTTTCGGCGTCGTCAAGCGAATCGAGTTTTACAAAGGCAGAATCCACTGCTTTATAGGTATTGATATATACATCCGGATCGTGCTCGTGCATTTTTACTACAGCAATTTTTTCGTTGTCAGCAGCGGCCAGCGCTATTCCTTTCTGAGCAATCAGATAGTTGACCTGCGAATGACTTTGCATCCACTTGTACAAAGAATCATTTGCTGAGCCAGGCAGTAATGTTCCGTCTTCCTGTTTAATTAATCCGAAGCCAAATGCCACAGCTACATCAGCATCCTGAATATGTTGCTCCCAGTTCACTGAAGGCTTCATTTTTAACCAGCGGGTCGATGTTGAATCAAAGATAAGGGCCAAAGCAAATAACAGGATAACCATAAACATAATAAAAATGACAATGTCCCATTGCGACCCTCTTAATCCGAATACTTTATCTCTCACCATCATGCCGTTTTGAGAATTATGGAATATCCATATTCTGATAATACCTGCAAACAGTTGAAAAACAATCATTAAAAAACCCAACAAAAATAGTAAGGGAATTAACATCAGGTAAGGAAAGAAAACAGTAAAAAGGTTCATGGTTATTCAATTTAATTAGAATATAGATAAGCTAACAGTCCAATTGCATTTGAATAGTAATTATAGAGTCAATTTTTAAGGACTTAAATTTCAGCAATATTTTTTAAATATTATAATGCACAAAAAGAAATTAAACTGACAAGACACAACCTATAGTTGAGTGACAGGTGGATAGTGAAAAAAGTTATCAGAAGTGATTAGTGATTAGTGAGTAGTAAGTAGTAAATAGACATAATTCAGCATACAGCAGTCAGGGTAAGGGAGTGCTTGTATAAAGCTCATTTTTTGACAGTAAAATGTAAGTATTATGTGTTACTTTAGTTTAATTTATTTTATTTTATGCACTATAAGGGTATAAACACTCTTATTATATTCTGAGTATTTCATTTTTTCAACGCATAAACGAATTTATTTTTATGAAAAAAGGTGTGAAGGATTATAGGGATCGAATCAAAAAAGAGGCAGTACTGATTTTTTTATTTTTTATTATTTCCACTATTTGTCGGGCACAGTTTTTAGACTCTTTTACTGATAAAAATATAGAAGGATGGTTCTTTTTTACCGGAGACGGTGCTGCAGAAATAGATTTTATCCAAAAGGACGGTTATGCCCGTATTCTGGTAGATGCCACAAAGGATAAGCATAATGTTTACTGGACATTAATAAAACGTGACGTAACGGCTTTCCTCGATTTGAACAAATTCAGCGATCCTTCTTTTGAATTGCGCGTTGAAGCCAGGGTGCGTGTCCATAATGCACCGCGCCGGGTCAATATGATGGTGAATACACAAAGAACAACTAATTATCATACCGATCTCATGGAGTTTGATATACCGGACACATCCAACTGGTATACCATCAGCATGACGACTAAAAAATTTGATGCAGTTCCGGGCGATACGGTTTATGTGCAGCTATGTGTAACAGATTATGGTTTGGGGAAATATTATGTCGATGTGGATTATTATCGTGCCGACATTATAAATGTTAGCCTGGCCGGACCGGATAAAGGAGAGCTTGTACCGTATCATCCGCCTGTTCCGGATGTTAGCACATTTTCAAACCATCAGGATGTTGCTCAGGATGCGTTGATTAATTCTGATTTTCCTGATATTAACTTTAACGACTGGCATGTGAAAGAACAACATGACGACGCACAGATACTAACAGTTAATGCAGATCAATGGGCTATTTTGCGATGGGATTTTGAACCGTATAAGAATTTAAGGATTGACGGATCAGGTATATTGGAATTAACTACATACGCTGTCGCCAAAGGTGGCAACTACATCGAAACTTACGGAGAAGATTTCGGCATAGAGTTTGGCAAAATAAGAGTCATTGAAATTATCGGCGGCGATCCATACTGGGATCAACAAACTGTTACCTATAACAATCTTATCGGGGATTATTTGGTATCGGACGTTTTTAATAGTCAGATGATTATTGATATGGAACTGTCGGATGAACCGGGAAGTAAAAATTATATAACCATTTCAAGACCCGTTTTACAGCGCCTGCTGGATAGGAAAACAAAGGGTTTACTGATTTGTCCGTTAGGTGCTTTGGATGCTTCTTTTTATTCTTTGGAGAACCTAATGGGTAACAAAGGTCCGAAGCTTCATTTCAATACTGTCCGCTAATGTAAAGGGAAAGGGAATAGAGATTTGGTATTAAGTAGTGAGAAGTGAGAAGTGAGAAATGAGAGATGAATGGTAATTGGTGATTCGTGATCTGTGAAAGAATTCCACTCTTATACCTCTCAACAACTAAACAACTAAACAACTAAACAACTAAACTCCTCAACTTCTAAACCTCTCAACAACTCAACCTCTAAACTCCTAAACAACTACTCAACCGAATGTAGCGAGCTCCTTCTCCATAGTAAAATTACGAAGGAGAAGCTCGACGAAGTCAATTCAACTCAACCTCTAAACTTCTAAACTACTCAACACATACTAAACCAGCAACTTTACCTGCCGGAGGCAAGCAGTACCCAGCACCTTTATCAGCCGTAACGAAGTGCAGGTTGGCAGCATCCAGCAACTAGCAACCAGATACTCCAACTTCATTTAGTCAGTTCATCGACTCTTCCTGCCTTGCCGGCTTTGCTCCGTTAAAGCTATGCGAAAGCGATGCAGGCAGGCGATTCATCCATTTAATAATTTCACAGCCTGTGTTATGAAGCAATTTAGTATTTAATAAATTTTGTAATTGCAATTCCGCTGTCCGTCTCAATTTTTACTGTGTAAACTCCTGTCGCAAGATCACCTATATCTATAGTCTCGTCTGGTTTGTAAAGCGTTAAAACCTGTGTCCCCGATATATTATAAATCGATATTTTTAATACACTGCTAATTCCCTTTAAAGTTAAAAAATTAACTGCCGGATTCGGGGAAAGCAAGCACTCCTGATCGACAGTGATTGTATTGTTCAGCGAACCGGGAACCTGGTGCAACGGACAATACCAGACTCCTGCACCGGTACCGTCATTATTTTCGGTACCAACAATTGCATGGTTCCCGCTGATTGTAATACTCCATAAAAAATTACCTCCCGCTAAGGGCAAATTTTCATTCGGAATTTCATGCCATAATCTTTCGGTATCATTTTCAAACCTGTAGAAAATATAATCGTTTGTAATGATAAATAAAGAATCACCGGAAGTTGTAATACCATTAATGGGATAAGCTATTCCAGACACATATTCCCAGTTTATGGGTGCCGGAAAAGTTTTTACGAGTCCTCCGGTAAAAGGACAGGCATATATGGTATCATTGAAATTTATTACCCAATAAGTCATTTCATCCATTCCTGAGGAATTCCAGGTTATACCATAATCTTCTGACACAAGTACTTCGAACCATGAACCGGCAAAATAATAATTCAGATGTTTGGCAATTTTATAAATGTGATCTCCGGCAAGGCCAGTCCAGGTTGTTCCATAATCGGTGGAACGGTATAGCCCTCCTCCGATAACTCCGGCCAGAACTATTGAATCGTCGGCAAAAACCGAAAGGGAAGGATTCTGGTAAGGTAAGTTCAGATCGGTCCAGTTCTCGCCATAATCGGTTGTACAAAATACTCCGCGGAAATTAGATACATAAATAGTGTTTCCCGATCTGGCAAAGGCTCTTGCGGCAGTGTTCTCGGGTGAAATGCCGTTGTTTTTCGGTTCCCATGTACAGCCTGCATCATCCGATCGGTAAATTCCATACATAGTAGCAGCAAAAACATAAGGATCAAAGGTGGCAAGGTCATAGATCCAAAGCGTGTCAGGGATCCCTTCTGCCTGTTGCCAGCTTTGACACTTTATATGATTAGGCAGTAATATTATTATAAGTATGGTAACCAGAATTTTCATACCAGTTTTTTCTATGGATGAGATTTTCAATTGAAAGGTTGCTTCATAAAAATACCTGATTTGAATTAAATAAATATCAATTATTGCAAAAACGATGGATTTTTAAGTTCTTAGCTGTTATTGCTTTGAGAGGAGGGGATGAGTAAATGCCACTCTTAAAAGCAGCAGTTTTGATATTTACACTTTCATCGAAATCATTTTACTTGAGAATTATATAATACCTGCTATCACGGGTTGTCCTTTGCATAATATCTCTAAAGGAATAAATCAACTGGCTTGTGTTAAATAAGACCGCGATTATTAATTGGTTAGTTAAATCGCTTTTAATAATTTGAGACATTCACCGTTTTCTTTATGAAAGAGTTTGGGTATCCATTGGCGGAAATGCTTTCCAGTTCCTGCTGTGCATCCTGAAGTGTGTTGAATTCACCCAACGTGTAGCGGTAAAATCCGTCATCGCCATGGCTGATCTTTATTCCGGAAAGTCCCTTAAAATAGGAAGTATTGATCTCTCTTTTTATCGCCATGAGCTGAATAGTATAAATTTCGGCTGAGTATCCTCGGACATAACTCAGGTAGTCGTCTAGTTTATAAGGCCGGATAAAGGCATCGTTGTATGTTGCTTTGATAATCTTATTGAGTGTGATTTCTGCATCTGCAATTGTGTTGTAGGTACCGGTAATGTAACGATAGTATCTGTCGTCACCCTTCTGAACTTCAATAGTAAAGGGTTCATTAATAGAAGTCAGATTAAGTTCCTTCAGCGATGCCATAATCTGGATAGTGTACCTACCCTCATTTTTTATCTCAGCA
>CAZQCO010000113.1:7488-9105 GCA_964592225.1 uncultured Bacteroidales bacterium
TCAGGAAGAATCTCGAGATAGGTTATCTCGGTCTTAAAGTTGTTATCCGGATTTTCAACGGCTGCATAGATATAATTCCCTTCCCCGACAGGCATATAATAAATGTCATCGTCTGTTGTGTTCAAGGGATAGCCCATATTTATCGGCCGGCTCCATTCATTATCACCCATAGCCTCAGAAACAAAGATATCATAGCCTCCGATATTTTCAAATCCTTCCGATTTAAAGTATAGTTTCGATTGATCGGCATTAACAATGGGCATAAGCTCGTTTTGAGCCGTATTTATTGTTTCTCCCAGATTAACGGGTTTCATCCATTTACCCTTTACGTCCTTCTGCGAGCGGTACAGGTCCATATTACCAAGTCCGCCTTTCCTGTCGCTTGAGAAATACAGGTAGTTGCCATCGGGAGACTCGCAGGCTTGCGAGTCCCATCCTTTGCCATTTACAGGTTTTCCCATCTTGATCATTTTCTGCCAGCGATTCTTACTGAATACGGAGTAGTATATATCGGTGGATACCCCTGTCTTCACTGTCAGGTAAAGTCTTTCATTATCGAAAGACACGGATGAAGGATAGCATTCGCTTTTAACGCCTAACTGTACGGTAATTTTTACGGGTGCTGTCCATACACCGTTTATTTTTTGTGAAAAGTAAATATCATCCTTATTAAATTTACCCCGTTCAGAATAAAATAGCATAGTCTCATCGTTATTCACTACCGGATATAACTGCGATTCATTACTTTTCAAATTATTTCCAAGGTCGTGTTTAGTAAAAAAAACAGGATTTCCCTTTAACTGCAGAGCTGTGTAGCACGATTCTATCATATCATCAATCAGGGTTATTTCATCCTGTTCTTTGGAACTGAGTAATGTTTTGTATTGATTAAATAATTCTATGGCCCCGGTAATATCATCATTTAGTTTACTGGCCATGGCAAAGTATTTAATAACCTCAATGGGAGCATTCAGTTCCTGCGGATCGCCATATTTATAGTCTGATGACGCTTCAGGAGCAGCTCTCTTAAAATATGGCAGCGATTCTTTTTTCCTTCCGGGAATATTTATCAGACACAGTCCATTCAGGAAATTAAGATTGGCATTACCAGGTTCAGCTTTCAGGAGGCGTTCGAAAATTCGCTGCGCTCTCTCAAAATTATTGGAAACCAATGCCATATCAGCTTCAAAGAAATCATTCTTGTTAAAGCTCTGTCCCGACAAAATGAAAGAACTTAAAAGAAAAAAACCAATGATTATTCCTCGTATTCTCATACTCTCATTCTATGGTGCTATGGTCAATAATAGTTGTTAAAAGTTAATGAACTGATCGATAATATGCAAAATAAGTTATGAATTGAAAACTGAATTTTTCAACAGTCGTACTTCAATCTATGGAAAGGATGAGTAAACCGGACTGTCCGTTTATTAAAACAGGGTATAGTAATTCGTATCAGCAATAAGCTTTTAGTTGCTAGTTAAAGCATGCTCCGCTGAATACATTCAGGGTGTTATGAATAGGATTCATAAGATGCATTGGGAAAGCTAATTTTATCTTCTGATGTTCACTGGTTATTATTAACCGCAGCTTCATAATTCTCGCGGGCCAACTCAAGAG
>CAZQCO010000114.1:0-8887 GCA_964592225.1 uncultured Bacteroidales bacterium
GTATGTAATGAAAAAGGCCACAAATTAATTGCAGCCTTAATCATTAAATAAATCTTTACTTACGCGCCTAACTTGTTGCCCATGATGTTAGATCGCACATCCAACTTTCGAGAATAAGTTCAGGTTCCTCCTGACTTGTATTCCAATCGGAATGCTGAATGTCAATCATCCAATTTTCAAGTCGAATAGAGCCTTCACCGGAAGAATCTCCCCAGGATTGATGATCAGGTCTTAACATCCATTTTTCAACGGAGAATGTTTCTTCACTCTCTGTCAAATTCGTCTTACTATTACTAACCCATGATGAAAGATCAACCATCCAGGAATCAATCTCCAGATTTGTCTGACTGTAGGAATTACCATTATTTATTATCCTGTTGCCTTCTGGTTCAGTTGCCGTTAAAATTGAGGGAGAAATGACGGAAATAAAAAATAGTGCTGCTACAATCTTCGTTTTCATATTCAACCTGATTTTTGTTTTCATGGTTTTGGTTTTGAAAGCTTATTTTCATATAGTATGCCAGAAAACATAAAATCTTGTAATTCAGTCTGATATTTAAATTTCAGGAAACAAAATAAAATCAATATTGACCGGTTTGTATACATAAGTTGTACGAATATGGACACATTTTTTTTTGTCATTTCGATAGACTAATTTTAGAAGCCATCCGAAAAACGAGAAATTAATGTTAGTTACTTGATTTACAGGTCATGTCGTTAAAAATTGATTCACTTACTAAAACATTCGGTAAACAGGTAGCTGTTGATAAAGTATCATTTGAAATCAAAAATGGCGAAGTTGCCGGATTTCTCGGCCCAAACGGATCGGGTAAATCCACAACAATGAAATGTATTTGCGGCATTCTTCCCAGGGATAAGGGATTTATCGAAATATGCGGAATCAAATTAGAGGAGGATATACTTGCTGTTAAAAAGATCATTGGATTTCTTCCTGAAAATAATCCACTTCATCCCGACTTATATGTTAAGGAATACCTGAGATATATCGATGGTTTTTATAATAAGTCAGACAATAGAACTCAACGAGTAAACGAGGTAATTGGTCTCACCGGACTTTCACGCGAAAAGCATAAAAAAATTGGTCAGCTTTCCAAGGGTTACAGGCAGCGTGTAGGACTTGCCCAAGCAATAATTCCTAATCCCCGGGTTTTAATCCTCGATGAGCCTACTACAGGCCTCGATCCAAATCAGATTATTGAAATTCGAAACCTTATATCCGATCTGGCGAAGGAAAAAACAGTACTCCTTTCAACACATATTTTACAGGAAGTAGAAGCAATATGTGACAGAGTTATTGTTATTAATGAAGGTAAGATTGTAGCTGATGGTACTTCAAGTTCAATCTTGAAAGGGAATAGAGAAGGTAAGCAGACAATTTACCTTGAGTTTAGTAAGAAGGTTGATAAAAAATTATTAACACGAATAAAAGCAGTTACACAAGTAGAGATGATAAATGAACGGGAATTTCTAATAGAAGGACAATCCGAAAACGATTTACGGGAAGAGTTATTTCAGTTTGCGGCAGAAAATAAACTCTCATTGCTTACGCTTCAGAAAAAAGAAGAAACTCTTGAAGAGGCTTTTAGAGAGTTAACAAAAAAGAATTGACTTTTGCCAGAAATAAAAAAAGGAATAAATTTGACATCTTTTATAAAAACAAGAAAAAATGAGTTATTTATTTACATCAGAATCGGTTTCGGAGGGACATCCCGATAAAGTTGCCGATCAAATTAGCGATGCCTTATTGGATGAGTTTTTGAAACAGGATCCTGATTCGAAAGTTGCATGTGAGACACTTGTGACAACAGGTCTGGTAGTACTTAGCGGAGAGGTAAAAACACAGGCATATATCGATGTTCAGAAAGTTGCACGTGATGTTATCAAGGAAATTGGGTATACCAATTCAGATTACATGTTTGAAGGGGATTCATGTGGTGTGATCTCGACCATTCATGAACAATCGCCCGATATTAACAGGGGAGTAGTGCGACAGAAAGAAGAAGATCAGGGAGCCGGTGATCAGGGATTAATGTTTGGCTATGCCTGCCGTGAAACCGATAACTATATGCCCGTTGCACTTGAGATATCGCATCTTCTTCTGCAGGTACTAGCCGATATTCGTCGGGAGAAAAAAGAAATGACCTATGTACGCCCCGATTCAAAATCGCAGGTAACGGTTGAGTATAGTAGTGACAATATACCCAAAAGAATTCATACTATTGTGGTATCAACTCAACATGATGATTTTGATACAGACGAGAAAATGCAGGAAGTAATTAAAAGGGATATTCAGAAAATCCTCATCCCTCGTGTTAAGAAATTACTACCAGAACGGGTACAGAAATTATTTAAGGAAGATTATATACTACATGTAAATCCGACAGGTAAGTTTGTTATTGGGGGACCGCATGGTGATACAGGTCTCACAGGCAGAAAAATTATTGTAGACACCTATGGAGGTAAAGGAGCTCATGGAGGTGGTGCTTTTTCAGGGAAGGATAGCTCAAAAGTAGATCGTTCTGCAGCCTATGCGGCAAGGCATATTGCCAAAAATATGGTTGCTGCCGGTATAACAGATGAAGTATTGGTACAGGTTGCCTATGCAATTGGAGTTGCACGCCCGGTAGGTATTTTTGTAAATACTTACGGAACTTCGCATGTTCAAATGACCGATGGCGAAATTGCTGATAAAATAGAACAGATTTTTGATTTACGGCCAAATAAAATTGTTAAACGTTTTGGATTGAAAAATCCGATTTTCAGAGCTACTGCTTCATACGGTCATATGGGTCGTACTTATGAAAAGCGTTCCATAACCTTTACAACTGATGGTACAAGCGAAACCCGTGAAGTGGAGTTCTTTAGTTGGGAAAAACTGGATTTTGTCGAGCAGCTTAAGAAAGAATTTAAAATATAGACAATTCTGATCAATAGGGGAGCCTGACTTTCAGGCTCTGTTTTTAATGTTAATTAATACGGTATATTCATGAATATTTCAGAAAAGATATTTAGTAAAGAAGAAAAGTTATCAGTGGTCGGACTTGGTTATGTTGGACTACCGATTGCCCTGGAATTTGCCAAATCATTATCGGTTATCGGGTTTGATATTAACTCACGCCGGGTCGAATTGATGAGAAAAGGAGTTGATCCTAGCAAGGAACTGGATAAGGCTGCATTTAGCGATACAGACATATATTTTACTTCCAATCCTGAAGATTTGAAGAAAGCATCATTTCATATAGTGGCAGTTCCAACACCTATTGATAAAAATAATTTGCCTGATCTTGCAGCTTTGAAGGGTGCTTCAAAAACTGTAGGAAGCATTATTAAAAAGGGTGATTATGTTGTTTTTGAATCTACAGTATTTCCCGGAGCTACCGAGGAGATTTGTGTTCCTATCATCGAAAATGAATCGGGATTAAAATATATTAAAGATTTTAAAGTGGGCTATTCCCCGGAGCGTATTAATCCGGGCGATAAAGTACATTCACTTGTTAATGTAGTTAAAGTTACCTCAGGATGTGATAGCGAATCGGGTGAGGAAGTAGCTGCAGTTTACGGAAGTATTATCAAGGCAGGGATACACAAGGCTCCTAGTATTAAAGTAGCCGAAGCAGCCAAAGTTATTGAAAACACTCAGCGCGACCTTAGTATCGCACTTATGAATGAGTTATCCATTATCTTTCATAAAATGGATATCAATACATACGATGTTTTAGAAGCTGCCGGGACCAAATGGAACTTCCTGAATTTTTATCCTGGTCTGGTAGGAGGGCATTGTATAGGAGTCGATCCGTATTACCTTACTTTCAAAGCGAATGAACTCGGGCATTTCCCCCAGGTAATTACTGCCGGAAGGTCGGTAAACGATGGCATGAGCAAATTTATCGTGACTAAACTGGTAAAGGAATTAATAAAATCAGGCAAAAACATACTCAACTCACGAATACTTGTTATGGGAATTACATTTAAAGAAGATGTCAGCGATATCCGTAATTCTAAAGTGGCAGATGTAATAGAAGAGTTAAAATCATATGGTATAAAAGTTGAAGCAGTCGATTCTATGGCAGATGCAGAAGAAGTTGAGCATGAATATGGAATTAAAATGTCATCCCAAATATCAGGGCTGTATGATGCTATTATTTTAGCAGTAGCACATAAAAATTATATTAGTACAGGTGAACAATTCTATATAGACCATCTAAGTGAGAAAGGAGTATTTTTTGATGTTAAGGGATTATTCAGGAATCTATCAGAAAAGGTAAAATATCTAAGTTTATAGGATTATTTTTTTTCTTACTCAATAGACTTCGTCTTCTTATCAAGGAAATAATACATTTCCTCACAGAATAAGGTAAGAACATTATGATATTATTAATTTTACACTCGTTTTATAAATAATTATGGATAATACTACTAAACAGAATTTTGCTATTATAGGTGTGGGAGGTTACATTGCTGTCAGGCATTTAAGAGCTATAAAGGAGACTGGTAATAATTTACTGGCATCTCTCGATCCTTGTGATAGTGTAGGAATCATTGATAGTTACTTCCCCGAAAGTAATTTCTTTGTTGAGTTTGAACGCTTCGACAGGCATGTAGATAAATTACGCAGGAATGGTACTCAGGTTAACTATGTGAGTATTTGTTCACCTAATTATCTACACGATTCTCATATCCGTTTTGCGCTAAGGTTAGGAGCAAATGCCATCTGCGAGAAACCCCTTGTTCTGAACCCATGGAATGTAGATGCACTGGGTGAAATTGAAAAAGAATTTGGCTCTCAAATATTTAATATTTTTCAACTCAGGCTTCATCCGTCAATCATAGCTTTAAAAAAGAAGATCGAAGAGGGACCAAAAGACAAGATTTACGATATTGAACTTACCTATATCACCAGCCGTGGTAAATGGTATTATATTTCCTGGAAGGGTAACATTGAAAAATCAGGTGGTATAGCTACTAATATTGGTGTTCATTTCTTCGATATGTTGATTTGGATCTTTGGCAACGTTAAAAAAAATGTTGTTCATAAGCTGGAGAAGGATAAAGCTTCCGGTTATCTGGATTTGGAAAAAGCAAGGATTAAATGGTACCTGAGTCTTGATTTTAATGATATTCCTGAAAATATTAAAAAGACGGGTGGAAGTACTTATCGTTCCATTACCGTAGATCAAGAGGAAATTGAATTTAGTGGAGGATTTACCGACCTGCATACTGAAAGCTATAAGCATATACTTGGGGGGAAAGGATTTCATTTAAACTCAGCAAAACCTGCTGTTGAAACTGTATATACGATACGTAATGCTACGCCTATTGGACTAAAAGGCGAATATCATCCTATGTGTTTGAAATCTGTTAAATAATAATAGGCAGTAAATGGCAAATAAAAAAGTGGCTTTAGTTACCGGTGTAACCGGACAAGATGGTGCTTATCTTGCAGAATTTTTACTTAAAAAAGGGTACATAGTGCATGGTACCAAAAGAAGAAGTTCATTATTTAACACAGATCGAATCGATCACCTATATCTCGATCCCCATGTCGAAAGCAGAAATTTTGTTTTACATTATGCCGATTTAACAGATTCGACAAACCTGATACGCATTATTCAGGAAGTTCAGCCCGATGAAATATATAATCTGGCAGCTATGAGTCATGTTAAGGTGAGTTTCGATACTCCCGAATATACAGGCAATGCTGATGGACTGGGGACATTACGTATTCTTGAAGCGATTCGGATGCTAGGCCTGACCGATAAGACAAAATTCTACCAGGCTTCGACAAGTGAATTGTATGGTCTCGCCCAGGAGGTGCCGCAGACTGAAAAAACACCTTTTTACCCTCGTAGTCCTTATGGTGTTGCTAAACTATATGCTTACTGGATCACAGTCAATTACCGCGAAGCTTATAATGTTTTTGCCTGCAATGGTATTTTATTCAACCATGAATCTCCTATCAGAGGGGAAACTTTTGTTACCCGCAAAATCACGCGTGCTGTAGCCCGAATTGCCCTTGGTTTACAGGATAAATTCTTTTTAGGTAATCTTTCAGCAAAACGTGACTGGGGCCATGCCAAAGATTATATCAAAGCCATGTATCTGATCCTTCAACAGGACGAACCGGATGATTATGTGATTGCAACCGGTATTACAACAGAAATTCGTGATTTCGTTAGGATGGCTTTTGCCGAAGTGGGTATAGAACTGGATTTCAAGGGGAAAGGTGCTGATGAAAAGGGCTATATCGCCAAATGTACCGATTCGAGATTTAAACTTCCGGTCGGGAAGGAAGTTGTAGCTATCGATTCAGCCTATTTCAGACCTACAGAAGTTGATCTGCTAATTGGTGACCCTACGAAGGCACGCACCAAACTTGGGTGGAAGACAGAATACGATCTGGCAGGTCTTGTGAAAGATATGGTTAATTCTGATATTAAACTGATGCAGAAGGATCAATACTTGCGTCAGGGAGGATACGGAACGCTTAATTATTTTGAATAACAGGTCATTTGAATATTGAAGGTATTCAATATTCTTCATTTATAATGACATGATGCTTCCCAGCCAGAAAAACAGTAATAATTATGCAGAAGAATAGTAAAATATATGTGGCCGGACATACAGGTCTTGTCGGTAGCGCATTGGTGCGCAACCTGAAAAGGAAAGGATATAATAACATCATTGGGAAAAGTATTGATGAGCTGGACCTTACCGATTATAAAGCTGTTGAAGCTTTCTATGAGCAGGAAAAGCCGGAATATGTTTTCCTTGCTGCAGCAAAGGTAGGGGGAATTGTAGCCAACAATACCTATCGCGGGCAGTTCATTTACGAAAACCTGATGATCCAGAATATTGTTGTACATAACAGTTACCGGTTTGGAGTTAAAAAACTATTATTTCTGGGAAGTAGCTGTATATACCCGAGAGATTGTCCTCAGCCTATTATAGAAGAGTCCCTGCTTACTGATCCGCTTGAATATACCAATGAACCCTATGCGATTGCAAAAATTGCCGGTATAAAACTTTGCGAAAGCTATAATTTACAGTACAAGACGAATTTCATTTCGGTAATGCCTACGAATTTGTTTGGCCCCAACGACAATTACGACCTGGAGAAATCGCACGTGCTGCCTGCTCTGATACGTAAAATGCACCTGGGAAAATGCTTGATGAAAAATGACTGGGATGCTTTAAAAAAAGACTTTAATAAAAAACCTGTTGAAGGAATTGATGGTAATGCCGGTGAGAAATCCATGCTGGAAAAAATAAATAAGTACGGTATAAAAACTCAAAACGGGAAGGTAAGTGTTGCGCTCTGGGGGACAGGCTCACCCAAACGTGAGTTCCTGCACTCCGACGATATGGCCGATGCCTGTGTTTTTGTGATGGAGCATGTCGATTTCAGCGACCTGGTGGAAAACCGGGAGAAATTTGTGACAGCCGAAATAGCTAAGGAAGTAAGAAATACCCATATCAATATTGGCACAGGCCGCGACCTAACCATTAAGGAACTGGCTGAGAAGGTAAAAGCTATTGTTGGCTTTGAAGGCGAACTGGTTTGGGATACCACAAAGCCCGACGGCACCATGCAAAAACTCCTCAATGTCGATAAGCTACACAGCCTGGGCTGGAAGGAAAGCATTTCCCTCGATAAAGGTATTGCTGCCATTTATACCGATTACAATCATTAAACCATCTTTCTATCATACACCCTGAATTGAAAATCCCCGGCAAATTCAACTGCCGGGGATTTTTTTGTTCGAAGGTGATACATGAATTTATAAAGGGTGATTGAATAAATAATTCTCGCCAGCTTTTATCGTCAGGATAGTAAAAATTTAAATTAAAATAATAAGTCTCTTCCTTGACATTCCTTCCTTCAGATATTAACTTAGAGTTGCTGCTGGCGATTATCTAAAAATAAATTTGAGTAACGAGCGATTGTAAGTAGATTACTTTCTAATCTGAGCCTAAATGTTAAATCTTCAAATAACTTATATGCCATGGCAATACATGCGATAGCCTTCGTAGAATGGAAAAATTTTCGTTCGGGAGGAAAAACGACCGGTGCCTTAGCTTACGACTTTGGCAGTGATAAAAAAATACTCCATACACGGGTGGGCAAGGGAGGGACACTCTGGCTGGTAACCAGCACAAAGAAAAAAAATTCAACCCGGCAGTATCATCTGGCCTATAAACTGGTAAACTGTAAAATTATAACTCCCGAAGAATCAGTTTTTTCTTCACCTTGGGATTATGTAGTTCGTGCCGGGGATTTTAATCAATCACAACATTTTCCATCGAACGACGCAACCGGCACCTTAAAGCGCCTGCAATTCACCTATGGTAAACCGATGAAAGATTCAGCTAACTATGGAATGCGTTTGGTTAGTATTCCTGAACTGACAGATCAGGATATTACTTTGCTGGAGAATCTTCAATTGAAAATAAAGAATAACCGGAATGTATTTTTAAGCTACTCACATAAAGACAGGGATTTTGCCAATACAATAGAGGACGAGCTGAGTAAGCGCGGAATTCATGTGGGACGTGATATAAAGTTCTTAAAACCCGGTCAGGAATGGGCCGATGCCATCCGGCGGGAACTCGAAAGCACCGATAGTTTTATTGTAATTATTAGTTCCAATGCTGCAGATTCGGGAGAAGTAAAAAAAGAAGTGAATTTTGCATTAAGCGAATATAAGGCAAAAGGCCTGGTAAAATCGATAGTTCCGGTTGTTTTGCCGGAAGGAGGCTGGGATAAATTTTCCGGTTTGCATCGCTTTGAGCGCTGGGACTACCCGACCAGCGGCAATCCGGAGCAAGCCTTCAACCGGCTGGCAGAGGGTGTTGTGTTGACATCACG
>CAZQCO010000115.1:0-8685 GCA_964592225.1 uncultured Bacteroidales bacterium
AACATCATAAACTCATTGAGCACAATCTCGGTGATATATTTGGTCTGTCCTTCTTTCGTCTCATAGGTGCGGTACACCAGTTTGCCTTCGAGTGCCACTTCACTGCCTTTTTTCAGATATTTTTCGGCAGTTTCGGCCAGCTTGCCCCAGGCAATAATACTGTGCCATTGGGTATCTTTTACGCGCTCGCCCTTAGTATTGGTGTAACTCTGCGAGGTTGCGACAGAAAATTTAGCCAGCTTGCGCCCACCGTCAAAACTTTTTACTTCGGGATCCATTCCCAGATTTCCGATTAACTGAACTCTGTTCCTTAAATCTTTCATGATTGTAATTTTTAAAATTTAACATTTAATTATTGATGGAACAAAGTAACCACCGGTGCACTGTACAAGTCGGTTAATAAACATTTGTTGTCATTTATTAGTCGTTTGTAATCGTTTGTAAACGGATAAATATTATATTTACAGAAAGTTATAGAAATACGTTATGGAAAGAAAAAAGACCTGCCCGGTATGCGGCGATGAATTTACCGGGCGTATCGATAAGAAATTTTGCTCCGATCAGTGTCGTAACGAGTTCAATAATCGTAAGAACCAGGATTCAAATAACTACATAAGGCGGATTAATCATATCCTGCGGAAAAACCGTCGTATCCTGCAAACGCTGAATCCGGAAGGAAAAACAAAAGTCCCCAAAAAGAAATTACTTGACAAAGGCTTCGATTTTAACTATTTTACGAGTATATACCGCACACGTGCAGGGACAACCTACTATTTTTGCTATGAGCAGGGTTACCTGCCGCTTGAAAACGACTTTTATGCCCTGGTAATAAAAAATTGAAAATCGATGAATGTACTTAAATCAAAGCCATACCGTTTAATCCCATTTTACAGGTTTGCCGCATTTGTATTGGCCACCGGCTTGGTATTTGCCTGTGAACCCCCCGTATACTTTCTCTCCCCACAACCTGCCGGAGTTAAGAACCTGCCCGAAATACCCTTACATTATACAGGCAGCTTTTTTAATATAAAGGACAGTACCCGGATTGTGATTTCTGCAAACCGGGTTATTAACTATGAAACCGATTATTCCATAATGACCCGGGAACAGCTCTATCAGGAAATAGACACTGTTATCGACCACGATACTCTGGTATATGCTTCACCCAACTGGACTGTGGAAATAAACCTGATCGGAGACTCGGCTGAATATATTTCGAGGAAAGTTGATACACTTTTTTTAGCAGGTACGGAAAACTATATCAGGAAATGGCATGATTTCCTTTTTCTCAATATGAAAGCAACCGAAGGAAAATGGCTGGTACACATCATGAAAAATGAGGACAATCAACTCTTCTTTGATGAGCTTCTGAAATCAGCAGAAGTTGATTCCGTTAACTCTATTGTAGAAATAACACCGGTTATCGACACGGTTGAAAATAAAATTATCGAATACTACCTGGATGTATCGAAAAAAGAACTTTCCCGAATATTAAAAAAGAAAGAAGTATCTTTTGATTATATAAAACAATAGGTATTTTCCCCTAAAACCTATCAACATCTTAAATTGTATTTCTATTTTAATTCAAATTCACAATTACATCTAATTTAGCTGGTTTCTTGTACATTAATCACTGATAGTATTTCAATTAATGTCAATTGTCAGTGCGCCATTAACTTGTAAGATAGTTCTATAAATATTAAGTTCCTGCCAGAGCAAAGCAAACTCTATGGACTTTTTATATGCGGTATTCTTCCGACTCTCTAAAAAAATGTGATTTGATGAGAATATTTTCATCCTTATAGCCATATGCGATGGCTTATCCAAAGGCAAAACGAAAATTCGGTTTTATAATATCAACGTAAGAAAATGTGTGCTGGCCTGGTTAGCCTTTGGTGACCCTGTCATCTTTGAGAATTTCTGAGAATTAGAGAGGGTACATCGTCCCTCAGAGGGTATGTAAATGCGATTTAGGCTAACCAAGAGTTTTCTTTCGTCTATTTCCTTTTATCGACTGAAAAAGAAATAGACAAACTACAGTATACTTTTATTCAGTCACACAGCAATGAACTTGATGTTTTGTTCCGCACAAAGTGGAAACGTATCCGATCAGAGCTAATTTTTATTTGTCAGCTTATCAGCAATAAAAAAAGTGCTTAGCAACTCTAAAAATTCATTCAATACAGGTTCAGATTTATTCTTTCACAAAACGAATTGAGTGTACAGTATTACCATTTCCAACAACCCGCAGCAAGTACATTCCGGGCTTAAGATCAGTTATTGTACAACTGATTGTACCGAATTCATTATCGAGATCATACTGAGTTGAACTGAGAAACATACCTACTGCATTTATAATACTTATCTCAACATTCCGGTATTCCATCGATGAAAGATCGATGTTCAGAAAATCAGTTGCCGGATTTGGATATACCTTTATTATATTACCTAATGGGGTATCCTCATCTTTCGGTACATTATCATGCACTGAAATTTGAGTGTCAAGTACCAACACTGCTATGGTTATCTGTTTTGTACTTCTATTAGGGTCATTGTTGGATATAGTAAGAGCTGTTTTATATTTGCCGGCTCCCAGATTTTCGGCATCGACCTGAAGCATACTGATCACTGACGATCCGGCCTCGATCACACCCTCGGCATTGGCAGTTATTTCCAGCCATTCCTCATTAAAAGTACCTTTCTGAATCTCAATAGAGTACTCCAGTTCAATTCCTCCGCCATCATTACCTATAGTAAGTTCGTAATCTTTTATCTCGTTGGTCTTTATAGTTAAGAAAATTGAATCGGCAACTTCAAGTTTAGGAGATAGAGCCCCATATACTGTAAGATTATAAGGAATAATAAATTCCTTATTCAGCGTATCGTTGCTCCGAATATAAATATCGGCACTATAAAAACCTTCTGGCAGATTTTCCGCATCGGCAAGCAGGCTTATAGTAACAGATGACAAAGTCCCTGCAGTACCGCTATTCTTATTGGCAACAAGCCAGTTGCACTCCGGAGTAATAAGCTGAATAAAGCTTTCCATTAAGGAGGCTATGACAGAATCGGGGATATAAGATCCATTCAGCGTGGAAAAAAGCAGGTAATAAATTCTGTCGTTCTGTTCAAGATTTAATACCGAATGGTCGTCGAAATTAGAATTCGTATTGAAGGTATGACCCGTTTCATGGTTTGCATTTGGCACTATAATCAGATGATTTACCGACGCATCGCCTGCACCGGATACTCTTTTAATAAAACCCGTATAGGTTTGTAAACCCTTATGAACCGTAATTACACTTCCATCAACTGTTCCATGGCCGTCGGCTCCAAGATTCCCGGCAATACTGAAAGTGGATATATGATCCATATCGGCCGCCATCAGAAATAACCCGGGTTGCTTACTGGTAAAATACCTTCCTGAGGAACCGAAAGCCTGGTTATCGGTCACTTCATTGTCGTGATACATAATACCCGAATACAGGTCAGTTGAAAGGTAATTGCCTCCGTCGTACATATCATTACCCCCTTCTTCAATCAAATAGCCATCAATGCCGCCGTCGAATTCATATACTTCCGGTATCAGATCGGTAAGTTGATCATATCCGGTAATAAAACTATTCATAACCCATTCCAGATCTGCTGATGAGTAAGGTATTACCTCCTGATAACCTTTGTATGACTGGGTAACTAAAAGGTCCTGCGTTTTAACCGGCTCGTCGTTCTCTTTTATAAAGTACTCATCCGATTCATAAAGTTCACTTTTTTCCAGGATTTTAGAAGTGAATCGTTCATGAACACTTATTTCATAAAGTAAATCGCCAGAATTACTGCTATTATTAATAATAAAGGCATTTTCAGAGTTTTCTCCCTGCAAGAGTGACTCGGAAAACATCGTATCGGCAATATCCATTTCAGGCATAGCCTGCATAGTAAATTCTTTTGTGATAGTGTCGGAACGGAAACAATTTGAAGTATATAGTGAAACTCTAACTTGTCCCGATTGACTGAACCTAAGAGACGGATGTTGCTCGTATGAAACATTGCCATCACCAAAATTCCAAAACCATTCCAGAGGATTGCCCAGGCTCAGGTCCGTAAACTGTACTTCCGAATAGAAGGCAGGATTCAGATCAGAAATTGAAAAATCGGCCTGAACCGCTATGTTTGCAGGTACTTCTGCTCTCCATACTGCTTTAAATCCTTCCCTGTTAATAATTCCATCCGATACAAATCGGATATACATACTGCCTGAATAGGCTGTAACTGCTTCGGGATTAATATTGCCTGTTACCCTTAATAAAAGTTCTCCGGTTTCATCAGCTCCGTCGTAGATATAGAGATTATCGTACGATTCTTCAATGGAAACACTCAGGAAACTAATTGTAATTGCTTTCGCACATTCAGGTTGAATTAAAAAATCAAGATCTTCACCATTTTGGTATGAACCTTCGGGTCCACCCGTATCGTATAGAATTCCTGCTTTACTGTCCGAACTGTTGCCGGTTCCCGGCACAAATCCTGGTAATACTTCAACTACATGAGTCCGGAAAGTACTATCGGCTCCATAGCTGTTTGATACTTTAAGGAATATATCATACTCACCTGGTGTTTCGAATAAAACCTCCGGATTTTGTTCTTCCGAGTCTCCCGGCACTCCACCAGAAACTTGCCATAACCACGATTGCGGAAGATTCAACGAACGATCGGATAGCTCTAAAATTTCTCCTGTACTTACTATTGAGTCAGATAACTGAAAATCAGCCATCGGAGCCTCCGTATTGGGTTGAATAAATACAGTATAATCTTCATATTGTCCGAAATGTAAAGTTCCGCAGGCACTGGTAACCGGATAAGAGGCATGATCGGATGCAACCCGCAGGCGAAGGGGAACATTATAAACATCCGGTTCAGGGATAATAACAAATCCTGAATGGTGCTGTAAGTTATTTATCGATTTAAAAATCAGTTCATCAGATGAAAAATCACCGTTATTATTCAGGTCGATCCATACATATACATTCTCCCGATGCTGAGGACCAGATTGAACACTGACAGGATACTCGTGACCAGCTATCAAATAAGTAGCATGTTCGCAGGTAAAATCGAGATAGAATCCTTCCTCAACTGAAAGCCCGGAGGAATTATTGATCGAATTCAATTGAAAATTCGAAATTCCGAATTGATCCGGATATGAACCGGAAGGCTGGCATACTGTCTCATCAGGTAAAACACCATTAGTAATTCTGATGATATCTGCTTTTTCTATTGAATCGGTGCCGGTACAATAATTAATGCCTTGTGCAACCAGTTTTACGGTATAATTACCTAACGAAGTGTATGTATGTACTGGACTTATTTCTGTACTGGTATTTCCATCACCAAATTCCCAAAAAAAGGACGAAGCATTGCTGCTGGTATTGAAAAACTCAACGGATGCATTTACATCGCAGGAATAATTACGGGATGCAAAAAAATCAGCTTGTACCTCTTGTGAAAAAGCTTCGCCAACACCAACGGCATGCCATGCATTGGTAACAGCAATTACTTCTTCGGAGCAAGGCCCGAAAAGATCAATAGCCGATTGTATGGAGAAGAAGCGGGCATCTTCAAACTTTGAATAGGGTGTGAGGTACACGGTAAGATTGCGGTAGGCAATTGCTGCTGCTTTTTCTATGCCAATACTTTCAACCTGGTAATTATTCCCCAGGTCGTTGATTCCTTCACCTCCTTCAGCCAGGAGGTAAAACCAGTAATTCTGCACACCATTGTTCGTATGTACACCCCCGTTATCATTACTACCTGTCACCCAGTACTCACCTTCATAAGTATCCGGATCGCCATACTCTTTCGGATCGGCCATATTGCGGAATGGAGACCCCAGCAAGGCAAATTCCTCACCCAGTATATAATTAAAGGATAAGGGATCGACATAATAATCGACCGCTACACCAAAAATATCGCTGAATGATTCATTCAATGCTCCCGATTCGTAGGCATATTCCAGGCCCGCTGAATACTGAGTAACAGCATGGGTAATTTCATGAGCGACTACTTCCAGTGAGGTAAAGGCTGAATAATTGTAGCCGTCGCCATTGCCATAGGTAAACACACTCCCATTCCAGAAGGCATTCATATAATTGGTTCCGAAATTGACATAGCTGATCAATGCGCCTCCTTCATCATCGAAAGAATTCCTGTCATAGGTATAATAGAAATAATCAAAGGTTTTTTCTGCAGCAAAATGAGCATTGGTAGCAGCATCTTTCTGATCAGTTGTCTCATCCCAGTAATTATCAGGATCGGTATAATGAACGGCCATGGTGTAGTTAGTCAGGTGCTGCATGTTATAGGTCACTATCGCTGTTCCCTGCACATTGTCAATGAGCCTGTAATTTTCATCAATGCTTTCAGTAGTAATTTCCCGGGTACCTTCATATTTTGTTACAGCTGTCCCTGGCTGAAAATCGTTATGAATTCTGTCAATTGTTTTAAGAATATCGCCCGAATGAGCATCGACATAAACAAATTTTCGGAACAGTGGTTCGGCCGAATATATATCAAGCTTATAGGCAAGATTCGATTTCTGATCAACGGGGAGAATTACAAGTTCAGGTACCGGTATATAATTTTTATCGAACTCCCAGTAATATTTTGAAACAGAAAAATATGTTGTTGCTATTTTGAATGCTCTTGTTCCTGTAATACCGGGATTTATATTCAAATCCGTAATCTCAAAATATTCCCCGTTTGCACCTATAAGGTTTTTACCCTGTGAATGAACTATATAAAACGCACCTTCAACGGGTATCCCTCTAAAGTACTGCTGATACCTGGAGTGAGAAATTCCCAGTTGATCTTTTATGTCTTTTTTAAAAGTAAAAACGTTTTCTTCCGGCAGATTCAGCAGTGAGGATAAATTTTCTCCGGCTTGAGCAGCATCGAAAGTTTTACCTGGTTCAAAGTCAATAGATTTTATTTTTCCTGTTTCTTCCTGAATCCAGACTGAGTGGCTGTTTTTAATATATTCCCGTGCCTGTGTGCCGCGAAATACCTGCGAGAATGCAGTAAAGGAAAAGATTAGGAATGTGAATGATATGAAAATCCTGTGAAATCGCATACTTTGTTGCCCAAGTTAAGTACCTAAAAGTACGGCAATAAAGGCATTACGGCTTCAGAATCTTGACTAACGGAGAGATTTCGTTGGTGAGAATGACTTTAACTTTGATACCGGATATATTGTATACTATAAAAAAAAGGACGCCTTGCGGGCGTCCTTTTATTATGTAGAATAACTTAAATTATTCTTTTACAAATCTTACTGAATGATTTCCAATACGAGCTACATAGAGTCCGCTATTCAGATCAGAAATGTCAACTTGACCAGTTGATTCAACAACCATTACCTGAACACCTGTAATGCTGTATATTTCAACAGTCTGCAGACCTTCGATATCGAAGTTGATGCTGTTGACAGCGGGGTTCGGATAAACACTGATGTTGCTTTCTACTGTAGGTTCAATTGAACTCGGCCCCCATACAAAATCATCAGCAACAGCAGCCAGAGTAACTATACCAAACATGGTACGGTTATTCCATGCAAGGTCTTCTGTTGCGTCCGGCATTTCTGGATCGTCAGAGTCCCATGCAGTCTGGCAATCTCTTCCACCCAGGCCTATAATATCGGAATCGGCACCACTCATATCAAAGCCATGAATAGCGTCCAGATAATCCATCATATCTTCTCTTACCTGACCAGAGCCCAGAACACAAGTCCATGGAATGGCTACTTCAGCCAACCATCCATCAGCTGTATTCTCGAAATACAACTGATATTCTACCTGGGCAGCACGTCCGGGAGACTGAATTGAGTCAGTGAGACCACGGCAGACACGCAGCTGAATAGTGTTGGTGTCGTAAGTTGTAACTAGGCCTACAGTGTCAAGGTTGATGAAAACTTCGACGTTGTCATACTCATGTGGAGTATCTGATGTTGTGTAAGGAATACTGTTGTCGAAATCATCAAGAACTTTAGCAAACAAGAACAGGTACTGTGGGTTGAATGCAACCTGAAAGGTAAAAGTGAAATCAGCGTCATCCCCGGTACTTCCTGTTACGTTGAAAGCTACGGTTGATTGTTCGGCGCTATATGCAGCCTCAGCTACTCCGTCAATAGTAATGACCCCCGTGTTAGCAAAAGGAATTTCCAATGTGCTAACCGGTTGTGTAAGCGGAACAGCAAGTGCAATACTCGCAAGCGCTATAAAGACAGCACATGCGCTAAGGTTTAGTAATTGTTTTTTCATAATACTGATAGATTAAGTTTGTATTAGTAATACGATTAATTATGACAGGTACAATAATAGTCATTTTCTTTAAATATCACAACATAGGACACCAAAAAATGATGTCCTATGCTGAATAATTGCATTAATAGTAGGGATTTTGGGTTATTACACCCTCACTATTGACGATTTCCTGTTGAGGAATTGGCCATATTTCGTGCTGTCCTATCACAAAAGCATTACCAAATTGTTGATATCCCGTAGCATTATTAACCGGATTAGTAATTGTCGGATATTCCATAGCATCTTCCTTAAGTATCTGCTGAGCCCTTCCGGTACGGACAATATCATAAAACTGATGTCCCTCAAAAGCCAGCTCAACACGACGTTCGGCATA
>CAZQCO010000116.1:0-8679 GCA_964592225.1 uncultured Bacteroidales bacterium
ATTATTGGAACATTTGGTATATCACGCGATATAAATAAACAAAAACAAACAGAAGAGGAATTACTTCAGGCTAAAGAAAGGGCTGAAGAAAGCGACCGTCTTAAAACTTCGTTTCTGAACAACATATCGCACGAAATCAGAACACCCATGAATGCCATTGTGGGATTTTCAGGATTGCTTAATGCACCTAATCTGGATACCGGGAAACGCCAATATTACATAGATCTGGTTGTGCAAAGCAGCGATAATTTGCTTTCTATTATTGACGATATTGTTAGAATTGCCAGCATTGAGGCCGGCCAGGAAAAAATACAGGTAAATGAAGTAAACCTCAACTCATTATGTAAACTTATTCATGAGCAATTCAGGAGTAAAGATTTAGCCCGGAATGTTGAACTAAGTTATAATACGACCCTTACCGACGATGATGCAATAATCCTTACAGATGCAATTAAGTTGACACAAATTCTTACTAACCTGGTTGGCAATGCACTTAAATTCACACTTGAAGGGAATGTCAATTTTGGATACGAGGTAAAAAATAGTCAACTGGAATTTTACGTGAAGGATTCTGGCATAGGTATTTCTCCTGAAATGCACGAAGAAATATTTAAACGCTTTCGACAGGCTGATTCCTCACCTATAAGACAATTTGGTGGCTCAGGATTAGGGTTGTCCATCTCGAAGGCATACATTGAATTGTTGGGGGGTAAAATTTGGCTTTCTTCCGAATTGGATAAAGGCACTACATTTTATTTTACTCTTCCATACAATAAAGTTCAGCCGGAAGAATTACCTAAGATTTCCTCCCATAATGAACTAAACGTTAATTTAGAAAATCTGAATACACTTCTAATTGCCGAAGATGACAACATTAATTATTTGCTCCTGGAAGAAATATTTTCGAATATGAATATAAAAATTATCAGAGCATTAAATGGTATTGAAGCAGTTGAAATTTGCAAATCTACCCAGCTTGATATGGTGCTTATGGATATTAAAATGCCCAAAATGGACGGCTACGAAGCTGCAAAGCGAATAAAAGAAATTAAACCTGATTTAACGATAATAGCCCAAACAGCCTATTCAAATGAAGAGGATAGAAAAAAAGCCTCTGCTTGTGGTATCTCTGATTTTATTAGCAAACCACTAAACCGGGAAATGTTGTTTTTTAAAATAAATGAACAACTTCTTAAATAAAACAAAACCCTGCTTTCAATTTGTTTGATTGATTCTTATCTGTTTAACAAAACATCTGCCTTGAACCATTAACAATATTATTAAAAGATACAAAATAGGGCAGAGTGCGCCACACTTCCATCCCTTCTCATCGGATTGATTATATTAGATAAATGAAAACTAAATGATAAATATGGCCGGTTGCTAACAGCCAATGCTATGAAAAGCATTATTCAGAGGTAGTTAATAATCACTATAAGTAAGCTGGGGAAAGAGGTATGCTAAAAGTTTGTACTTATATTAAAGATTATAGAGGTTTGACAGGGAAGTGGCACGGAAAACCCAGCCTCCTCATATTGGCAAGCCGTCAGACTGTCTAATAACTTAAACTGATGAGATTAAAATTCGGATACCGAGCTTTGACTTTATAAGGATATGAAAACCTCAGAGCGTTTAGAAAGGTTTTTAAACAAACTGACGTTGTGTGTAATGCTGACCCGTTTATGGTAATAATCTTTTACTTTTTATAAATTACGACTTAATTTTTATTGAAAATGATATGAAAAATCTAACACTATTGTTGGTCCTATTTGGTTTGACCGTCTACCTGAATGCTCAGCCTTTTGGTGAAGCTGCTGCCAACTTCCGGATCATAAAACAGGAATATGAGAACGGCAGCGGGGAAATAGCCAGTACCGGTTTCAAATACGATAGTAACGGAAAGCTCATAAAGGCATTCTGGACGTTGGAAAACAAGAGCAGGAATTCCGTTAATTGGTACGAACATGATTCAGAGGGACAACTGATTTCCGCGTACAGAGAATTCTCCGATGGCCTGACCTCTTTTGAAGTTTTTACTTATGATTCATTGGACAATAAAATATCGGAACACTTCTACAGATCGGATAGCATTACCGGATATGCTTCCTATCGCTATAAAGGTAATCGGCTGGAACAGGCTGAGTTTAAAAATTACAAGGGCTGGCTGAGCGGAACGCTGATATTTAGCTATAACGAACAGAAAAAGAAGGAAAGTGCCCTGTTGGTGCATGGCGATAAAATCCTCTGCCAGATCAGCTATGAATATGATGAAGATAATAATCTGATAAAGCAATACTGGGATTTTCAGGGACAATGGTATCAATCATTTAAACACTACTACGAAAAAACAGATCAGCATAAAAATTACTATTCCAGCCCTTTTTTAACAAATAAAGGTAACTATCGGATTAGCAAAGAGGAATTTACTTTTAATGATGAAGTTGGCGGGCCCTCTGTGTATTATTATGATGAAGCAGGCCTGTTGTATAAAAAAGTGTTTATGCGTTCCGATAGTTTTTCTACCACCACTTTTTATAAATATGATGCTGAGCGGAGATTAAAGGTATCGAAACGAAATTACTCCGATGGAAGAACTGCCCGTTTCACCTATGTGTACGACGAAAATGACCGGTTGGTACTTCGAACTTATTTCACAGGCGATACGCTGGCCGGATTTGAATCCTACCTCTACAATCAGGAAGGTGACTTAATGAAAGCTTATATCAGAAACTTTGATAATTGGCTGACCGGAACCATTGATTTTGATCACGATGAACCGGGAACGATAACTAAGGGTACATTTAAAGGAGAAAACGGATTCGATGCATTGATTTCATTCAACTATAATGATGCGGGTCTGCCTGTGGAGATCATTTGGGAATTTACCTTCGGGAAGTTTCAACGGTATAGTTTCGAATATGAATTAAGAGACTCAAACTAACGCAAATAAAAGTTTACCCCTTTCCTTTTTTGAGAATTAATATGTAGCAACAATTCAGAAGAAAAAGTAACAACTTACGCAATATGTAAAAGAACAATAAACAGTATTTGTTAAGATTAATACAAATCTGTGGAGTCGAAGTTGATCTCATTTGTAAATAAGACCTTTACTTAATAACATTGGACTAATACCTGTTAAGGTATTTATAATGTTGATTATTTTCACCTAATCTTAAGGACAGCATAATTTCATGAGAGCCATATGAAGAATTTAGTATTCCTTTGGGACTAAAATCAAAAGCATAACCAAAATACAACGAGTTAATACATATACCGGTTGAGACAATAAAAGTCGATCCGGATCGATAACCAAAACCAATCCAGAACTTACTGTCATAAATATATTTTAAGGATACATCCATCTGAAGATTTAATTGATCGGAGGATTTTATATAAAAAGAAGGCTCTATCACATCCCCTGAGTAAAGGCTGAATTTATAACCTCCAGCCAAATAATATTGCCTGTAAATCCGGAAATTTTCGTTTTCATAAATGCCAAAATTGACTGCTGCCTGAAACAATTGTAAAGCTGAGAGGCCAATATATTTATTATGATCGGAATAATAAATACCGATATTAGCATCCGGGATAAAAAATGAGATCTTATTGTTATATATAGGGTCATTCGCCAGATCAATTAGTTCCATATTGTTTGTATTTATTTTATACATATAAAAACCAGGCGAAATACCTATTGAAAGCTGTGATTTTCTTTTTAAAGTATAATGATATGCATAGGTAAATTGTACCCCGGTTTGATCAATCTGCCCTGCGTGAAAATTTTGAATATTTAAGCCTAAACCTATGCGTCCACTATAAAAACGATGTTTATTTCTTTTTTTCATCTTTGTATTCTTAAAAAGAGGTTTTTGCCTCATAATTCTGGATTGTATACTTGCCGAATATTTCCTGGGGGCACCCTCAACGCCAACCCATTGGTTCCTATTTGTTATGGTAAGTGTAGTAAACCTGTCAGCACCGGCTGCGGCAGGATTCAGCAAAAAATGGTTAAATGTATATTGACTGTAAACAGGTAGTTGCTGAGCATTAACTTTGATGAGTGAGTATAAAAGTATACCACATCCAATAACGAAATGAATAAATTTTTTACTTTTTATATTTGCAATTGTGTTGATATTCATTTTAATACATAAGTTATCCGACTTTTAAAAAAGTTTATTGAATTTATCTGATCAGTGTAATGCTCCCCACAATTTCTTTCGAACCGTCGCCCGGATTAATAATATAATAATAGACGCTCACAGGTAGTTTCTTTCCATTCGAAGTGCCATCCCATGGTTCAGGATATCCAGGTTGAGATTGAAAAATCTGGACTCCCCATTGGTCGTATATATTCACAGAGATATTAGGATAATTCTCATGCCCTATTATCAACCAGTAGTCGTTATAACTATCTCCGTTAGGCGTAAATGCATTCGGGATAATTAAATCGAAATGATTCAGGCAATTCAAAATCTGAATCGTATCGGCCCCAATGCAGCCATTTGCATCGGTCACTTTAACCCATATCTGACCATCACCCTCCCGGGCAATAATAGTCTGCGAATTTGCCCCGTTGTTCCAGTCATATGATCCGTTAAAAACACCGGCATCAAGCACTATTTCATTGAGTTCACATAACATTGTATCTTTGCCCAGGTCGATTTCAGGTATTGGATTGGCAATCAATAACACTGAATCACGGTACGAACAACCATACTGGTTGGTAATCTGTACCCAATAGATACCATTTTCACTGGCAGTATAAGTGGGCTGCGAACTGCCATCCTGCCAGAGATACGTAGTAAAACCTCCGCCCGGATTTAGTTCTAACTGTTCGCCTTCGCAAATGTTCCTTACATTTCCCAGAGTCACAAATGGTGATGCATTAATTTTTATGTTGATACTCTTGTTATTCCCCAAACAATTTTCAACTGTTTCTTCATATACTGAAATAGTATACTCACCGGGTGTGCCTCCCCAATTTACAGTAATGGTATTGGCATTAGGATCAGAAACAATCTGACCTCCTTCCACTGTCCAGTAAAATATTGAACCATCATTACCTGTAACCATATATTTAATGTCTGTCTGGTTTGCACAAAGCGTATATGATGCCTGTGCATATAATGCACTATTGGCATTTATAAGTACCAGAAAAAAAAGACATTTAACAATGGTTATGATCTTCATATATAATTATTGTATCAATTAAAGATCCTTAACATATTAAAATTGTATTATGTCCGACGTATTTGGTGTCGGGCCAACTGTAACCATGTACAATCGTGTAGCCGCATCAAACTCGGCTCCAGTAAAATTAACCGTATGATTATCATACGTAGTGACTGAGGTAATACGAATGGTATGGATCTCAGGAGATGTCACCGATGCATTGGTGAATCCATTAATAGTAACAGTTGCACTGTTACCCGCAGCAACATTTACGGTTTGTTCCGCTGTGCCATCAATGCTGTAATTAAAACTCCATGAACCAGTCACCCCGGTATATTCAGCAAAGAGATCAAAATCTCCCGTCTGATTATCTGTCCTCGGACATTCGGTGGAACTTGTTGAAAACCAGACAATATTCATTTCAACCACACTAATTAACAGCGTATGGTTGTTGCCGACGCAACCTGCTACAGGTTTTACAGGATAGACTGTAATGGTATACATACCGGTTGCTCCATCCCACAAAACATCATTGGTAGTTGCAGCAGTACCCAAAACAGATGAAGTACCACCGGGAGTTACCGACCAATGGTAATCATAAGTTGCAGTATCGGGAATAGGTAATACCGAATAATGATGTATAGACCCTCTGGTTACCTGAACCTGGGCGACTACATCATTAACACCTAAAAGCAGAAGTGCCGCAATAAAACAACTATATGTGATACCAATTCTCCTCATTATCAAAATCAAACCTGGCAAATTTCTTGTCCTATCATCTAAACCATTCAGGTACCTGCTAATATTCCATTGATATACAAATCAACGGGATGAATATTCGAATTCATAGCACCCCATAGTGGTTACATCTATCCTGAAAAATATCGGAACGTAAAGGATTCCGCAAAGAGTTTATCATTAAATCTCTTTGCGGAATTCACTTCGTATTCTTAGCCCTTAGGCAGTCGCTATATTCCTAATCATGATAGATTGGCGTAGTTGCAGGTATTGACCAAACTGATAGCATATGTGCACTCGTTGCTTCAACAGTAAGATCGCCACCGTATGAATCTTGCGCACCTGTAATAGTAACCGTGCGGGCTAAATCATCGGTGGTTGTGGCATTAGCCAGAAAACCAACGCCTGCCGGAATATCAAGTGTAGCAACAGCACTGGCCACAGAAATTGTAGCTGTAGTTATAGCTCCATTGATGGTATACTGAACATCGACGTTTATCGGATATGAAATAGTTCCTGTATAATCCAGAGCAAGAGAATATCCGCCTGCTGCAGGACACTGATCTGTACCGGTTGCTAAATTGAATTCAACAGTTCCTGTTGGGCCCACAAAAATGTTTAATGATTGCAGAGTTCCTGCACAACTTCCAAAGGCAACAGGATTGGTTTCCTGCATTTCAATTACATAATAACCGGCCACTAACCATTCAATATTCTGCAGGGCGTCATTTCCCCCGGCAGTAATATCATAATCGGTACCTTCCACTGCCGCAGCGCCTTTCACGTAAGAGGCATCGGCTGTGTAAATAGTCCATGTATACAAGTTGGGATCAGCAACTCTTATTGTATAGGCCACGTCATAAATATGAGTTGAATTAACACCAACATTATGCGGAGCAGCTACACTAGGTTGTGTAGGCGGAGTAGTGATTTGAGCAAATGAATACCCAAGCGAAAAAACAGTCAGTATTATACTTCCTGTAATCTTCATTAAATTGTTCGTTTTCATAACATTGCTTTTTTATTAATACTATTAAAATATTTATTTTCATTCTGTTAATTTTCTTCTAAATCATGATGAATAAGGGTTGTAGGTGGTGATGTATTGACCGTAATAAGAAGGGTGAGGGCAGAGCTGGTCCCGCAACCGTTGGTGGTAGTGACACTTAGTGTTCCATCAGTTGCAGTTGTACTAAAATCTATATTTACTGAATTACCAGTTCCATTGATGGTTACCCCGCTACCTGTATAACTCCAATTATAGGTTACCGTGACATCGTTGGTTACGGAATAGGTTACACCGGTTTGATTCTGACAAACATAGTCCGAACTTGCAATGAAAGTGCCTGGTTGTACGGGCAATAGCGGAAAATCGATTATCACATCGTCAGGGGAAGTACAAGTACCATTACTTATTGTCCATCGCAAGGTGTAAACCGTGCCATTGGTACCATTAAATGTGCTGTTATTCACTGTGGGTTGTACTACCGTTCCACCAGCTCCGCTAACAATTGTCCATAACCCGGTACCCACACCTGGAACGTTTCCTTCCAGTGCAGTGCTTGTTCCGCCGCAAACGGACTGATCGCTTCCGGCTGCAGCAGTTGTTGGAACAGTGTATGTGGTTATCACAGCCGGGTCAACAACCCCATTTCCAACAGGCCCTGCATGTGGAGGATTATTATAGGTAAAGCCGGTCAACTGGTAGGTTGCCCCTGTTGCGTCGGTGGGCAATAAAAAAGGAAGCGAACTAACCGTAACAGGTGTTTGGTCTACCCCATCTTTTTTATAGGAGAGGATATAATTCAGGTTAATGGGAATAGAAGCCGTAAAAGTTACAGGTATTCCTGCCGTACCGCAAATTGGCGCTGCCGGTGTTAGCGAAGCCCTTGGTTTTGTGGAATTGATGCAAGCTATGGTATAGTTTCCTGATTGTGCTGAAGGAACGGTAATTACGGCTGAGGTATATACGGTGCCATTATTATTATCCCCAAATGCATCGGAACCTATTCTTTGCCAGTGGCTGACCGCTATATTATAACCGGCTACATACATATCGCTTAATCCATTCTCTGTCATCAGTGGTGTTAAATCGCTCAAAGGATCCCATCTTAAGTTAACAATTGCATGGTCCCCCGACGCAGCGCCAACTGTCCAGTATTCTTTTGAGTTTGCATAAGATAAGGGAAAAGTAAGACTCGTAGAGGTTGGATTGGGTGTAAAATATTCCGCTGCCCATATTATTGTTCCCGTCCGTGAAGATGAAAGTGACAGCTTATTCCCTAATACGGTGCCCTTTCCTATCGGGAAAAAGAAATTGTCACCCTGGTTGATCATTTTATTTAGCGGTCCGTTCACGAATGATGAAGAACTACCACCCGAAGGAGTAACGCAGTTTATAGCTGTATTAGTAATTGTCAGTTTATTGGTAGAAGATGTCTGTATTGTACCATTGGTTAATAATAAGGTACCGCTTACTTCAATTTCTCCATTGGAATTAATGGAAAGACCTGCAGGGTTGTTTATTTCCAGATTATTAAAATCGTTTGAACCTGTAAAATCACCTGATGCACCGCCTATGGTTTGTGCGGCAGAACCCGCAAATGATACCGTTGCACCGGCCCCTGAACCACTGATGAAAGTCCCCGAATTATAACGTTCCATAGTACCCTGAATAGTAAGTTTGCTATTATTCAGGCTGTTGTCAAGTAAAGGGCCATCTATAAGAAGTTGCTTGCATATGGTAAGGTCTTTATTGGGCAACGT
>CAZQCO010000117.1:0-8518 GCA_964592225.1 uncultured Bacteroidales bacterium
CCTTTGAATATGATACTTATATGGAAACTGAACATAAAATCCTATTAAGTTAGCAGTCATTGAAAGCAAAACGTCACAAATAAACATATAGCAACCAAATTAAAAAAGTAGGACAAAAATGCGACAAAAAAAAGCAAAATTTAGTGCAGTACTCTTGTTTAGTTTGGGACTGACAGGACTACTTGCACAAGAAGCTCTGCTTACTACAGGCGGTGATGCTTCGGGCAGCGGAGGCTCAGTGAGCTATTCCATTGGACAGATTTTTTGCACTTCTGGCACAGGGACAAATGGTACTGTTTCACAAGGTGTACAACAACCCTTCGAAATTTCTGCTATTTCCGGATTTGAACAAGCGAAAGACATTACATTGCATTATAAGGTTTATCCTAATCCGACAACTGACCATGTAAGGCTTAAGGTTGATAAGTACACAATAGATAAAATAAGCTATCAACTTTATGATATAAATGGGAAAATATTGGAGAATAAAAAAATTGAGAGCAATGAAACCACCATTTCAATGGTTGATCTTTTACCTGCCACTTATTTTTTGAGAGTCACCGATGATTTCAAAAAAGTAAAAACTTTTAAAATCATAAAAAAATAAAAACCATGAGACGAATAATTTTACTTTTCATAGTGATAATATTTGCTGTAAGTATTTATGCACAAGTACCCGATATGCTAAGTTATCAGGCTGTTGTACGCGATGCAAACGGAGCTTTGTCTCAAAATCACACTGTGGGGATGCGCGTAAGCATACTTCAGGGTTCAGCAAACGGGACAGCAGTTTATATCGAAACACATGCTGCTACGACCAATGCTAATGGATTGATAAGCCTTATGATCGGAGGAGGAACCGTAGTTTCGGGTTCATTTTCAAACATAGACTGGGCGGAAGGGCCATACTTTATTGAAACTGAAACCGATCCGACAGGGAGCACAAGTTATACTATCAGCGGAGTCGTCCAGTTACTGAGTGTGCCCTATGCCTTATACGCAAAAACGGCTGAAACAACAATTAACGGATTAATCGAAACAGATCCGATATTTACCGCACATGCAGCGAGTAATATTACACTTGGTAATATTAACAATTGGAACACCTCATATGGTTGGGGTGATCATGCCGGACTTTACCGTCCAATCAGTTATGTTCCCGCATGGGATGAAATTGCTGAAAAACCAACATTTGCAGCAGTTGCTACAAGTGGCAGCTTTTATGATCTAACGGGTAAACCCACCACACTTTCCGGTTATGGGATTACTGATGCAATGAGTATTTCACATGCAGCAAATGGAATTACTACTTCAAATATTACGAATTGGAATACAGCATATAGTTGGGGTGATCATATCGGCTTGTATCGTCCAATCAGTTATATTCCCGCATGGGACGAAATTGCTGAAAAACCAACATTTGCAGCAGTTGCTACAAGTGGCAGCTTTAATGATCTAACGGGTAAACCCACCACGCTTTCCGGTTATGGAATTACTGATGCTATGAGTATCTCACATGCAGCAAATGGAATTACTACTTCAAATATTACGAATTGGAATACAGCATACGGTTGGGGTAATCATGCAAGTGCTGGATATTTAACTTCAGAAAGCGACCCACAGGTTGGTAATCAATCGACTAATTATATTCCTAGGTGGAACGGAAGTGAATTGGTTCAGGGTTCAATATATGATTATGATGGCAGCATCATGATTGGTTATACGGATAATGTGAGTGTGGTTGCTTTAGGTGCAGTTTCAACAGGTGATCAATATGTTGCTATTTGTGGTTCAACAACTCAACCAGGAGGCTATGCAATGGTTGGCTATTCTTCGGCAAATTCAAGTGAAACTTGTGGCGTTTATGGTTATGTACATAGTACGCAAGGTCGAGCGATATATGGTTTGGCAGATGCCACTTCTGGTCTTAATTATGGTGTTTATGGCAAGACAACCAGCAGTAATGGTTGGGCATTTTGGGCGGAAGGAGTAAATACATATGGCGAATCATCCTCGATTCGTTGGAAGTCAGATATTAAAGAAATTGATAATGCTCTTGAAAAAGTCCTTGCCTTAAGAGGTGTTTACTTTAATTGGGATCAAGATCATGGTGGAAATCATGATTTAGGTTTTATTGGTGAAGAAGTTGCTGAATTCTTTCCTGAGATTGTCGTAATAGATCCTAATAATATTGAATATGTTAATGGGATGGATTATAGCAAAATGACTCCTATTTTATTACAGGCAATTAAAGAACAACAAAGACTTATTGAAGAATTAAAAAACAGAATTGGAGTATTAGAGAATAAGCTAAAATAAATAGCCAACGAATGCTAACAAGCGATCATAAAACATTTGGGTATCAGTGGTTTTTGGGCATTCTACCCCGCTTACAACTTTGTATCGGCAGATACGAACGCAACCCTCACCATTGTGGAACGCTATACTTTAGCCGGTTCTAACCGCAACCCCCAGCTCTTCGTATATTGAGTCTACGTCATAATTAAAGCTTAGATCCCTCTTGCCTGAACAGGGATTTCAGAGTTGAGAAGTAATAAGTACAATCAAAACTCATCATTCGTTGATCGATATTCCTTATTCAGCTTTAATTCTTTACTGAAAGCAAACATTTTAACTTCTTCCAATTCTCCATTTATCCTTCCATCTATGCTGTCATTCTTCAATTTCAACCTCATTTTCTTATCTATCTTCCAGCTCCACCACTTCCAGGTCGCGGACATCCACTCCGTCAATAACAAAGCGAACAAGCGTACGTACTTTATGCAATCCCGATTTACCGGCTGCCCCGGGATTGATATGAAGTAAATTCAGGCGCTTGTCAGGGATCACCTTAAGGATATGGGAATGTCCTGAAATAAAAAGCTTCGGGGGATTTTCATTGATTTCGTGCCATACCGACTTGTCGTACCTTCCCGGGTAACCGCCGATATGTTTTATCAATACTCCGGCATCTTCACATCGAAAACGCTGTATTTCAGGCACAGCTGCCCTTATCAGGTTTCCGTCAATATTTCCGTATACAGCTTTTACAGGCTTGAAATTTTCCAGATGTTCCAATACTTCCATGCTCCCAATATCGCCTGCGTGCCATATTTCATCGCAGTTTTCAAGATGGTGCATGATACGGTCATCGATGAATCCATGTGTGTCCGATAAAAGGCCTATGCGTTTCAAATGTTGTATTGATTATCTTTGATGCAAAGATCAGTATTTTATGTGGTTATTTTATGTTCCGGAAATTTCAGGAGACAAAGTATCACTACCCGAAGAGGAATCGGCTCATTGTATCCATGTTCTGCGTCTTAAGCCAGGTCATGCAATAACCCTTACCGATGGCAGGGGATATTTCTACGAAGCAATCATCGAGTCTCAAAAAAAGAAACTTGTTATGGTTCGCATTCAAAATAAAAGAAAAGAGCATACCGACCGCAAGTACAGGTTGCATATTGCCATTGCTCCTACAAAGAATATCAGTCGTTTTGAATGGTTCCTTGAGAAATCGACTGAAATTGGCATTGATGAGATCACTCCTCTTATCACACAGCATTCGGAGCGAAAAGGCATACGTTCCGGCAGGCTGGATAAAATAATACTTTCCGCCATGAAGCAATCGCTGAAAGCAACAAAGCCCCTTCTCAATCCTGCCATAACGTTCAATGAATTTATAGGGCATAAATACCCCGATTATCAATTATTTATTGCATATTGTGGCATGAAAGATAAGGATCTGCTTAAGAATCTATACCAAATGGGAAGCAATGCTTTAATTCTTATCGGACCCGAAGGGGATTTCGCACCGGAAGAAGTTGACAGGGCTATTAAGGAAGGTTTTACTGCAGTAAGTTTTGGTAATAGTCGGCTGCGAACTGAAACAGCCGGTATTACTGCATGTCATTCGTTATATATTCTCAATCAGCAATAATTCACACCCTACAATGAAAATCAAGAATATGAATGGAAAAATAGCCGGCGAGTCGTTTTCGAATGGCTATAACTGCGCTCAATCGGTTGTATCGGCATTCGGACCCGGTTTGGGTATATCAAGAGAACTGTCGCTAAAATTAACCAACGGTCTGGGGGCAGGTGGCAATTATAACGGTAAAATCTGTGGTGCTGTTATGGGGGCCTTCATTGTCCTTGGATTAAAATATGGCACCGACAAAGCCAACAATAAAAAAGCAAAGGAGCTGTTGAAATCAAAATTAGACGCCTTTTCAGCCGACTTTAAAAAGGAATTCGGATCGATTGAATGTAATGGGTTGTTGAAAGCTGACATCAGTAATCCGGATGATTTACAGCGACTGCGCGATGAACGTGTCTTTACGGAATTCTGTACGAATGTTGTCGGCAGAGTTGCTGAAATGGTTGAGAATTTCATAAATGATGAAGAGATATAAGGAATTATTGAAATACTATTTCTGAGATGGCAGTACTAATTTAAAATGAGATCTTTCTTTATAGGTATCTGCGGAGGCAGTGCCAGTGGTAAAACCACACTGGCAGGCTACCTGGCTGAAGCTTTGGGCAAGAAGAATACAAATCATATTTCGCTCGATAATTATTATCATGATTTTGTGCGTTTGGGATTCGATCCGGTAAAGATAAACTACGATCATCCGGAGAGTATCGACTTTACAAGTTTAGCTTTCGATCTCAAGCAATTGAAGGCTGGTAATTCTGTTGATATTCCTGTATATGATTTCAATACACATACTCGTACTGCTATCCGCAAAAATCTTTCCTGTAAGCAATACATCATTGTAGAGGGCCTATTTTTATTTAACATGCCTCTGCTAGCTTCCTTATTCGATGTAAAAATTTATATCGATACTCCGGAAGAGGTCCGGTTGGCGAGACGAATAGCAAGAGATACAAAAGAAAGGAATCGTTCACCTCAGTCGGTCAATGATCAATTTCGCCGGTATGTACGTCCGATGCATTGTAAATTTGTACATCCTAACCGGGCGCTGGCCGATCGGATAATTAACGGGAATAAAATATTTACCGGGCAAATACATGAAATTCTGAAACTAATTCAATGGCGATCTGAGATTTCACTTTGATATGTTTAGTAGCTCAGATTCTTTCTAATTCAGTTTTTTTTATAACTTCATGCTTATTAAACTTTTCAGAAGGTGTTTAAACGGTTCCCACTCTTCTTAATTATAACTGTTTTCTGTTATCCCAATTTATTTTGCCAGATAAGTAATCAGAAGTTCTATCATATTACCCGTGATAACGGGCTCTCACAAAGCACAGTCAATTGTATTGTTAAGTGCAGGCAGGGATTCATGTGGTTTGGAACCAACGACGGACTTAACCGATACGATGGATACAACTTCACCTGCTATAAATACGATGAGCAAAATCAGCATAGTATCGGGCTTGGGAGGGTAAGTGTTTTATACGTCGACAAGAAAGGACGACTTTGGGCAGGAACCGATCAGGGTGGTTTAAGTGTTTACGATCCGCGTCTGGATCAATTTGATCGTATTAGTTCAATTAACCAGTTTAATAGCGGAGTTAACAACAATATCAGCGATATATCTGAAACAACGGAAGGATATTTATGGCTCGCAACTTTTGGGAAGGGTTTGCTTCTGATGAATCCGGAAACCTATGAGATCCTTGCAGTGGAAACAGCAAAAATACCTGAGATAACCTGTCTGGGGTATACAAAAGACGGCAGACTTCTTTTGGGTACCCCCATGGGATTATATTCTATGAATAGAGGAAATAAAAAAGACAGCTTTCTCCTGCCTGAACCTGTATCCGGATTTAAAGGTATTTCCATAACCGCAATCTATACCGATAACTCAGGAACGATATGGATCGGTACCTATGGAAGGGGTGCATTCTCCTGCGATTTCACTTCGCACCGTGTGGAAGAATACTCAATGAATGTGGGCAAGAAAAATCACAGACTTACTCATGATATTATCCGCGATTTTATTGAAGACAGCAATGGCGACATGATAATAGGTACCGGTGGCGGAGGTTTAAATATACTGCTTAAAGAAAGAGATACTATCGTTCAAATATCACATAAATTAAATTATCAATACAGTTTAAATTCCAATATCATCTATTCACTTTATCGCGATGATATAGGAAATTTATGGATTGGAACTTATAATGGCGGAGCTAATGTAGTATTCAGGACAAAAGATAAATTTGGACATATTAAAAGTTACGGAGGAACAGATGATCTGAGTAATAATGCAGTTCTGGCAATACTTGAGGCTCCTGATAGTAAATTATTCATTGGTACAGATGGTGGAGGACTTGATATATTCGATCCTTCAACGAATCAATTTGAACACGTTAAAAGCACTCCAGGTAATCCAAACACACTGAGCGGTAATGTTGTTAAGTGTTTGCATCTCGATAGCCGGGGTATTCTATGGATTGGAGCCTATAATGCTGGATTAACAGCCTATAATACCAAAACAAAGAAATCCACTCATTATAGCTATCAGCCGGGAACAACAAAAGGGCTCTCAAATAATGATATCTGGGATATTGATGAAGACAGCGATGGAAATATCTGGATTGCTACCCTCGGAGGAGGTCTGAATATGTTTGATCCGGAAGAAAACAGGTTTCTGAATTTCCGGAATAATCCCGATGATACAAATAGTATTAGCGATAATGTTATTTCTTCAATACTTTTTGATAGTAAAGGAATATTGTGGATTGGAACCGAATTTGGAGGAATATGCAGATTAACGGATTTCAGCAGAGGCACTTTTAAAACATATAAGCGGAGTGAAAATAAAGAAGTTATCAGCAGCAATCAGATATCTGCTCTATATGAAGATTCACATGGCAATATATGGGCAGGAACAATTGGAGGAGGATTAATCCTTTATAATGAGAAGGATGATAATTTTAAAAGCTATACGGAATCGGACGGATTGGCCAATAATCTTGTATTGGCTATTCTGGAAGATAATATGGGAAATCTTTGGTTAAGCACGAATTATGGGTTATCCAAATTCATAAATGGTTCATCGCATCCGCAAGCAGGTCAATTTCTGAATTTCACTAAAAACGATGGACTGCAGAGTAATGAATTCTCACCTCAGGCAGCCTGTAAAACCAAAAACGGCATCCTCTATTTCGGGGGTATAAATGGTATTACATACTTCAATCCGGCACTTACAATTATTAATAATCATGTTCCTCCGATTATACTTACAGATTTTAAGATTTTTAATAAAACAGTTGAAATTGATGACAGGGATTCTCCTCTTAAAAAACATATATCACAAACGAAGGAAATAATACTCTTACCCAAACAATCGGTAATTACTTTCGAATTTGCAGCTCTTGACTTTACCATGCCTTCCCAAAACCAGTATAAATATATTCTCGAAGGTTTTGAAGAAGAATGGAATGAAGTAGGAAATAAAAGGACTGCCACCTATACGAATCTTAACCCCGGCATATATACTTTCAGGGTTATAGGATCAAACAACGACGATATCTGGAATACAGCGGGAGTATCTGTAAAGCTTGTAATTAAACCTCCTTTTTATAAAACATGGGCTTTTCGTATTGCCCTGGCTGTTTTGCTATTACTTGGTATTCTTGGCTTGTACAGGTTAAAACTACATTCTCTCGAAAGACATAAACGAGTTCTCAAAAAGCTTGTTAATGAGCGTACCAGCGAATTACTCAACCTGAATAATGTACTTGAGAAAAGAAATCATGAGATACAGGTTCAGCGGGAAGAGGTACTATTTCAAAAAGAAAATTTAATGAAGATTAACAAGGAGCTGGAGCGAAATCAAAGAAAAATTGAAGAACAAAATACTGAACTGGAAACACACCGTCATAATCTTGAGGAGCTTGTTAAGAAGCGAACATCAGAACTTGAGAAAGCCAGACAAAAAGCAGAAGAATCGGATCGACTCAAAACATCCTTCCTGTCAAACATGAGTCATGAAATAAGAACACCATTAAATGCTATTGTCGGATTTTCTTCTCTTTTGGCGGAAGAAGATCTTGATGCATCAGAGAAGGAGGAATTCCTCATTCAAATAAATTCAAATACCGATACTTTACTAATCCTTATCGATGATATTCTCGAACTTTCAAAAATTGAAGCCAATCAACTGACTGTTGTCAACTCAAAAATAAAACTTTTCGAATTTATAGATGAATTGTATAAAACAATGCTTTTTCGCAAACACTCAAATATTGATTTCAGGATTAATAATACACTGGGAAGCAAAGGCATAACTTTAACTTCTGATCGCATTCGTCTAAAACAAATCCTTATTAATCTTCTTGATAACTCATTCAAATTCACGGAAAGGGGATATATTGAATTAGGTGTCCTGAAATACGACAATTCGATTAACTTTTATGTTGAGGATACCGGTATTGGTATGTCGGAAATTGTTCTGGCAAAAATCTTCGAACGGTTTTATAAAATGGATAAAACAACTGAAAAAATATACCGGGGCACAGGTCTGGGGCTTACTATATC
>CAZQCO010000118.1:0-3447 GCA_964592225.1 uncultured Bacteroidales bacterium
AAATAATTCTTATAATTTGATTTTCAGGTTAAAAAATGTAATTTGCAGGAGTGAAGAAAACCGACTAATTGCTGTATCTTAAATGAAATCAAATAGGAAGAATACTTAAAAAATAGAATAAATTATATAGGCAACTAATTTTAACATGTCTAACCAAACCCATACATCATGATAAAAAGGAATTTAATCATTTCTCTTTTACTACTTACTATATGGAGCGTTAAGGGCCAAACTTATTTTGGTGAGCAAAACATAATATTCCAGTCTGAAACAAATGGAGCGTGGTCAGTCTATGCCTGTGATATTGACAGCGACGGAGATATGGATGTCCTTTCCGCTTCTGCAAACGATGATAAAATAGCCTGGTATGAAAATACGGACGGAAACGGCGCTTTCGGGGCACAACAGGTCATTACGACTTATGCCAATAATGCACGTTCGGTCTATGCCGCCGATATTGATGGGGATGGAGACCAGGATGTTCTTTCGGCTTCTTCTGTTGATGATAAAATAGCCTGGTATGAAAATACGGACGGAAACGGCGCTTTCGGGGAACAACAAGTCATTACAGATTCAGCCTTTGCAGCACAATCAGTCTATGCCTGCGATATTGACGGCGATGGGGACCAGGACGTACTTTCAGCATCAGCGTCAGTTGATAAAATAGCCTGGTACGAAAATACCGACGGGAATGGCACTTTTGGATTTCAACAAGTTATTACGACTTATGCCGATCAGGCATATTCAGTATATGCTGCAGATATTGACGGCGATGGGGACCAGGATGTTCTTTCAGCTTCTATGTTAGATGATAAAATAGCCTGGTACGAAAATACTGACGGGAATGGCACTTTTAGTGAACAACAGGTTATTTCGACTTTCGTCTATTTTACATGTTCTGTCTTTTGCTGCGATATTGATAGCGATGAAGACCAGGATGTTCTTTCGGCTTCTATGTCTGGTGTTTTGAGTAAAATTCTCTGGTACGAAAATACCGATGGAAACGGTACTTTCGCGGAACAAAAAATAATTATCGACTCTGTCTACAATATACAATCAGTCTTTGCCTGCGATATTGATGGAGATGGAGATCAGGATATTCTTTCAGCTTCTGAAGTTATAGCCTGGTATGAAAATATTGACGGTAACGGAACTTTCGGAGCACAACAAATCATTACGACTTCTGTCTATGCAGCACGATCAGTCTATGCCTGCGATATTGACGGTGATGGCGACCAGGACGTGCTTTCGGCATCATCGTCTGATGATAAAATAGCCTGGTATGAAAATACCGACGGAAATGGTACCTTCGGGGCACAACAGGCCATTACTGCTTCTATCAGTAGTGCATATTCAGTTTATGCCACCGATATTGACGGGGACGGAGACCCGGACGTGCTGTCGGTTTCTACCTTGGATAATAAAATAGCCTGGTATGAAAATACTGATGGAAACGGTGTTTTCGGGGAACAACATATCATTACAACTTCTGCTATTGGAGCACAATCAGTCTATGCCTGTGATATTGATGACGACGGAGATATGGATGTCCTTTCAGCTTCTAAGCATGATGATAAAATAGCCTGGTACGAAAATACCGAAGGGAGCGGTTCTTTTGGGGCTCAGCAAATCATTACTACTTCTGCTGATGGCGCACGGTCTGTCTATGCCTGTGATATTGATGGAGATGGGGATCAGGACGTTTTATCTGCTTCTTATGATGATAATAAGATAGCCTGGTATGAAAATGTCGATGGAAAGGGTACTTTTGGGCCTCAACAGGCAATCACAACTTCAAACTATAGAGCTCAATCTGTTTATGCCTGTGATATTGATGGGGACGGTGACCAGGACGTACTTACAGGTTCTGAATCTCATAGGGTAGCATGGTATGAAAATATTGATGGGAACGGCGCTTTTGAAGAACAACAAGTTATTACAACTTATGCCAATGGTGTATGGTCAATCTATGCCTGCGATATTGACGGGGACGGTGACCCGGATGTACTTACGGGTTCTGAATACTATGGTATGGTAGCCTGGTACGAAAATATTGACGGGAACGGCACTTTTAGGGAACAACAAACCATTACAGAATATACAGACAATGCAGAATCAGCCTTTGCCTGCGATATTGACAAGGACGGAGATCAGGATGTTCTTTCCACTTTTCCATATGATGATAAAATATCCTGGTATGAAAATATCGACGGGAATGGCACTTTTGGGGAACAAAAAATCATTACGACTTCTACCGATTATGTACAATCAGTCTACGCCTCCGATATTGATGGGGATGGAGATCTTGATGTTCTGTCGGCCTCTCAGGACGATGATAAAATAGCCTGGTATGAGAATTTTACGTTTGAAAGTAACACAAGTGTAAAGACATTACAACAAAAAGGAATTTCGATTTATCCAAATCCAACAACCGGAATGGTATACTTTGATTTTGCTAACAACAACATTCAACAAGTAACCATTTCCGATATTACAGGGAACCAGATAATGGAAAAAACACAAATTCAACAAAACGAAACCATAGATATTTCTGGTTTTGAAAACGGAATTTATATCATCAGCATTCAAACCGATGAAGAAATATTTACTCTAAGAATTGTGAAAGAGTAAACGATCACCACCTTTGGTGGTGGCTTTTACCATGAAATATTCTCTAAAAGAGTTTTCTTATTGGTGTATAAATTGGTTTTGTTCTTTCTATTACAGAATTTTTCAAAACATGTAGGTAGTGTATCATATTCTTAATATTTTACATGACACTGCTTTTTATCCATTCATTTCTTTTCCAATCGATGAAAAGAAACGAACCAAAGAAAAATCTTGATTAGCCTAAATCGAATATGTTATTCCTTAGAACTATCCAGTACCCTCTGTGTATCTTAATGGCTCCGTTTGATGACCGGGCCACCACAGGCTAATCGGGCCACCGCACAATTTGTTTAGAAAGTTATAGCCTATAATAAGGTTTCTCCAGCCAAAGAAAGATTTTATAATGTGAAAAACTTAGTTTATTAATATAGTTGGTTAGTAGGGCGCGCAGGCCCGACGAAATCGCGGTGGCCCCTGCATTGTTTTAACTACTAAGGATACTAGAGGGTATGGTCTTGTTACTAGTAACTACTTGCTGCGATTTAATTTCGTCTTGATTTTTTGGTTCTTTTGTATTAAGACAAAAGAACAATAATAGAAATGTTTGTGATACTTTATGAAAGCAGTAAAGTCACTTAAATATGCCTAGCAAACCATACAGTACCATCTCTGTAGGCGTAGGTTTTTTTTGAAATAAAAAAGCCTCAGGATATTATCCTAAGGCTGAGTAGAAGAAGTATAAGGATGAAAGAAGGTAATAATCACTTATCTCGGATCAAAACCTGAAAACTAAAATAAGGTTTTCACATTTGGCATGAAAGATAATTGGGGTGAGAT
>CAZQCO010000118.1:3547-8515 GCA_964592225.1 uncultured Bacteroidales bacterium
TCTCTTTTCTTTCTGCCAAAGAGATTACGCAGGAAATCCGAGATTGTCTGCTCGGTTTTTTCCAGCATATCCATCACCGATTCGTATTCTTCTTCGCGATATTCTTCGCAGTCTAACATTGAATATGTGGCTTCGCTAATATGAAAACCTGAATAACGTGAGGATTTATAAACCGGGTCGGCATAAACTTTCTGCATGAAGCGTGCAAAAATGGGAAGGGCCATGTAGGAACCCTGTCCATAGGTCAGGGACCTGAATCGTATCACTGGATTATCACCTCCCACCCATACAGCAGTTATCAGGTCGGGTGTCAGGCCGACAAACCAGCCATCGGTATGATTTTGTGTGGTACCTGTTTTTCCTGCCATTTCGTTCTGAAAGCCATAGACTGATCGCAAAGAAGAGGCTGTACCTTTATTAACCACATTGCAAAGCATGGCATTCATAAGTTCGGCCGTTTGCTTTGAAATGATAGAATCATTTTCTATTTCCGGTCCCTGGGTGAATATTACATTTCCCTGCTGGTCCTCAATGCGCCGGATGTACACCGGATTTACCCTGTATCCTTCATTTACAAATACAGAATATGCCTGTACCAGTTCATACAGTGATACTGTTCCTGTTCCCAGAGCCAGCGAAGGCACTTCGGGCAGATCGCCGTTAAGGCCCATTTTCCCGGCAAGTTTTACTACATCTTTGATGCCGGTTTCCATAATAAGCTGGGCACTTACCGTATTGACAGAGTGCGTCAGCGCTCCCTGGACCGAGTAATATCCTCCATAATTTCTGTCGGCATTCCGGGGATTCCAGTCATCGTATTGAACATAAACAATGCTGTCGTTGCCATAGAAATCGCAGGGCGATATACCTTTCTCCAGCGCCGCTGCATAAACGATGGGCTTAAAAGTGGAACCGGCCTGGCGATGTGAAGTAACATGATCGTATTTGAAATATTTGTAATTAATTCCTCCGACCCAGGCTTTAATAAATCCGGTTTCACTCTCAATGCATAATACACCCGCCTGTAGCATAGCGAAATGATGCAGCACCGAATCAAGTGGTGACATGTTCACTTCTTTCTCACCCGTCCAGGTAAATATCCGGGTATCGACCGGCTTTTTCATTTCTTCCATGATTTGCTGATGGCTCATATTCTGTTGGGAAAGGGCTTTGTATCTTTTACTTGCTTCTATTTCGTTCCGGGCAAGTTCAGCATTCTTCTTCCATATTTCATTTCCTTTCCAATTCCTGTCGAACTCTTTTTGCAGCATCGTCAAATGCGTTTTTACTGCCTGCTCGGCATAAGTTTGCAGATTATAATCGATAGTTGTGTATATTTTTAATCCATCGGTATAAATATTATAGTTTGAACCATCGGGACGGGGATGTTCTTTTACCCAGTTTTTCATGGCGAGTCTCAGGTACTCCCGGAAATATGGCGCCGGGCCTTCATCGTGCTGAAGTGTATGATAGTTAAGTTGTATCGGTAGTTTCATCAGCGAATCGGCTTTCTGCTGTGAAAGATTGCCGTAACTAACCATTTGATTTATTACAAGATTACGTCTTGCCAAAGCCGCTTCGTAATTGCGTGTGGGATTGTAGTCGGTATTTCCTTTCAACATACCTACCAGGGTGGCCGATTCCAGGATAGTCAGTTTAGAAGGTTTTTTATTAAAGAAAACAAGAGCAGCTGTTTCAATCCCGAAAGTATTATCGCCAAAAGGTACCGTATTCAGATAGAGTTGTAAAATTTCACTTTTTGTATAGACCTCTTCTAATCTGCGGGCAATAATAATTTCCCTGATCTTGGCGACAGGGAGAGTCAGTATTCCTATTCTTTTGCGGGGATAAAGATTCTTAGCCAGTTGCTGTGTTATAGTACTTCCTCCTCCGCTTTTTTTATTGAACAGGAGAACCGACTTAAAAACTACTCTTAAAGTACTCCTTGTATCAACTCCGCCATGTTTATAAAAACGCGCATCTTCCGTTGCGATCAGTGCATTGATAAAGTAATCGGGTATTTCTTCAATACGGGTATTGGAACGATTTTCAACATAATACCTCCCGAGCAGGTAATTATCGGCTGAATATACCTCTGTTGCGGTATAATTTTGCGTTTCACTAAGTTCTTTTTTATCTGGTAAACGGCCAAAGACACCTATATAAATTGAAGCGAGCAATAAAAAAAATAGAAGGATACAGGCTGAAATGAAGATTAATATTCCCTTTAAAAATAACTTCCGTAGTGAATTCCCGGTTTTCTTTTTTTTTCTACTTGCCATACTCTGATAATTAATCCTGGTAGCAATAAACTACCAGTCGTAGCGAATAAGTATTTTTCCCTCGGTATGTCCAGCCTCGCTATAGGTATGTGCTTCAGCCATTTCGGTAATGCTATATTCCTTATCGATACATATTTTCAGCTGTCCTGTTTGTACCCAGCCAAGAAGAAGATAAAGATCCGCCTGATTTTGACGCATTAATAGTGTTTTAACTTTTTTAAACCTTGTGAAAACAGCCAGGAATTTGTGTCCTATAATTTTTGGCCTTGGAAGGTTGTTGATATATGTTCCGCCCGGCAGTAAAAGATGTTTGCATTCCGGGAAAGAATAGTTGCCAACTGTATCGAAAATAATATGAAAGTGTTCCGGGTATTTCAGTATATCCTCTTTTTGATAATCGATAAAAGTATTTCGTGCCAGTTCGTCTACAAACTTTTTGTGTTTTTCGCTGGACACAGCATAAATATCACATTCATAATTCCGGGCAATTTGAACTGCATAATGACCCACACCGCCTGCTGCGCCAATAATCATTACTTTCATTCCACTGGCAATTCTTCCTTTATTACGAAGTGCCTGCAGGGCAGTTAAACCAGCCAAAGGCAAAGCAGCTGCATTCGAGAGATCGACAGGTGAATGCACCTTTGCGAAACATTTTTGCGATCCCCGGGCGTACTGACCCAGTGCACCACCGTATTTATTGTTCAGTACACCACATACCGGGTCGCCTTCTTTGAAATCCTTCACTTTATTTCCTGTCTTCTTCACAATACCCGATACATCGTATCCAAGCACTATAGGAAATGGAGACCCGAAAAGAAAACGGTGATTGCCTTTTCGCTGTTTCCAGTCCACAGGGTTAATACTTCCGGCTTTGGCTTCAATAAGGATATCATTTATTCCTATAACAGGCTCCGGTATTTCACTGATCTTAAAAACTGTTGGTTTCCCAAATGCATGTATTACGGCTGCTTTCATTAAAAATTTTTTGCAAACATCGAAAAAGCTCAGCTATTCTGCAATAAAAGAAATCAACCTTGTTACAGTAAATAGTATTTCTGAAGCATAATTTGAAATACATTTTAAACTATTTGATGTGATGGTTGATATAGTTGGAACCTGTTTAAATTTTAAAATATAGTTAATAGTTTGGCTAAATTCCGCGTCAATTTAACTTATCACCAGATTAATCCAGTATGTTGACGCGGTAGAGCCGGAGACTCGACATTTCTACAAATATGCCCGTCTGGCCAGTCGGACAGGAAATCCCTACGGGATTTTTTCTCTGAATAAAAGTCCGTAGAGCTTGTCTCGCTGGAGCGGGAACTTACACCTGCCAGCCGGCAGGCTGGTATTTGTAGAAGTCATAAAGCAGTATCGCTGCGCACTAACTGCTGACTTAAATTAAAAAGTCTTCTTTGTATAGTGCGCGACTGGCTACCTTCAATTAGTTGCATCTATTAAATGATATAGAAATTTAAACAGGTTCTATTGTTTTTCCTAATTTTATAGCAGTACTATAATTAGAAAAATAACCGGATTATGAAAGCACTTCTGAAAATTCTATATATCCTCCTTTTCCTTGTGATAGTTATTCTGTTGGCAGGTATATTTTTACCAAAGACCATTAAAATAGAAGCAAATAAAGAGATCGATGCCTCGTCCGAAATTGTTTTTGATCAGGTAAATAAGTTACAGAACTGGGAAAACTGGTCGCCCTGGCTCAGCGATGAGCTTATTACAAAACTCGATTACAATGATATTCCGGCAGGAAAAGGGGCCGGATTCCGGTGGAAGGATAAAAATCCGGATGCCGGATCTGTCATGATTGTTGAAAGTAAACCGGAACAGGAAATTTCGATGAAGATTGATTTTGGAGAACAGGGCAATGCCGACATGTTGTGGAAATTTAACGAAGAGGAAGGGCATATTACAGTACGCTGGATATTTGAGAATAAGGATATGACTTATTTCGAACGGTATTTCATGTTCCTGTTTAAAATGAATATCCGGAACGACCTGAAGCAGGGCCTAGTGAATCTGAAAGCAGTATGTGAAGACCTGCGGCTTAGCCGGATAGCTGAGATCGGGGTTGTGGAACTGACAACTCAGCCTTCCATGATTATTATCGATTCGGCCAGCATACAGGATATGGATGCAAAGATGAAGGAAATATATGGGCATCTGGATACCTACCTTGCCAGAAGAGATATTGCAGCAACCGGCAACCGATTCGCCATCTTTTTTAAATGGAATCCAAAAGGCTTGTCAACTTTTGCCTGTGGTTACCCGATAGCTGAGAAAACCTGGGGATGGAAGGAATATACTTATTTCGAATTGCCTGACGGAAAGGCTGCTGTAGTAACACATTGGGGATGTTACAATAGCGAAAAACCCTACCTGGCTATGGATGATTACCTGAAAACAAATGATCTCAAACAGGGCAAATTCATCTGGGAAGAATACCTGGTAGCGCCGGAAAATGAACCCGATACCAGTTTATGGGAGAAGAAGATATTCTATCCGATAGAGCCTTAATAAACCGTCATGGCAATAACGAAGAACTGACTAGATTGCCACGTTCCGGTTCCCGAAACTCGTGATGACGGCTTGAAAATACTAACCGTCATACGAATTACGCCGAAAGGCGTGATGAAGCAACCGCAGACCGCCTTTGGTGGTCAAG
>CAZQCO010000119.1:0-2365 GCA_964592225.1 uncultured Bacteroidales bacterium
GTAGTCCTCCCGCAATCAATACGGTCTTAGACTAATATTAAATATATCCAATGTTATTTATCCTGTATCGGTATATAAGAACAGAATGTTTTTCAGACAATCAGAAATGGATTTACTATATCCTTTCCATATTTTTTCTTAAAGGCCAGAAGTTTTTCTTTTTGTTCGTTCATTATATTGAAAAATACTTGTGGGATATCTTTCTCTTCTTTGTATATATTCTCCATTCTGTCAATCTTTTCCAAAAATTTATTTATCCTTATAGAGAATTGTTTTTCATACAGCTCTATTGAATAATCCCTGTTGAATATCTGCTTAAATAATTGCTGCAAGTCTTCGTATTTTGGGATATAGCCAATTGGTGTTTCAATGGCATCATATTCACCATGTACTCGTCCTTCCATCCAGATAAGCCATACTTTTTTATCGACTTTTTCGCTAAGAAATTCACCATTCTCTTTAATAAAATAGTTTGTAGCAAAAACCAGAGGGACGTTTTTAAGTCTTTTTCCGAATTTAATATGGTTTTCGATATATTTTCCCAATTGTACTACAAGGAAGTCTAAATTTGCCATAGGGCTGAATGCTCTTACACCTTCCTTACCCAGAGTAGCAGCTGTTGTCTCCGATTCGATGGTAGCACCGATATACACTCCATGTTCCCAGTTTAAACTCTGAAATACAGGTACAGAAGTATCAGAATCACGACCTCCATAAATCACTCCACTGATAGGTACTCCATCCGGATTATGAAGGTTTGGATCGACATTCGATAGCTCATTAATCCTAACCGTGTATCTGGAATTTTTATGAGCATGTCCAACCTCTTTGCCATCTTTATCTTTATCGCCAAGCTTCCAGTGTTCACTAAAATGGTTCTTCCCTTCGCTGGGAAGTTCCTGACCCATATTCAGCCAGTAGGCTTTACCCTTATTAATTAAAATATTGGAAAATATCAATTCACGCGGAGTAGTCAGTACTTCATAAATGAAGGGATCATCTTTCGGATTCACATCGGTAATAATTCCAAAAATTCCCTGCTCAATATTAACAGCATGACATGTTCCGTCATCCCAGACTCTCAGGTAGGCAATGTCATCGCCGACAATTGTTTGTCCTGGAACCATAGCCGTAGAAGTCTTGCCACAGGCACTGGGAAATGCACCGGTAAAGTAGGATATTCTTTTTTTACCCTGGGGTTTAATCCCCATAATAAACATATGTTCAGTCAGCCAGTCTTCATTATTTGCTTTGTATATGGCCAGACGAAGGGCTAATTTCTTTAATCCCAGACTATTGCCAGCATATTGGTTATTGACGGTAAGAACCCTGTTCGCTTTGAGATCCATGTAGATCCTTCTTTTATCGATATTCAGAGTATTCCCCCTCTCATCCAATTCACCTGCCGAATGCACCAGGTAAAAGAAATCTTCAGATCCATTGAGTTTTTTAAATTCTTCGTAGCCCGACCGATAAAGAATATCTTCACTATGTCCTACATAAAATGAGTCAGTAATTTGAAGTGCACAAATTGAAAATTTTGAATCCAGTGGCCCGAGACAGAAAAAACGAACCAGTACCTCTTTACCGGACATGGCTCCATCCATTATTTCTGTGATTTCTTTTATACCTTCTTCTCTCGGTTTTGTCTTTACCACTTTACTCATCTTCATCTCAGGAGTAACCAATACGGAAGTATTGGCTTTATCTCTTGCCTGATCAAAATAAGAATCGTAATGAATAGTATGCCCTTCCATAGCCAGCTTACTCTCCTCTCCAATTTCTATTGCCTTCCTTCGAACATAATCGATATCTCCCTGTGAATCTGTAATCACAGTAACTTTAGAAGGCTTGAGCAGATTTGTAAATTCCTCGACAACCTTTAAAACTTTAGGATTATTCAAATACTCCAGTTTTTTAAGATTCTCCTGGCTTAAAATACTTTGGTCCACATTCATTGTTTTTGAAATTTTTTATTACTTATGTTAACTCGATGGCTATATCTATTTAAAATATTGCTTTTTATTCAATTACTAACCTGACTATTCTCCAATCAACCATCATTGTGCTAGCAGCTAATTCAGGTATATGTTGTAATACTATTTTGTAATTATTTTAAAAAATCGTGTTAATCTTTAAGTTAAAACACCCTCAATCGAAAAATTAAACGGGCGCTAAGATAGAAAAAAATATGTTTTAGAGCAGGTTTTTAATTTAATAAATATTACATTCATTTAAAAATGTTCAATTCATAGACTGTACCTGCTATATTGACCTGAATTTATGTTAATATGAAATATAATAATAAGAAATAATTATAAATTATAAGTTATTAATTGCAAAATTAAATAAAGCCGTATAAGTT
>CAZQCO010000119.1:2465-8173 GCA_964592225.1 uncultured Bacteroidales bacterium
TTTGAAAGAACTGTCACATCGAGACAACCAATCGGATCGTCATCGTTATATGCTTCAGGGTTTGCTGTAAGTGCATACCATGTTCCATTCATATACATCGAGAATTCGTGAACTTTTAAGGGTTTATAGATTGAAGTTCCTGTCTTTTTAATCAGAAAATGTTCTGAAACCTTATCAATGAATTCTTCCTGGCTATAACCATTCAAATCTTTTACGACCCGGTTATAATCAATTATTGTTAACTGACTGGCAGGAAAATGAACCGCCAGAAAATAATTATATTCCTCATTTCCTTTATGTTGAGAATTTTGTTTCCTCAGCTCCTCACCAACATGCGCCGCTGCGGCAGTGCGATGATGGCCGTCGGCCACATAGGTAAATGGAATTTCATCGCGGAAAACATTTTCGATAGTTTGAATATCGGCTATTTCCGGAACAAGCCACAGAGTATGTTTAACCCCGTCAGGGGTTGTAAAATCATACTCGGGCTTTTTGCTTATAATTCCTTCAACAATAGTATTGATAGTCGTATTATCAGGGTATGCGAAGAAAACAGGTTCGGCATTAAAATTAGTAATCCGGATATGATTTTTCCGGTCTTCCTCCTTATCAGGACGTGTCAGTTCGTGTTTTCTAATAGTATTATTCAGATAATCATGTACACTTGCGCAACCTACCAGACCATATTGCGTTTTGTTCCATAATGTTTGAGCATATACATAATACATAGCCTGCTTATCCTGGTTAAAAATACCTTCAGCAATCATTCGCTTCAATGTATCTTTTCCTGTATTATAAACAATTTCCGAATAATGATCGATTTCAACCGGGAGGTCGATCTCAGGTTTCACAACATGAAGAAATGAATAGGGATTACCCTTTGCTTCAATTCTCGCTTCATCGGAATTAAGTACATCATACGGCCTTGAAGCAATACGATCTACCAACTCCTTCGTGGGTCTGTATCCTTTGAAGGGTTTTACGATTGCCATCTGTATTTATAATTTTATTGAAAAGCTAATTCACTTTAAATGTGCTGTCGCCATTTTTAATATATCCGACAATTTGTTTGGCGGCAGCCAAACCTGCATTAATATTTGCTTCGGCTGTCTGGGCCCCCATTTTCTTAGGAGTAAAGAAATACCTGTTGGGATATTTTTCTGCAATTATATCCTTGCAGTCAGGAGCAATATCTGCGATGTACCTGAAATCAGGACGATCCTCAAAAATTTTCAATAATGCGGTTTCATCGATGATTTCTTTTCTGGCCGTATTTACTATGGTAGCCCCTTTCGGCATCAGTGAAAGCAGTTTATAATTTATACAGCCCTTTGTTTCATTATTAGCAGGTAAATTTGTGGTAATATACTGGCAATTTCTGTATAAATCTTCAACCCTTGGTTCGTATTTTACACCGTCATTTTCAATCAAAATCCTATCAACATAGGGATCGTGTGCTGCTAATGTCATCCCAAGTCCTTTACCAATGTGGGCCATAACTTTGCTGATATTGCCATAGGCATGAAATCCTAAGGTTTTACCGCGAAGCTCGGTTCCGGCTGTTCCGTTATATCCGTTCCTGTTCAGGTAAATCATCATACCTATACCAAGTTCAGCCACAGCATTTGAGTTCTGCCCCGGTGTATTCATCACACAAACACCTTTTGCTGTTGCTGCATCCAAATCGACATTATCATATCCGGCACCTGCACGCACAACAATCTTAAGATTTTTCCCGGCATCGATAACAGTCTTATCGATAATATCACTCCTGAAAATAATAGCATCAACAGCTGCAACAGCTGCTACCAGTTGATCGTGTGAAGTATATTTTTCCAGCTTTACCAATTCGAAGCCTGCGTCGTCGCATATTTTCTGAATACCCTCAACTGCAAGAGGGGCAAAGGGTTTTTCGGTTGCTAAAAGTAATTTTGTCATTTTCCTTTCAGGTTAAATATATATTAAACTTTGGCCTCAAATTCTTTCATTGCTGTGATAAGTGCTTTTACACTTTCAACAGGAACCGCGTTATAGATAGAAGCACGAAAACCTCCAACAGAGCGATGTCCTTTAATACCAACCATTCCTTGTGAGATGGCATATTGAAGAAAATCAGCTTCCTTTTCCTTGTATTCATCGGCCATTACAAATGTGACATTCATAATCGAGCGATCTTCTTCGTCGGTAATTGTAGATTTAAAAAGTTTATTCCTGTTTATTTCATCGTACAGAATCCGGGCTTTCTCCAGGTTCATTTTATAAATAGCATTTACACCACCCAGGTCTTTTAACCATCTGAGCATTAAAAGGCATCCGTAAACAGCAAGACAAGAAGGTGTATTATACAAAGAACCATTATCGATATAGGTATTGAAATTGAGCATACTGGGAATCGGGCGGTCGACCTTACCTAAAATATCTTTATTTATTATCCCAAAAGCCACACCGGCCGGTCCTACATTTTTCTGAGCCCCTCCATAGATCAATGCGTATTTCGAAACATCCATAGGTCGGCTGAGAATGTCAGAAGAAGCGTCGGCTATCAGTGGAACAGGTGAATCAATGTCCTTCTTTATTTCAGTACCGAAAATTGTATTATTTGTCGTTATATGAAAATAATCGGCATCGGATGGAATTGTATAATTCTTTGGTATATAGGTATAGTTTTTATCCTTCGAAGAGGCAACAACTTCCACCTCTCCAAACAATTTAGCTTCTTTTATTGCTTTCGACGACCATGAACCTGTATCGAGATAAGCAGCTTTTTTTTGCATGAAATTGTAGGGAACCATACAAAAGTCAAGACTGGCGCCTCCATGAGTGAATATAACAGAATGTGAGTCGGGCACAACTAAAAGTTCACGGATAAGGGAAGCAGCCTCTTCAATTATTGCTGAAAACTCTTTTGACCTATGGGATATTTCCATTACGGATAATCCAATGCCATCAAGATTCAATACACCTTTGGCTGTTAATTCTTTAACCTGCTCGGGAATAATGGAAGGTCCCGCATTAAAATTGTGCTTTTTCATGTCGTTAAGTTTTTCTGTTATGTTTATTTTCCAGCTGTTGGCAATATTAATAAAGAAATTCGAAATTCATTTGTTAATTAAATAACAAATGGAAATTGAGCGATAAAAGTACAAAAATATCTACTTTATTAATATTCGTTTTAAGAAATATCTTTTTACAAATTACTAACAACTTTTGATTACAGTTTCAATGGTTGCCGGCAAAAGTAATTTATGGTCTTTACTTATATGGAAAGTCCATACAATTTTGATCTGCTAACGAGATTAAATAAGATCGGATTTAATTGTATTACTTAAAGCTGAGTCAGATAGAAATCTTCGAGAACAGGAATTTTATCTGTTAAATTAAAAGAGTGGCAATATTCAAGTACATCGTCCAATCCGTTTTTCTTTAACCTATGCCGCTGTGCTACTTTTTCAAGGTATTCCATCATATTACTATTTGCCATATTCCATAGATCGATTGAGGCAAAGGTTGAATCGCACATTGTATAAAAGTGATTACTTTTAAGCACTGCTTCAGCCAGTGCTCCGGCAAACAATGTATCCTCAAGATTAAATTTTTGTTTCCAGCCGGCACAAAGTATTAAAAGATCATGTTTTTCCCGTACAATATAGTCAGTAATTGCCTGGTGATTCAGGTAGGCTCCAATAAGCACTCTGTAGCTATGACCGGCCATCATTATTGTATTTGTACCATTGGTGGTGCTATATACAATCTCCTTATCTTTAATACGGTCGGGAGTAAAGTTGTAAGGAGAATTGCCGAAATCGGCAAAATCACGAACAATGCCATCACGTTCGGCCGCCACCAGATAACCCTTATTTTTATAGTCCTGTGCTTCTTCCAGTGTAGCAACAGGAATAATACGTCTGGCACCGTGCATAAAGGCTGTACATATTGCTGAGGTTGCACGCAGAATATCCACAACGACAACAATTGCATCATCGTTTCTGAATGTATCGTACACGGCAGGTGTCAAACAAACTTCAACTTTACATTTATGCATCCGTACTTACTTTTTTAGAAAAGGCAACTTTACTGTTTGTGCTTTAATCATCTTACTCCTGATCTGCACCAAAACTTCATTTTCGGGATAAGCTTCAGATGCAGCAATATACGCCATGCCAATTCCTTTCTGCAGCGAAGGTGACATGGTCCCGGAAGTTATCACACCTATTTCGGCCTGCTCCTTGTTATACACAAGATAATCTTTCCTGGGTATACCGCGTTCAATCATCTCCAATCCAACAAGTTTACGTTTTACACCGGATTGCTTTTGCTGTTCGATCCGTTCGCGATCAATAAACCTTCCCTTAGTTTTTAGTTTTACAATCCAGCCTAATCCGGCTTCGATAGGTGATGTGGTTTCATTTATATCGTTACCATAAAGACAATACCCCATTTCCAGACGCAATGTGTCGCGGGCAGCCAGGCCGGCTGGTATTAATCCAAACATCTTCCCCCGATCGATAAGAGCATCCCATAAAATAGCTGCCCCTTCATTATAGCAATACAATTCGAAACCTCCTGCTCCTGTATAACCCGTTGCTGATATAATTACTTCACCTATTTTTTCCAAAGACTCAGTAATAAAGTGAAAAGCCGGTAATTCCGATAAATCCTTTTTTACAAGTGGTTGGAGAATATCAATGGCACGGGGTCCCTGGAGGGCAATTAATGCCATTCTATCTGAAGCATTTTCAAGATCAGCGCCAAATGTATTATGCTTGTTAATCCACTGCCAGTCCTTTTCACTATTCGATGCGTTCACAACCAGCATAAACTTATCAGAAGCATGCCGGTATACAATCAAATCATCAACGATACCTCCGTTTCCGTTTGGAAAACAGGAATACTGAGCCTGACCCACATTCAGAGCCTCAACATCATTTGTTGTTATGTATTGTAATAATTCCAGTGCACCTTCACCTTTCACCCAGAATTCACCCATGTGGGAAGCATCAAATATACCTGCTGCATTTCTTACTGCAAGATGTTCCATGGTAATACCGGTATACTCAACCGGCATTTCATATCCTGCATATTCAACCATTCGTGCTCCAGCTTCTTTGTGTTTTTGGGTAAGGGGAGTTTGTTTCATTTCTGTGATTTTGATGTAAATGTATAAATTATCGTTTGAGATAATAATGACATACTACCAGAATAGCAAAAAGAAAAAGCTCCAAACCTTGGTATGGAGCTTTCATTATACTTTCAATCAAATGCTTATTTACTAAGTACTTTAAATTCTACTCGTCTGTTCTGAGCTCTTCCGGCATCTGTATTATTCGGAGCTATTGGCTGACTAAATGCATAACCTTTATATTCCAGTCGACTTGCAGGAATACCTTTTTTAACCAGGTAATCCACAACCGCTTTGGCTCTATCGGTCGATAGTTTTGTATTGGTTTTTAAGGAGCCTATATTATCGGTATGTCCGGAAATCTCGATACGGATAGTTTCGTTGCTTTGTAACAACTTCACGACATTATCGAGGCCAGCATAGGACTCAGGTTTCAAATTCGATTTCCCGAATTCAAAATAAATATTTTTTAGGATAACCTTTGCTCCTACTTCTACCCTATCCAGGAGAAAATTCTTCACAACCACTTCATCGTAAGTTCGTTGCGAAAGATCGACTATATCGAGATATAGCAGATAGCCTTTTGCTA
>CAZQCO010000120.1:0-7857 GCA_964592225.1 uncultured Bacteroidales bacterium
TACGCAAATTCCAACCCGATGGATCGACCAGGGAGCCGTCCGGGCAATTAAAATAGCAAAAACACCCAATCGCTACCTGGCTGGCTGTATTGAGGTGTTCCTGAAAAATCATTTTAATGATAAAACCAATTGGCGTGTTATGCTTTCTGCTACAAAGGACATTACAGATTTTTTGGCTGCCAGAGACAAAGCCCTAGAACTTCTTATGCAGGATTATTCTGAATATGCAATAAATAATGATATTGTGACTAAAATTCATTATCCTGTTCAAACTTTCCCCGAAAAAATTACAAGTATTGATTTGGAAAAAACAGATCAAATAAAAGATACATTAACTGGAATAAAAGGGCAATACCTGATTTTTAAAAGTGGAAGAGTTATCAACATCAGGAAACACAATGGCTACAGAATTGAATTTGAATATTAGCTTAATGTATTACTTCATTTAATCTTCTTAAATAATTAAAATAATACTGATTATTCTATTTAACAAATTATTAATTTTATCAAATAATTAACTCAATTTATTTCGATCAATAGTATACATACTATGATTTATCTAACTAATAGTAAATGTTTTATAGTTATAACTTTTCCCTTAATAATTAATCTATCCAGCTTCGCGAATTAAAATCTTATAAAATACCGGCACCATGATTAACGTTAGCATAGTGGAAACAAATAATCCGCCGATTATTGTCCAACCCATTGGGGCCCAAAGGGTTCCTCCTCTTAAGGTCAGTGGGAGTAAACCCAGCATAGTTGTCAGTGAAGTCAATAATATAGGTGTAAAACGGGTTTCTCCGGCTATTTGTAAAGCTTCAAGCATGGATTTACCTTCCTTTCGCAATACATTGGTATAATCGACCATAATGATAGAATTGTTCACTACAATACCAATAAGGCTTGTAAGTCCTACAGCAGCAGTGAAAGAAAAAGTATACCCGGTAATCAGGAGTGCCCATGTCATTCCAATTAATGAAAATGGTATAGCAATAAAAATTATCAGAGGCTGAACAAACGATCGGAATTGCAAAACCAATACAGCAAAAATGGCAATAATTGCAATGATAATGGCAGAGCCAATTCCTCCAAAAGTCTCGCTTCGACTCTCTAATTCACCCCCAATATGGTATCCGTAGCCTGAAGGAAAGGGATACGATTGTAACTTTTGAAGAACAGGTTCCATAACCTCATCGATGGAATACCCTTTCTGAATATCACCCCTTATTTCTGCAGTGCGGGCCATGTTGTAGCGGTTGATGATACTGGGAGACTGCTTAAACTCTATCCTTGCCAGCTGTCGTAAAGGAATAAATTTTCCAGCCAGGGAAGTAACGACTATTTTATCGATATCTCCCATTTTCAACTTTCCATCGACCGGTAAGCGAAGCACAATGTTATATTCCTTGCCATCCTTATCCCTGAATTTTGATACGGAAGTACCTGTAATTGCCGTACGAATCGTTTTATCGATTACATGTAACGGTACACCGAGCATATTTGCCTTATCACGATTGATATTAAAGAATAATTCTGTTTTATTTTTTGTAAACTGATTCTCAATATTAATTACACCCTCCTGTTTGAGGAGAAAATTTTCGATTTCTTCTGATATCTCTGATAATACTTCCAGTTTTTTACCTGTCAAATAAATCTGAATAGGTGCGGCTATCGGATGGCCCTGTTCAAATTCCTTCACAATAATTTTTGCCCCCGGGTATTTTGCAAATAAAGTGCGCAATTTTTCAATTAGAACATCGAATTCATCGGGAACATAATCCCTGGTTGTAACAAATATTTCGGCAAAATGTGAAAGATAACTTGCCGACATATAATTATAGTAAATGCGAGGATTACCGTGTCCGATATTAGTTGCATAATATTTTATTTCCGGAATAGTGTCAAGGACCGATTCAACATATTGTGCCACCCTGTCGGTCTTATCTATATTGGAACCTTCGGGAAGCTTAATTTGAATCATCAGGCTTGGCTGCTCAGCTTTTGGGAACAGGCTGAAACCGACAAACTTGAACGCATAGAGTGAAACAAATAATAATAATGCTGCCAGTATCACTAACTGAATCCTGTGATTCAGGGCATACAAAAGACTCTTTCTGTAAGGCCCCTCGATAAATTTTCGTAAATATTTCCGGAACCCATTGACTTTTTCCTTCTTGCCCTCTTCCCAATTTTGATTGCTTTTAAAAAGCTTACTGGTTATCATGGGTGTCAATGAAAGAGCAATGAATAATGAAACCGATAATGTTACAACAATAGTAACCGGGAGGCTTCTGATAAAAAGTCCTGCCTCATGCGGCATCAGGGCCATAGGTACAAAGGCAAGCACGGTAGTTAGTGTTGCACTGACAATAGGCCACCCTATTTCTGAAGCAGCCTTTATTGAAGCATCCCTTGGTTTATAACCCATAGCAATAAAGCGGTTTATATTTTCAACCATCACAATGGAATTATCGACAAGCATACCGAGTGCCACAACCAGACCACCGATTGAAATTTGCTGCAACCCCCAACCCAATTTCTCTACAACACTTAAACCAATAATAATTGACAGGGGTATGGCTATTATTACCACCATGGCCGATCTAAAACCCAACAAAAGCAGAATGATCAACCCAACCAGCAGAATTCCCTGAACAAGATTGCTCATAAAAGAATTTATACGATGGGTAACACCAATAGTCTGGTCAAAGACATATTCAAGCTTAATATCATGGTCGAGTGATTTTCTAAAGTCGTCTATTTTGCATTTTACCTCCTCTGCAATATCGAGAACATTTAGCCCCTCCTTTTGCTTGACTACGATAAATATGGCCTTCTCAGTTCTTTGTTCCGTTCCTGTTCTGATCGGAAAACGGGCAAAATAAATATTATCTTCATAATCAAATTCGACTTCAGCAATATTTTTAAGAAATATCAATTTCCCCCTAAAGGAATTAACCACGGTTTTTCTGATCTGTTCCAGATCGGAAAAGGAACCACTTGTTTTAATGCTGAAAACTTTATCGCCAAGTTTAATGGTGCCTCCCGGGATATTAGCATTGCTGCTAACCAGAGCGTTGCTAACCTGATCAATTGAAATGTTCATTTGTGCCATTTTCTCCAGATCGAGTGACACTCTTATTTCCTGTTCAGGGCAGGCTGAAATCTCAACTCTTTTCACACCATAAACTGTTTCAATATCCTTTTTCAGCAACTCGGCATAAGACTCAAGTTCTCTGTAGGAAGCCTTTCCGGAAATCATGGCAAGCTGAAACATAGCGACATCCGAAGAAGTCCATTGTATCATTTTAAGATCCAGAATTTCTTCCGGCAGATCACTCCTGATGCCATTTACCTTTTGTACAACCTCATCGTATTTTTTATCAGCATCTACATTAAAATAAAACTCCACAGTGATTGAGGCAATACCATCAATTAACGAGGTATTGATACGTTTAATATCGTCCAGTTCGTTTACGGCTTCTTCTATGGGAGATGCAATCAATTCTTCCAGATCGACCGGACTGGCGCCTGGGTAAATTACAATAACCGAGACTCCGGGTATAACGATGTCAGGATTTTCAGTCCGTGGCATAGTGAAAAAAGATCGTGTACCTGCAAACAGAAGCAGGATAAATATCATAAGGGTAAACTGATAGTTGTCGATGGATAATTTAGGTAAACGCATAGTTGGGTAGCTTACTTATTCAACAATTTCTATTACAGATCCCGGATTCAAATATTCGGCTCCTTCGGAAATCACCCTTTCATTTGAAGGCAGATCGCTACTGATGTATACTTCACTATCGGAAATGTGCAGAATATCAACACGCCTTTTCTCATATACACTGTCCCTGACAAGATAGATATAGCCTTCCATATCATCGGCATCGTGCAGTACACTGATAGGCACCATAATACATTCTTTCTTCACAGAAGGAGTAATCTCAGCCTTTCCGATGAGTCCGGAAATAAATTGGGAACTCCTCTCAATAAGCCTCAATTCCACTTCGTATGTACCCGTATAGGGATCGGAAGTTTTGGCAACTTCCGAAACAACGGCTTTAAACTTCTTGCCGGGAAAGGCATCAAAATATATACGGGCTGAATCGTTGGTCTGAATTTTCACCACATCGACATCAGATAGCACGGTTCGTAAAACCCAGTCGCTTTCCGTTGAACTAAATAAAAACAAAGGATAGCCCGGAGCTATCATCTCATTTTCTTCAGCCAGCTTCTTTAAAATTTTACCCCTCGCCGGCGCCTCAATTTGTGAATATTGCCTGTTAAACTCAGCTACTTGCAACTGTGAACGGGCAAAATCAACGGCTGTTTGTGCATTTTGCAGCTGTTCGAGAGTAGCCACACTATCGTTGTAAAGATTCTCTGCCCTTTGTAAATCACGTTTTGCTTTTTCCAGTCCTAACCTGGCCTGATCAACCATAGGTTCTACTTCCGAAAGATTCAGCCGGGCTAGTAATTGCCCTTTCTGTACCGATTGCCCTTCATCCACGGTTATACGGCTGATAATACCGCCTGTCTTGAAACTGAGTCTCATTTCAGCTTTGGACGCCATAGTACCGATGGTTCTTACAGGAAAAGAGAGATTTACTTTCTCTATTTTTAAAATTTTTACGGGTACTTTGTCAATTGAACGATTTTTTATGTCACTTGCATTTTTACAAGAGCCGGCTACTATTCCGGAAAGAAATACGACTCCAGCGATTATTATTTTATTCATGGTTTATATTTTTTTCAATTAGTTAATAATTAAACTATTGCAGGATGTTACTTGCAGTAGCCCTTTCAAATCCGGCTTCCACTATTTTATAATCGAACCAGGCTATGATAAGGTTCTGCTGGCTTGTACTCATAGTGGTCCGGGCATCTGTATATTCAATTAGTTGTGCCTGTCCGTTTCTGAATTTTTCATTCACTACTCTGAAGGCCTTCTCCGAAGCTTCCACCTGGGCCCTCGAAGCATCTATTGCTTTTGCTGCAGCCTGTAAGTCGTAATACGCGTTGATTATCTGAAGTTCAATTTGCTTTTGAATTTCCAGTTGCTTCAATTCAAGCTGATGAGAAGCAATTTTTGCCTGTTGAACATCGGCCCGGTTTTTAAAACCCTGAAATAAATTCCACTGCAACACAACCGAGGCCAGCATAAAATCGTCATCGGCAGTAAAAGAGTATTCCTCGCCCTGGAAACCATAATTCATTGCAATAAAGAGGTTGGGGAAATTTGATGATCGTGCCAGTTTCAGGTATTTTTCATTCATACTCTGATAGGTCCTCAATTGCGAAAGCTCTTCCCGTGAATCGATCCCTGAAATCAGCTGCTGGTCGATATCAGTTGACAAGGTAAGTTCTGAAATACTTTTATATTCGGGAATCTGAATTTCTTCTTCAAGAGGTTTATTTAGGAGAAAATTAAAATAAGCCCTGGCTGTCTGATAGGATTTTTCAACTTCAGCCTGATTTACCAGTACTTTCTCCAGTTCGGCTTCCGAACGATATACTACATCGGAGGTAACCTTATCATTCTCAAAAAGGCTTTTCGATACCCTGAGGTTTTCTTCGAGTAAGTCTAGTGTTTCATCGATCAACTGCTGTAAGTAAATTGTTTTCAGGTAATTATAATAAGCAGTTTTTATCTCAAGAATAAGTTCTCGCTTATAAATATCAACATCGGTTCTGACAGCATTCACCTTTTCCTTTTCAATCTGGTAATTGTAGATGATTTTGGGATTAAACACCGGCTGTACAAGAGTTAATTTAGTTTCGTGTTCCGTAGGACGATAGAAAGGGAACTCCTCATTTTCAATCTGAGGAAACTGATTGGCTTGTAATAGCTGATTTAATGTGGAATATACGGGATTCAACATATCGCCAACCGGAAACTCAATAATTCTTCCCCCTTTTGCTACTGTATATCGTGCATCGACACCCAGGTTCGGAAAAAAAAGTCCGCCGGCCGATTTCAGGGCCTTCAGACTAATTTCATAATCAGCCTGTTTTTGCTGCAATGCCAGATTGTTCTCCAATCCCAGTATAATGTACTCTTCGAGCAACGACTCCTGGGCTCCGATATCAGAGAAAAGCCCAAGGAATACAATTAGTATTACGCATTTAATTCTTTTCATTTCTTTTGAGTATTCCGTTTAAAACCAGTTTAAGATGACTTTCGATAATATCTTCATTTTTGACCTCGATTAATTCGAAGAGCTCCTTCTTTACCGTAATTATCTGCAACACACCCAACAACTGAGCCCATAAGGTACTGCTAAGAACCGCTACCGGTATATCGTTGCGAATTAGTCCTTCTTCAACGCCTTTTTTAACATACTCTGTAACCATATGGATCGGAGAATCATTAATGAAAGCTTTATTGATTTCCTCCATATCAAGATTAAGCGTTTTCAGATCGGAGGTCTGGAAGAAGAGCATAGAATGTGCTGAAGCATGTTCCTCACTAAAATGATCGACAAATACTTTTGCCATAGTCAGCAGGTTTTCAATAGCATTTTTAGAAGGATCCAGGTTTTTTTTGATATCGTGAACAACAATTTGTATATGCCGCTGGGTAATTTCCCAATGTATCTCTTCCTTACTTTTAAAATATAAATACAGGGTACCCTTGCTAAGTTCAGCCTCTTCGGCTACATCGTCCATGGTTGTATTCTCTATTCCCTTTGTGAAAAACAATTTTTCTGCAGCACTGAGTATTTCCTCCCTACGTCTTAGTTTATCACGCTCTTTGCGTTCATTTATTCCCATATTAAACTCTGTTTTATTATATGACTTTTAGTCATATTATGAGCTAAAGTATAATATTTAATTGAAATTACTAAAATCACAGGTTTAAATTTTATTGAATTTCAGGTTAAGTCGGTTCAGTGACCATTACAATCATTCCTGAAGTATATCACCACAGATTTTGTAAGATACAAGACTATCGAGGTATTTTTAAACTTTCAAGACCTGAAGATAGAGCACTCTGAAAGCCGTTTCATCCTTCGTATGCCATCAATGTACAAGAAAATGACAAAGGGAATAAATCCTGCGAGTAGTCTGTAATTGCCCAGCATCAGGATAAAGTCGAATATGCCGTGAAGAATTACCGGATAGAAAAAAGACCGGATCAGAAATTTTTTTCGTTTTTCGTTATAAAACCTGGCCAATCCGAAGTAATATCCCATGGTAACACCAAATAAAGCATGCCCCGGAACCGAAATTATTGCCCTTATATAACCTGTTTCGGCTCCGTGTTGCAGGACATACATGATATTTTCAACTCCTGCGAAACCCAATGAAATAAATACTGCGTATACGATACCGTCGAATTTCTCATTGAAATTCCTGTTACTCCAGATAATAATATACAGGGCCAGGAATTTAAATAGTTCTTCAGTAAAGCCCGCTACCAGAAATGCTGTGTAAAAAGCCTCACCCTGCTGTGGAAGGGCAGGCATAAAAGATGAGATAGCTCGTTCGGCGAATACAACAGGTACTACAATGAGTATTCCAGCACCTAATGCTTTGAGAAGCATGAGAAACGGTTCCTTTTCATATTTATCGCGGAAATAAATGTAAATGGCAATAATAACAACAGGAGCTATTGCCAGGATAAGCAGATTAATCATATGGGAAAAACGTTATTCTACTGCCCGAAAGTAAAAAATAATACCCAATTTGCTAAAAACTCATCCCTTTTTAAAAAGAAATGCCGTTACACCGTGAATTATTTCCGATGGACTTACTAGAAAAGAAAACTTACCCCGCCGCCGATAATATGAGGCCCATAATGCGTGAGTTGAATCTCGGTTTCGAAATAAAAGAGCAGATATTTCTTTA
>CAZQCO010000121.1:0-7675 GCA_964592225.1 uncultured Bacteroidales bacterium
GATTGAGCAAATGAGAATTGCGGAATCAGTAATAAAAAAAATAATATGCCCGGTAGTCCTTTCCTCAACGGTTTAATTTTTCTGTATCACTCAAAGATAAAAATAATCTTTTGCTCTGAGCATCCTATCTATTAACAATAAGCAGGAATACATCAGTAGAATGAATCCTGTGTCCCAATAAGATAAATTCAGGCAGGTAACTGTAGTCTGAATTCTGTACCTTTTCCCAGTTTTGTTGTAAATGTGATCTTTCCCTGCAGTTGTTCCACAATGCTTTTTACTATAGCAAGCCCTAAGCCCATCCCGCTGGACTTTGTTGTAAAATTGGGCATGAACATTTTAGGGATTACCTCGTCAGGGATGCCACGACCATTATCTGATATGCGGATTTCAACCTCTTTGTTCTTTTTCTCTAACTCAACTTTAACAGATCCTTCCTTTCCCTCGGGAATAGACTGTATTCCATTTTTTATAAGATTGATCAGCACTCTCGATAGCTGCTCCCTGTCGGATGTTATTAAAAGCTTTTCGCTGGTTGCCTTGAAAGTAATGGAGTATACAGCGCTCCCATCAAATAACTTGACGCATTTTCTGACTACATCGACAACATCTACAGTTTCCGATTTAACTTCAGGCATTTTTGCGAAATTGGAAAATTCTGAGGCAATTTCCGACAGGTTATCAATCTGTTCGATCAGTGTAGCGGAAACGCTTTCCAGGTATTTATCGAAATCTTCTCTTTTATCACTCCAGATTTTTTGCAGTTGTTGTACGCTCAACCGCATGGGAGTTAAGGGATTCTTGATCTCATGGGCAATTTGTTTCGCCATTTCGCGCCATGCCGATTCTCTTTCCGATCTCGCCAGCAAATCGACACTCTTCTCGAGTTCTCTCACCATTCTGTTATATTCTTCGACCAGTCTGCCAATCTCGTCCTTTCTCCTGTAATAGATCTCTTCGTGCCTGTCGCCAATTTTTAATTGTCTGAAGCGTTGTTGAAGCATCTCAAGTGGCCGTGTAATCTGATTGGAAATAAATATGGAAATGACAATGGTAATCAGAAAAAGAATTACATAGATATTAATAATTGTCACAATTAATGCGGATAATGCTGTCTGGAATTCTTTTTGCTTAGTGAAATAGGGCAGATTCAGATAAGCAAGTAGCTTACCTTCCACATTTTCAAAAGGAACATATGCCGATTGATACGTTAATTCCCCGATCTTTTCACGATGAATAAACTGGGCCCTTTTTTCAGAATGAAGTCTGTAATAGGCAATAGGATCCATTTTTTCACCCTGAAGACCCAGGTCGAAAATTTCGTATCGCGATGTAGCAAGCAAGGCTCCCTGAGGATCGTACAAATTAATATCGGTAAAGAATACATCCGAAAATTTTATAAGCAACTGATCCAGGTTATCATAATTTGTGGCGCTCCAATAAAAATCAAGTACATCCTCATATTCAAGTTTGTGCTTTAATTCAATCAGCACCGACTGAATTTTTTCGTGCAGTATATTATCCTGATTGTTTTTATAATTTCTTATATTCAGCCAGATAGTGCCTGAAGCAATCAACAACAAAGAAATAATCAGAATACCTATAACTGAAAACTGAATTTTACTGCGAAGATTATTTAATGGCCGGAATCCGGACCGGCTCATGTTCCGGGCTATTATAACCAGCATCAAACAGAGATAATAGAACAGAAATATATAGGAAAATCCAACAACAATATCAATGAATTTTATTTCGGGTAAACTTAATACAATCAGGTTACCCTTCTCCGGCTGGTATAGAAGGTGGTTATATCCATCGAGTTTTATCTTCCGAAACTCAAGATCGGAAGTTCCAAATATATCATCACTCAGACTATAGCTAAAATCACCCGATTGAGTTACCAGGTTGCCCTTATAGTATTTGGCATATGAATATTTTTCGATAATTCGATCTTTTTGTAATTCTTCATCGAGAAGTAATCCCGGATAGCCCAGGAGATTTCTTGCTAACCGAGAGTTGAGTTCGATAAAAAGTGTTACCTCCTGGTTCGTACCTTTTAATTTAAAAGGAAATCTCCCCAGATAACTTATTCGTCCGGTCTTCTTGTCGAGATAAAAAAATCTTGTATTCGGCAGACTAAATCCGATTTCATCAATCATAGCGTCGAAAAAGTTATAACAATGAAACCATTGATAATCGGGTACTTCAATCAGAACACTATCGATTGGCCGGCATCGGGTAATTTGCATATCGTACTTACTCCAGAAGCCGGTAAAATAATTTTTCCCCAGATAATTGAACAGTTCATCAATACCTACCATTTGCTCATTCAGCCTATTTATAAGGAAAGTGTCCGTTTCAATTTCTTCACTCAATTCTTCAAAAAGATATTCTGCTACCGGGTCATGTTCATTTGAAAGGCTCAACGCCAGCGATGATTTGACAATATATTCTTTTTTACTTCCTTCTAATATCATATACGCCAATGAATAAATCGAAAAAATCAGCAAAAACAACACCTGTAATGAATAGCCTGAAATATCATTCCTCCTATAGCTTAGGATACCCATTAATAAGGAAATCACATAAAAGAAAACAAGGGAAAAACTATCAAGGGGGTACCTGAAAATTAAAAATATCCCTGCAAAAACAATAGCTGTCGTAAATCCATAAACCTGTAAGAAAATCAGGTAATCAATATGTTTAGCACTCCTTTGTAAAATCCGGATAAGTATTAATCCTGCCGAGAAGTAATTCAAGCCATTAATAAAAATACTGATCAGTGAATAAATGGATATCTGGTCAGTTTCATTAAGTTGGAACGAGATCCTGGAATTATAAATCAGACTGTGATTAGTGTAATGCGCATAAAAAAAGAATACCAGCAAAATAAAAATATAAGCAATCAGTAGCAGCGTATTAATTCCTTTCTTTTTTTTATCAGCCACAAAAGGAAAATCGATAAAGCGATAAATAAGAACAGCAACGAAGAAAACAATCAGTGAATTCAGCAGGAGATCACCCAGACTGGGTATGAATTCCGATGCAGCATAAATGTAGGGATCGAACAGTACAAAGTCGCCGAATCCAAGTACCAGTTTGAGCTGAATTAACCTTAACAGGATGAGTGAAATGAGTATAACAAGAATAAACCTGGATCGTTTACCAGAATTTGTCATCCCGTTTAGCAACAGGATGATGAAATAAGCAAATAAGATAAAACCTGTAAATAAAAAGAGAGTGGCGATAATGCTTTGTGGACCTGCACTCCTAGTCTGTTTTGGAACTATTATACTGAACAGATAGTTCCCATCCTTATCGTGGAGTGAGTATCCATTACCGGGATCGGTATCTATATCGGCATCGGTTGGGAGCTTGAAACTACGATTAAATCCGGAACGGAGAAATTCATTCTCATAGGGATAACGGTTGGCCAAGTTGATGAGTCCGATACAAGTATTACTATCATGTTCGAATTTCTCAGCATAATAGTATGAATTATAGAATTTAATAATGTGATTTTTATAGGTGCTATCGTCAAATACAGTATTTACAAGAATGCTGTTCGAGGACCAGAAAATCAACGAATCTTTATAATATTTCAGGAGAATAATGCCTTCGTTTTCGAGATCGTCAACTATTTTCGGTATCTCATTTTTATGAGCTTTGTCAAAACAGATAAAATAAGAATGTACTTTCTCAATTTTCTGATTAAGTATATTCTCAACATTTTTTACATACCGGGTTTTGGTAGATAATATTCCGGTAAATGAGGAAAGTATAATGGAAAGTGTCAGAAACAGAACAGAAAACAACAGGAATTGGACTTTTTTCATTTCAGCATTTTTATATTAATCGTTGTGATAAGGAATCCCCCGAATTATTGTGAGAGCCCTGTATAGTTGCTCAATGAAAATAAGACGAGCCATTTGGTGTGTAAAGGTCATCTTTGAAAGTGAAATTTGTAAGTGAGAAGCCTGATAAACATCTTCTGAGAAACCATAGGCTCCTCCTGAAATAAAAGCAACTTTCTTAATACTCTGGTTCATTGTTCTTTTTAACCAGTCTGAAAATTCACGTGTTGTATATTCCTTGCCCTTCTCATCGAGTAAAACTATAAGATTATTGCCTGATACAAAATCAAGAATGATTTCTCCTTCCCTGGCAGTCAACTCAGCAGGAGTTGTACTTTTAGAATGTTTTACTGCATGGATATCGATAATTGAAAAATCAGCAAAATGCATGATCCGTTTTTTATAATCATCTATTCCATGCATGATATAGGCATTATCGGTCTTTCCGACATTATAAAGTGTTAGCTTCATTGAATCAATATTACAAATAATCGTCTTGTATATCTCACGATTTATCAACAAATATGCCATGAATACAAATTGATATGGTACAGATTTAAATGCACCTGAAATATGAAAGCAAAGCCTTACAGAAGATAATAGTGGATACAATAAACAAACCAAAGAGTATTTTATGACTCACAGGTTTTAAAATGACTTTTTATTAGAAAGAAGTTTCCTTAATTTTAGACTATAAAGAATGGTTTAATTTTTGCTAGCAATAAATAAACCATGAGCCGGAAAAAGAACTTTCTTTTAAGTTCGATAACTTTAACAGGCATATATACTCAATGAAACAGTAAGCATGCCGCAACAGCAAGTGAAAGTTTCCGGTTCAAGAAAAATATACAGACTATGAAACGAATTATTGTAATTACTATACTGTTGCTCGGTTCCCTGCGCGCTTTCCCCGTCGATATACCCGGTGAGATTGTGAGTGCATTTGGCTCCGGTAATGCAACACAACTGGCCAAATACTTTAATCAGACTATAGAACTTACCATGTTTGACAAAGAGGGTATTTACAGTAAAATACAGGCTGAAATAATATTACGTAATTTTTTTGCAGATAATCCGCCAAAACAATTCCAGATTTTGCATCAGGGAGGTAAGGAGTGTTCGAAGTATGCTATTGGCAGTCTTATTTCCGGGACAACCAAATATCGTATTACATTCCTCCTGAAAACAGTGGAAACAAAAGTTTATATCCATCAACTCCGAATTGAATACGAGCATGTTGAATAATCTGATCGAAGATTTGATCGATCTGGCATTAAGGGAAGATATTGGCGATGGCGATCATACCTCGTTGGCCTGTATCCCTGACGATGCAAGAGGCTCGGCCCAATTACTTGCCAAAGAAGAAGGAATTATTGCGGGAATTGGCATGGCAAAAATGATTTTCCTTAAGTCGGACCATGCGGTTCTGTTTAGCCAACGAATGGATGAAGGCTCAAAAATTAAACCGGGAGATATTGTGTTCCAGGTTAAAGCCAATATACACTCAATACTTAAGGCAGAACGTCTCGTTTTAAACATCATGCAACATATGAGCGGAATTGCTACACAAACTGCGCAATATGTAAAAGCCCTGAAAGGTTTAAAAACAAAAATACTCGATACACGGAAAACAACTCCCGGTATGCGATTGCTCGATAAAGAAGCGGTAAGAATAGGAGGAGGTGTTAATCATCGTTTCGGACTTTACGATATGATCCTGCTAAAAGATAATCACATCGATTTTGCAGGAGGTATTGCAGCATCTATTAAGCAAACAAAAAGTTATCTTGCTGAAAAAAATAAATCACTTAAAATTGAAGTAGAGGCCCGTTCAGTCGAAGATGTAAAAATAATTATAAACACAGGAGGAGTTGATCGAATACTGCTTGATAATTTTTCTGTCCCCGACACACATGCTGCTGTTGAGTTAATAAACGGACAATACGAGATAGAATCTTCAGGTAATATTACACTGGACAATATAAGGAGCTATGCTGAGTGTGGTGTAGATTATATATCAGTAGGAGCATTAACGCATCATATAAAAAGCATCGACCTAAGTCTGAAAGCCATAGATTACTAATAAATACCCCTACTATAGAGCCCAAAAGAACATACCGCCTTTTCAATAAGCAGATCCACCGCTTCGGTCAATATCTGAAACATATAACCCTTCCCGGATTTGAAAAAGTTCCACTTTACGATGCATTTTGGTTTTTTGTAAAGGGAGTGCAGAAAGGTTCGCTGAACATCAGGGCTTCGGCAATAGCTTTCAATTTTATGCTCGCCCTGGGACCCGGTGTTATTTTTCTGTTGGCCCTCATACCCCTTCTCCCCATAACCAATTTCCAACAAGAACTATTGGAGGTTTTTCACAAAGTAATGCCTGACAATTCTTACATCGCTATTGAATCTCTATTGAACGAAATTTTCAGCAAACATGGCGGACTGCCTCTCTTTGGCCTTCTTGTAAGTTTATTTTTTGCCCAGAAAGGAATCAGCGGCATGCTCGACGCATTTAACACTACCTACCATACTATTGAAACCCGCCCATGGTACACACAACGTCTGGTTGCCGTAGCTCTGGTTTTTATTTTTTACCTGCTTATCATCATTGCCGCACTTATCATGTTTTTCAGCAAATCTTGGCTTGAACGACTTTTGATTGAGGGCTATATCAGGCTGAACTCAACATACTATATGTTTATTACTGGTAAGTGGGTTGTCATTGTTATCCTGACCTATTTCTGCATTTCCTTTATGTATTACCTTGCACCCCGCCGAAGGACCAAATTTCGTTTCTTTTCGGCAGGATCGAGTCTGGCCACTATCCTCACCGTGGTTGCCTCACTTGGATTTTCCTACTTTGTGAATCATTTTGCCCAGTTCAATAAGTTCTTCGGATCGATTGGTGCGCTTATTGCGCTTATGCTCTGGTTTAACTTTAATGCTCTCACCCTGCTAATAGGATATGAACTGAATGCAAGCATTATGAATGCAAACCTGAGTTCAAAGGAACAATAAACTTGCTGGGATGTTACTATGAAAAACATAGTAGAAAAATGTCCGGTCTCTATCAATTACGCAAGGAGTATCTGAAAGAAACTTTATCAGAAGATGAACTAAATACCGATCCCTTTAAACAGTTTAGTGATTGGTTCGATCAGGTACGTGCTTCCGATCTGCCCGATCCTACCTCCATGGTTCTGTCGACCTGTGGTTCAGATAAAAGGCCATCTTCAAGAATAGTACTACTGAAAGAATTTACGGCAGAAGGTTTTATGTTTTTTACTAATTATAACAGCAAAAAAGGGCGGCAAATAAAACAAAATCCTTATGGATCACTCCTCTTCTCCTGGAATGTATTGGAACGACAAATCAGAATAGAAGGAAAAATAGTTAAAGTCGATGCTGCAAAATCGGATGAATACTTTCAAAGTCGTCCCGAAGGAAGCCGTATTGGTGCATGGACTTCACCGCAGAGCGAAGAGATCCCCTCACGCGAATTCCTTGAGATAATGGAAAAGAAACTCCAAAATGAATTTAAGGCCTACACTATTCCCCGCCCGCCACAATGGGGCGGTTACCGGCTGATCCCCGATCTTTTTGAATTCTGGCAGGGCCGCGAAAGCAGGCTACACGACCGTTTCGAGTATTACCAAGAGAATCAGGTATGGAAAATAAGGAGGTTGGGACCTTAAACCTTATTTAAGATTTTCAATCTGTTTTTCCAAGGTTTTTATTTTTGCTTCAGCATCTGTCTTTTTCTTCATTTCAATTTCAACTACCTGCTTTGGAGCATTGTTAACAAACTTCTCATT
>CAZQCO010000122.1:0-7090 GCA_964592225.1 uncultured Bacteroidales bacterium
AGAAATTTATTTCGCGTAATGCGGTCTGGCCTATGGGTACCAGTCTTTCTTTGCTTCCTTTTCCTTTAACCTTTATAAATTCTTCGGTCGTAAAAATATCGGAGAGTTTTAGTTTAGTCAATTCTGAAACTCTTAGTCCACAACCATATAGGGTTTCAATGATAGCCTTATTCCGGTGTCCCTCGGGCTTGCTTAAATCGATAGCAGCCACCATGCGGTTAATTTCCTCAACGCTTAGCACAACCGGTAATTTCATTCCTAATTTTGGCGATTCAAGAAGTGTGCTGGGATTTATTTCGATGGTTCTGGTATAAATTAAATAGTGAAAGAAAGATTTAATGGAACTCACATTTCGGGCCTGAGTGCGCGGTGAGATACCAAAATCGGCCAGCCAGAGAAGATATTGTTGCAGAATTTCAATAGTTACCTCCTCTATTGTATTATCAAGATTTCTGATTGACAGGTATTGATGCATTCGCATAATGTCACTCGTATAAGCATCAACACTATTCTTCGAAAGATTTTTTTCCAATTGCAGAAAACTTCTGAAACCCTTAATATGATCGATCGGGGAATTCATATTTTTTTAGTAATTTTTTGACGTTCAATTCCATGTGAAAATATACATTTGCTTCTTTTCCGGAAAGATTAACAATAATAATTTATGACCAAGAAGACAAAAATTGTAGCTACAATTTCTGATCTGCGATGCGATGAAGAGTTTATCAGGCAGCTGTATCAGGCAGGTATGAATGTTGTTCGATTAAACACAGCCCATCAGACTATTGAAGTTACGCAGCACATTGTGGAAAATGTCAGGAAAGTATCGGATAAAATTGCCCTGATGCTCGATACAAAGGGGCCTGAAATAAGGACTAACCAGTCGGAATATAAAATTGATCTTAAAACAGGCGATCATATTATGATTCGTGGTGATGATTCATTGGCATCTACGCCTGATTGTATTTATGTCTCCCATAATAATTTCGTGAATGAAATAACAGTAGATAAAAAAATATTAATAGACGATGGTGACATTGAACTGATAGTGCATAAAAAGGAGGGTGATGCATTACTTTGTGAGGCGACCAACGAAGGTTTGATCAAAGCCAGAAAGAGCGTGAATGTCCCGAACATTAATTTCAGTCTACCGGCACTCAGCACAAAGGATAAGGAATATATACAGTATGCCATTGATCAGGATATCGATTTTATTGCGCATTCCTTTGTACGATGCAAGGAAGATGTATTGGAGATTCAAAAAATACTGGACGAAAAGAAATCACGGATAAAAATCGTTGCAAAAATCGAAAACCAGCAGGGTGTCGATAATATCGATGAAATTCTTAAACATGTATATGGTATTATGGTAGCCCGGGGTGATCTGGCTATTGAAATACCTTATGAGAAGATTCCCGGTATACAGAAAATGCTCATTAATAAATGTATCGATACACGGAAATCGGTTGTTATTGCAACCCAGATGCTGCATAGTATGATCCATAATCCACGTCCCACCCGGGCCGAAGTTACTGACGTTGCCAGTGCTATCTACAGTAAGTCCGATGCTATCATGCTTAGTGGAGAAACAGCATATGGCGATCATCCTCTGGAAGCTGTAGAAACAATGGCAAGAATTGCCAAAGAGGTAGAAGAAAGCCGGGGTAACTTTCATAAAACACCTCTGGTAATACTAAGTACAAAAACTTCCGCTTATCTTTCCAAATCGGCTGTAGGAGCATCGCTAAAACTTGATGCAAAATACATAATAGCCGACACTACCAATGGTCGTACGATGCGCAATATTGCGGGTTTCAGAGGTCAAAAGCCTGTTTATGCCCAATGCTACGATAAAAGAGTTATGCGCGAACTGGCAATTTGTTTTGGAATTCTGCCAAATTATTTGGAATCAAATACTCCCAACGGTTTCATTAAGGAGAGTCTTCTCCAACTCTTTGAAAGCAAACAAATAAAAAAGGATGATCTTGTCGTGATTTTAGGAGGTAATTATGGCGTTTCGCAAGGCGCATCATTCTATGAAATAAGTACTGTCGAAAACCTTTTTAAAAGATACTGCTAGAAGAAGTTTAAAGTTTAGAGTTTAAAGTTTCGAGTTTCGAGTTTCGAGTTCTGAGCCTGCCTGTTGTTGGCAGACAGGTTCAAAGTTCAAGTTTATTGTTACAGTTAAAACGCATGATACTCAACACTGAGCTTTACACTTATTTATAACCATGTTTCCAGTAAAAGTGGCTTTGTTTTTCTATTTTCGCTTAGATAACTTGTTCAATGAGAACCGTTTTTTTCACTTTCGTTTTAGTTGTTGTTTTCTGTATGAACTCATTAGCACATCCGATTCATGTATCGGTTGTAAATATGGATTATATTTCCGATTCCGGTAAAATTGAATATTCCATTAAGCTTTTTTATGATGATTTTCAATCGTTAATAAACTATAAATACAATACCTTTCTCAACTTTAGCGGTCAAAACCGGATGACTACAAAAGAACAACACTCGGTAACGGAATATATTCAGGGTAATTTTATTATTAAGGATGCGAATCAACAGCTTGTCGATTTGAACTTTACAGGCTGGAAAGTAGAGGATTTTTCTGTCTGGCTCTATTTTTGTGCTGATCTTAAAACTGAATTGTCATCAATTACTATTACAAACACTATTATGCTGGATCTTTTTGCTGATCAGGTAAATCTGGTAATTTTGCATATGGACGATATCCAAAAAGGATTTGAATTCAATAAAAGAATTACTTCACTTACTTACGCACTATAAATGAACCGGGTTATACATATTATATTTCTGCTTTGTTTGTATCCATCATTACTCATGGCTACCCATAACCGTGCAGGTGAGATTACCTACAGGCATCTGGGAGGATATACCTATGAATTTACAGTTACTACTTATACCTATCGCTACAGCAATGCTAACCGCAGTGAATTACCTGTAACATGGGGTGATGGTTCTTCTTCAATTATTCCTTTATTAAATCCTCCCGGGCATGAAGTCATTGAGGGAACCGATTATTTCCATAATATTTATGTTGGTACTCATACTTTTCCGGGTGCAGGGATTTATGAGATACTCATGGAAGATCCTAACCGTAATCAGGGAGTTAATAATATTCCCAATTCGGTAAATGTGATCTTTTCAATTAAGACCACTATGATGATCGGTTCTTCTATCGGGTCAAATAATACTCCTGTATTACTGAATCCTCCGATAGATAAGGCAGCGAAGGGGCATACTTTTACACACAATCCATCGGCACATGATCCTGACGGAGATAGTCTTTCTTATGCTATTACTGTCTGTACCGGCGCAAACGGTGAGCCCATTGAGGGTTATGTATTGCCATCAGCTACCGATACACTTCTTATCGATGAGGTCAGAGGCACACTTTACTGGATCACTCCTGCCGAAGTAGGAGTCTATAATGTTGCCATTTTTGTTGATGAGTGGAGACAGGGATATCGTATCGGCCGAATTGCCCGCGATATGCAGATCGATGTATACGAAACGGATAACAATCCTCCCACAACTTCACCGGTTCCCGATTATTGTATTCTTGCAGGCGATTCCATAGATCTCACATTTCATTTTATCGATGCCGATAATGACCCGATGCAACAGAGTATGTTCGGAGGGCCTTTTCAAGTTACAAATCCTGCAATATTTGATATCGATTCCAGCAATTACGGCAACCTCTATTCGCACTTTTCGTGGCAGACAGATTGCTCACATGCGCGTAAACAACCCTATGAAGTTGTTATACGAACGGAAGATATTACGGATGATATAGACCTGTCGGACATTACCAGTTTCTTTATTACTGTTTTGCACAAAGCACCGGAAGATCTGGTTGCTTTACCTGGGCTCGACACCATCAGACTGGAATGGTCTGCTACCAAATGCGGTAGTGCTGCCGGATATAAAATATACCGCAAACTGGGCAGCGGTCCCTATACTCCTGATAGTTGCGAAACTGGTGTACCTGTCTATACCGGTTACGAATTGATTGATTTTGTCAGCGGAAGCAACACAACATCTTATACAGATGATAATACAGGGGAAGGATTAGTTCCAGGGTTTGACTATTGTTACAGGATCACAGCCTATTACAATGATGGTGCCGAAAGTATTTCATCCGATGAAGTATGTACAACACTTATTCCGGGAACTCCACCTATATTGAAAGTCAGTGTGCTATCCGATAGTGAAACTGAAGGAGAAATAGCACTTGCATGGGCTGTTCCTCAGGATATTGACACTATCGACGATGGGCCCTATCAATACCAGGTGCTCCGGATGGCTCCTGACGAAGAAGATTATACTCCTGTTGCCTTTGTTCCTGAAGTACCTGTATACGATCTTTCCGATACTACCTATACCGATACCGGTCTGAATACGCTCATTTTTCCATATACCTATACAGTGAAACTTTTTTATGAAGAGGCTGGAATATGGACACAAATACCTGGAAATGAAAATGCTACATCACAATATATCGAAATTGATGGGGCCGATAATCGTTTAACTCTGAATATGAAAAAGCGATCGCCCTGGTTGAACCTGCGATACGATATATTCAGAAGAAACTCAGCCGGAATTTTTGTACTCATCGATTCTACTGAAGAATCGGTGTACACCGATTCTGGTCTTGTAAATAACCAGGAATATACATACCGGACTATAGGAGAGGGCATGCGCCCGCTTTATGGAAGAGAATATAATACTATCAACACTTCGCATTTAGGTACAGGTATTCCCATAGATACTATTCCACCCTGTCCCCCCGATCTTTTCGTCACCTCGGAATGCGACAGCCTCGTACCGTATAATTATCTTACCTGGGATCCACCGGTAGATAGTTGTGCCAACCAGGATATCATTACCTATAGAATTTACAGTCGTGATTCATTGTATGGCGATTTTAGTTTATTGACATCAGTCGGGCCTGATATTTTTTCATACAGCGATACAGCTCAGAACTCAATTGAGAAGTGTTATGCCGTTGCCGCAGTCGATTCGTCATTGAATGAAAGCGAATTACTGCCTTATTGTGTGTACAACATTTGCGGATTTTATTCCTTGCCCAATGTATTTACTCCAAACGGCGATGGGATACATGATATTTACCTCTCCCGGAATTTAGGCGATTATGTGAAACAGGTACGGATGACTATTTACAACCGGTATGGCAAGGAAATATTTAAAACCGATAATCCTGCCATAGAATGGGACGGTAGGTTTAATGACAAGCTTGTTACAACCGGAGTGTATTATTACATATGCGATGTTTTCGAACCACGTATAACAGGTACCTTAATAAAAACTCTCACCGGATTTATTCATGTTTATTCGGGTGAAGATAATGTGACAATTGAATGATTAAAAGGATAGCAATAGTAATATTACTACTAAACTGTATTCTTTCACCTTTGTTAAAGGCACAGGTAAGCAACACTTTATTTGATGCTTACGGCAACTTTTACAGTGGCAATTATACTGATGCGATTATAGCTTTCGATAAACTGATAGAAGAAAATTCTTCAGTTCGGCCTGTTGATTTTCTCTACAGAGGAATTTGCGAAAACAAAACAGGTGCCTATCAACAAGCTTTAACCGATCTTAGGATTGCAGCTGATAAAGACATTCCTGAAGCCTGTTTATGGATAGCAAGGACTTATGTCGTTCTTGATAATTTCGATGAAGCCATAACCTTCCTGGGGAAATATCTGCAACAATCTCCTGAAATTGAAACCGGGGTTATTAAAATGGATCCGGAGTTTAAAAAGTTACACACTTTGGAAGGATGGTATGAACTCTGGCAAAATGATAGGAATTCTAACATACAGGAAATTATCGATGAAGCTGAATATTTGGCGGGTAAACAAAAGTATAGGGAAGCCCATATACTGATCGAAGGAAATCCTGAACAACAGAATATCAGGTTATTGTTGTGTAACAGTAAAATTTATGCATCGGAAGGGAATATTGAACTTGCAATTAATGAACTGAACAGAGGTTTGGCAGGCAGTCCTGATAATTTATTGCTGCTGAAGCAAAAAGCTGCTTACCTGGTAATATTAGAAGGTTATAGTGAAGCCTACACAATCCTTACAAAAGTATTGACTACTGTGCCTGAAGATTTTACAGTGCGCTATTCTCATGCCGAGGTTGCTTATTATTCCGGAAAACTGGCAGATGCAAAGAATGATATCGACCTGTACCTGAAATATTTTAATATTGAAGAAGCTGTATTTCTTGCTGGTAAGATCGAATATGCCTTGGGTAGTTACCTTAATGCGCTTCGGTATTTTAACCGCTTGTTGGAAAAAAATACTTCAAGTGCTGAATACTTCAAAGCCCGCGGATTAACCTACTACTATACAAATACAATGCAACAGGCTGCTTACGACCTTTCCATGAGCCTTGACCTGGTACCCGATGACGCAGAAGCCAACTATTTTCTGGGTCTCACACACGATTCCCTGGGTAATAAAAAAATGGCATGTTACTATCTGAATCGAGCAAAGAAATATGGCGAACTCAGAGCAATCGAATATCTTCAGAAAAACTGTGATAAATAATTGTGATTTGTTTTTTCGGGAGAAAAAATAAAAATTGACTACATCTTAATGCCTAGTCCTACATTGATAAAAGCAATGCCATAGCCCAATTCGCCCAAAATAAATAAATTATCGGAGAAGTAATATTTAGCCCCGGCAAACAGGTTGATTACAGGGCGTAGCGTGGCGTCAAAAACTCTCATATCGTAAGGAGGCGCAGATCCATATTCTCTCCAGCTTTCATATCGCAGTCCGATATGAACTCCGCCATAGGTATCGAGTACATCAATTAACTGATAATGATAAGTCCCGCGCAAGGCCCCGATGAGTGTTGTACTTTTCCATCCATAGTCATATATCCAGCCGTAAAAGGAAAGTTCATCTTTATAGGTAGTTGCACCAACTAAACCACCAATACTCAGTACTCCAGGTTCCAGATCGTCCCTGAAACCCAGGTCGAAAGAAACAGCAATGGGAGGCAGCATGGTTCTGTATCCATT
>CAZQCO010000123.1:0-2615 GCA_964592225.1 uncultured Bacteroidales bacterium
ATAGGTCAGACTGCAAATACACAGGAACTAACACAAGTAATTCGCGGACAGGTTATTGATATTGAATCACAAGCCCCACTGGCTTTTGCCACAATTGCAGTAATTACAACCGACCCAATATTAGGTGCAATTACGGATGATAAAGGTTATTTCCGTATAGAAAAAGTACCTATTGGAAGACATGATATAAAAATATCATATTTAGGTTATGAAACTCAAATGATTCCTGAGCTAATGGTATCTACCGGAAAAGAAATGGTGCTGACAATAAAGATGAAAGAGCAAATTTCTGAGTTGGAGGAGGTGACAGTAAAAGCTTATACACAAAAGGATAAACCATTAAATAGCATGGCTTCAGTAAGTGCACGTACTTTTTCAGTTGAAGAGGCACGGCGCTATGCCGGTGGTTGGGACGATCCTGGCAGACTGGTAGCTTCTTTTGCCGGTGTTACAACCGATGTTATCCGGGATAATACCATTATTATTCGGGGAAATTCACCTAAAGGGCTATTGTGGAGACTGGAAGGTATTGAAATTCCGAATCCTAATCATTTTGCAAATTTAACAACATTTGGAGGTGGAGGAATATCGGCTCTCAGTGCATTGGTTGTTGGTAATTCCGATTTTTTTACCGGAGCCTTTCCCGCTGAATATGGAAATGCTACGTCCGGAGTATTTGATATTAAGTTACGTACAGGTAATAATGAAAAATATGAACATGCAGTACAGTTGGGTACAATTGGACTAGATATTTCTTCCGAAGGTCCTATAGGGAAAAATTCAGGGGCTTCCTATCTGTTTAATTACCGATATTCAACATTTGGTTTGGTTAGACCTCTATTTCCTGAGGAAATCAAGGATTTTTTTCCCGTTTACCAGGATTTATCTTTCAAAATTAATATGCCAACAAAAAAAGCAGGCGTATTTTCTATCTGGGGACTGGCATCTGACGATTCAGATGATTTTAAAGCGGAACAAGATTCCTCATTATGGGAAATGGCTGATGACCGGATGGACGGTATCCTCATACAGCGAATTGGAGGTTTGGGTTTAAACCATCGCTATATTTTTCAAAAAAATGCCTGGTTAAATACATCCTTTGCAGTGACCGGCGATTATATGAAATATGAGGGAGGAATACTGGGCTACGATTTAAATCGTTATGAAAATGAGGATATGCATGTTAGTAATTACAAATATACATTTACAAGTGTCTATAACCACAAGTTCAGTGCAAAACACGCTAACCGAACGGGGTTTATAGTTGATAATATGCATTACAATACTGTTTTAAAGCATGCGCCAGTTTATGACCAGGGATTGATTACTGTGGTTAATGAAAAGGATGCTTCAAACATGGTACAGGTTTTTTCACAATCAAAATTTAGTATTAGTAAACGATTTACGATAAATGCAGGTTTGCATAGTAATTACTTCGATCTGAATAATGAATTGGTCATAGAACCCCGACTTGGACTGTCGTACAATATTGGTAAGACGCAATCAGTTAGTTTAGCGTACGGGAAACATTCAAGGTTAGAGCCCTTGACCTTATATTTTGCCGGGGTTAATGATGGCTCCGGCATTGCTCAACCCAATAAAGATTTGAAAGTTTCAAAAGCGCATCACCTGGTTTTTGCCTATGATATAAGCCTAAATCCTAATTTACGGTTGAAAATAGAACCATATACTCAATTTTTATTTGATGTTCCTGTAATTCCTGACAGTAATTTTTCGGTGCTGAATATGGAAGCCGACTGGTATTTTGACCAGGAACTGATTAATTCGGGTACGGGTAGAAATTCAGGTATTGATATTACCCTCGAACGTTTTCTGAAAAATGGTTACTACTATTTATTAACAGCATCGGTGTTTGACTCGAAATTTACAGGCGACGATGGTATTGAACGCAACACCCGGTTTAATACGCAGTATGTATTTAATGTACTTTATGGCAAAGAATGGACTGTTGGAAAACAGAATAACAAGATTTTAGGAGTAAATGTCAGGGTGAATTACTTTGGAGGGAAGCGTACAACACCCATAGATAATATTGCATCTGATTTAGTTCAGGATGTTGTTTATGATTATTCTAAATTATTTGAAGACCAGGAATCCGATAAGTTAATTGTTAATGCAACAATCAATTACCGGATAAATAAAAAGAATCATTCCAGTGTATGGTCGCTGCAAATGGGAAATTTACTCATGGCAAAAGAAAATTATGGCTTATACTATAATTATAAAACCCAACAGGTTGAACGCTGGGAATTTGCAGTACCGGTTCCAAACTTAAGTTATAAGATAGAGTTTTAACAACTATTTTTGTATTTAAACCGAAAGTACCTTTCGATCCATCAAGCCTGCCTGCCCCAGGCTAGGCGTAGTTTAGCGAAGCGCAACTACGCCTCAGATAAAATGTAGTTTTCAACTACGTTACGTTGTAGATGTATGTTATGGTGTTCCAAAAAACGAGAGCCTGTATTTTCAGATATTCCATTAATATGTCACTTTATTGTTATACAACTTAATTTCTGCCTTTGGCAGGCAGGTTCAGCAAACAGAACCAGTATACCTCTCCGCCGGCAAAAGATAAGCCGGCTTTTTTGTATCTT
>CAZQCO010000123.1:2715-7008 GCA_964592225.1 uncultured Bacteroidales bacterium
CACCAACGATATCTTATTGCGGGAGGATTAGTGGCAAGTTTTCAGCAGACGAACAAACTATTAGCAAAACGTGATAATTATAAATAAAATGTACAATTAACCCAAATTATAATGAAAAGATTAATCTTTATAATGACTACTTGTATTATGATTTATTCATGCACTGAGTCAACTAAGACCAACAATAAGTATCTTACAGATTATGAGTATAAAACACAACGTGACTTGATACTTGATTCCTTAAAATCAAAGAATGATACCATTATCTTGGATTTCATTTTTGGTATGAGTAATAACTCTTACAACAATCGGATTCTAAAATTGATAGCTGATAAAAAACTAGGTCAGAAATCGGAAATAAAAATTAATATCGGCAATCAATATTCCACAGTTGATGGTTATCCATATGATTTCTATTTGAGTTCAAAAAAATATAATTCACTTTTAAAAGGTGATTTTCATAACGGCAAGCTAAATAGATTTAACATTTTTCTATATAATGTTGATACGTATGCTGATGACATGCTTGTTAGTATGTATAATACTAAATATGGAGATTTTTTAAGAGAAAAAAAAGAAAGTGGAAGCGTTATTTACTTTTGGATTATTAACAACCTTGAAATTAAAATACAGTATTTTATTCCACAAAGTTTAATAATTATAACATATAATGATTTGATTGTCGAACGTAAGATTGAAAAAATTCAGAAAATTAAGGATTTATCAAAAGATACTCAGAATGATATATAAACCTGCCGCTAACAAACAATAGCGAGCATGTGGGTCTCAGTGGTTTGCAAAGGTTACCTCTCGTAAAAATAAGTCGGTGTACACTGATAGAGAATCGCTTCGTAATCCCGCACGACACCGTACCATCAAACATTTAGCAACAAGGCGATTTGACATTGTGCAAGTGGGAAAGACAGGTGTTAATTTGATGAAAAAAGAATAATTATTCGAATCTCTTTAACAGGTCGGTTCAAGTGCGAGAGAATTTATTTTGTTTTTTCTCCCTCCCGTACAAAGAAAAAGAAACCCCACCTACAAACAGCATATTTGCAACCGACTGAAAGGAGCTCAGCGAAGCTAAATCCCACGAGCCGCCACGCAAACCAAAGTTTGCAAAAGAGCTATTTTTTGCTCACGCCAAATAACATACATACTAGTTTTATACCCCGCATTGAATTTTCCATTTTTAGATTAATCTGATTAAAGCGGTATTTTTATATGCTTTTCGTAATTTTGTTCGCATAGAGACAATATTGAATTTTTATGATATATAACAATGCACAGAAAGAGATTGCAGGGAAGATTGAAAAACAATCCGAGCTTGCAAATTGGAAAGATTGGAGATGGCAACTGAAACATTCAATAAAGTCTTTAGATAAATTTGAGTATCTGACGGGAATTAAGTTTGCGGAGAATGAGAAAGCAGATCTGATGAAAACTTTCGAAAAATTTCCCCTTTCAATAACTCCGTATTATTTATCCCTGATTGATAAAGTCAATTACAAAAACGATCCGGTATTCAGGCAGTCATTCGGCGGAGTTGAAGAGTTAATAACATTAAAATCAGAACATTCCGACCCTCTATCTGAGGATAAAGATAGTCCGGTTGAGGGGATTACACACCGTTATCCCGACCGTGTTTTATTCCATGTAAGCAATATTTGCTCTATGTATTGCCGTTTTTGTACACGAAAACGAAAAGTGGGAGATGTCGACTTTGTACCTACAAAAGACCAGCTTTCAAAAGGAATAGAATATATTAAAGAGACACCACATGTTCGGGATGTTCTGCTATCAGGAGGCGACCCATTTATGCTTTCCGATGACAAAATAGATTGGTTATTGTCTGAGATAAGCCAGATTCCACACGTCGAAATTATTCGTATAGGAACAAGAATGCCTGTGGTGTTGCCTTATCGCATAACAGATAATTTAGTTTCAGTACTAAAGAAATATCAGCCTCTGTGGATTAATACCCATTTTAATCACCCCAATGAAATTACTGCTTCTGCTAAAGAAGCACTTGCAAAATTAGCAGATGGAGGATTCCCCCTGGGTAATCAATCGGTACTACTCGCCGATGTCAATGATTGTCCCAGAATAATGAAATCCTTAGTACACAAACTTGTTCAAAACAGGGTACGGCCCTACTATTTATACCAATGCGACCTCTCTGAAGGTTTATCACATTTCAGAACACCTATTGGAAAGGGTATTGAGATTATGGAAAGCCTTATCGGGCACACAAGTGGTTTTGCCCGCCCTACCTATGTAATAGATGCTCCTGGCGGAGGGGGTAAAATCCCTGTTATGCCAAACTACATTATTTCCTGGTCGACTAACAAAGTTGTGTTAAGAAATTATGAGGGTGTAATTACGACATACAAAGAACCGGATAGTTATGAACCTAAAATGTGCGACCGCGATTGTGATAACTGTAATCTGGAATTAAACCTGAATGAAATTGATGAAACAGAGGCAATCGGCATTGAAAAATTATTATCCGATTCATGCGATACAATTTCATTGATCCCGGAAAACAATGAGCGCTTAAAGCGGAGGGACGATAGTGCAGGATAAGGTTGATATTATTGGAAAAGGAACCTACATCCAGCATGGCAAAAATAACAACAGAATTTATTTAATGAAGCTGGATGAACAGGATGCCTCTATAATCCTGAAAAAACTTGCTGAACTAGCTCATAAAAATAAATACACTAAAATATTTTGTAAGATCCCTAAATGGGTGGCACCCTTATTTTTCTCCGATGGCTATATTCTGGAAGCAAGTATTCCCGGATTTTATAATAATATTGAGGATGCGTTTTTTGTTTCAAAGTTTTTAGAGGCTGATCGCTTGCTTAAGTTTGATCAGATTCAGTTTGACAATCTCAGTCTGTTGCTCAGAGAAGAATCAAAAAAACCTTATGAATTTAAAAAGTTAAAATCAGAATTTGTACTCCGCAAATTAGGTAATTCCGATGTTGAACAAATAACCGGTATCTATCGGGAAGTTTTTATCAGTTACCCTTTTCCAATCCATAATCCCGACTATATTTTAAAAACCATGAACGAAAATATTCAATATTTCGGGGCTGAAAAGGAGGGTAAACTAGTAGCCATTGCATCTTCAGAAATGGATATAAAAGGCTTAAATGCTGAGATGACTGATTTTGCAACCCATAAGAAATATTGGGGGAATAATTTATCAGTACTGCTTCTAAAAAAAATGGAGAATGAAATGAAAAAGCAGGGAATGAAAACCTTATACACCATTGCCCGAATAAATTCAATTCCAATGAATAAGACCTTCCTGAAGTTAGATTACACCTATTCCGGCACACTAATTAACAACACCAATATTGCTGGAAGCATTGAAAGCATGAATGTTTTTTATAAACATATTTAATTTAAGAGTACCATAATTACTCATAGGAGATAAGACCATGAGAATAACAATTGCATACAATCTTCGAATCGATGATACAGAAGCTACAGCTGAACTTTTAACTGAAGCTGATATTAATAGGATATACGAAACTATTAGCAGCCTGCAGCACACAGTTACAGTAGTTGAGGTCTCTGGTAAACCAAATGCAGTAATTGAGCGCCTTATTGAAAGTGAACCTGACCTTATTTTTAATTTAGCAGAAGGAACAATAGGGAGTTCAAGGGAAGCTTTTTATCCTGGCTTGTATGAGCAAATGGGTATTCCGTTTACGGGTGGAAATGCATCTCTTCTTCATCTCAATCTCGATAAACATCTCGCTAAAACTGTGTTGTCTTCTCATGGAATTAGTGTTCCAAGAGGAGTTTTAATAACCGATAAAGAGCGCGATTTGCCTGAAGATTTACAATATCCTTTGATGATTAAACCAAATTCAGAGGGATCGAGCAAAGGAATTACACAAGATTCTGTTGTTGAAACAAGAGATCAAACCCTGGAAAGAATAAATCGTCTTCTGGGTCATTATCCTGCGGGCCTTGTTGTTGAAGAATATATTGGAGGCCGTGAGCTTAGCGTTCCCTTCCTTGAAAGTTTTCCGGGAAAATTGCTAGACATCGTTGAACATACTTTTGATTTGAGTAAAATTGGAGGTAAATACAACATTTACGATTATGATATGAAACAGGGCGGGGAAGCCGCAAAATCTGTAAAGGTTATTTGTCCTGCAATTATAAATTCAGAAGAAGAAAAAGCTGTCACAAAAATGGCCCGGGATGTTTTCGATATCATGTCTTGTCCCGATGTTGGAAGGGTAGATATTCGATTACATACAAACG
>CAZQCO010000124.1:0-6934 GCA_964592225.1 uncultured Bacteroidales bacterium
TTAAGACTACCACTAATAGATGCAATCATTGCATTTAAAGCTTTTTCACTGGCTGCTTTTGTAAGACCTGACTTGGCAGCTATTGCTGCGATGAGTTCTCCTTTATTCATATTGAAGGCTAATTTAGGTTTAACATATAGCCAAGATATAAAAACCTGATCAGAAATCCCGCATTTTCCCTATATAATTACGCTCCGGTTATTAACCATTATAATAATATTTCATAGAGCTTAATTTTTTCAAAATGTAAAAAACAATAAATCAATGACTTACTCTTAATAATGAACTTGCGGTATTGTTAAAAAATATTCTCAATTAACCCTGATTTGTTAATATTCACAAAAGAAATCGAGGATTGTCTGTGCTGAAAATGATTTAAAAGGTTCTGATTTTGATTAGCGCTTAATAAATCTTTAGGACTTTCTCATCTCAGGTTAGTGCATTTGTACAATAATATAAGTGGCATCATCTGCATTATATCCTTTAAGAAGCTTGCTAAAATATGAATGAAACACAATAAGATCGGATTTATTGAAAATCTGCAATAATTCTTTGCGATTCCTTTCCCAAATTCCATAGCAACCATCGGAAGCAAGAAATAGTATACCCTCCTTCAACTTGCACTGTCCCTCGCGAAAATCATCAGGTAATAATTTTTCCCCACCCAGACATTTTGTTAAAATGTTACTTCCTGGCCAAAGTGTGTCATCGGTGGTAAGTTGATGTATTACTTCATTCCTGATATAATATATTCTCGAATCACCAAGATTTGAATAATACAATACTGACGGTTCCTCTTTAAAAAAACCAGCAAGAGCATATGTTGTTAACGATTCGGGAATTCTTGTCTGTAGAATGTCCTGATTCGCAGCATACATCATCTCCTTGAACCTCATTGTGCTGCTATCTATAAATCGTTGATGGTATTGCTCTATAAATTTAATTGCGTTTTCAACTCCCTTTTTAGGATTCTTCGAGCAACTTACACCATCGAAAACTGCAAAGAGACAGTACTTTTCCTCATCCAGAATTAAAAACCCATCCTGGTTTTCGGTATGCGTTAAACCCTGGAGGGAATCGCTAATATAATGTATCTCAGCCATGGTATAAGTCCAACCAGATACACTTAAAAAATTTAAAATTAAAGCAGTACATGTTATATTTCCGTTTTTGGAATCTGCAATTTCTTTACTTATTGATCCTAAGAGAATAGCATAAGCCGGTATGACTAATTCTTAATGAATTTTGTTATATACACTTCATTTGGACTTTCATACCGAAAGAAATAAACTCCCGGCACCAATTTTTTAACATCCATCCTGATGCTAGCTTGCTTTTCGTCTTTAAGATATTCTAACAGAGTATGACCCATGAAATTTAATATACTTACCGATATAGTTTCAGTAGCCATATCGCCTGTAGAAAATTCAAAATAATCGTGACAGGGATTCGGAAATAATTTAATTAAACGGATTCGAGTATTTCCACCTTCTAATCCATCAATACAAACGGGATCGTGTTCCGGAATAAAAGCTTCAAAAGGGGACCTTTGAGCGGCAACGTAATACAACCAACTTGTACCGTCGAGACTGGACCATTTTTCGGCCCAGATTCCTGCAGTACCTCCGATATCATCATTATAGTGGGGTACCGATCCGTCATCATTTATAAAAGGTTGAATAGAATTAAAAAGAATATTACTGCCACAACCCCCGGATGCTATATAGGAAAGCGTTCCCTCATACCAGTTGGCGATGGGACCTATACCATCAAGTCCGCAGGGTTCCCCCGGTCCGCAGGTATACATCAGGCTGCCTGCCAGTTTTAAAGCATGTAGCGATTCCTGTGAATAGCCCCTATTATGCATTAATAATGATAACCAGGTATTGGTAAAAAGTACCACCCGATCGGAATATGCTCCCTCCCTCCAATAAAGTAAATCGGTATCCCAAGTTGAATTATGGATGTAGGTAATAAGTGTTTCGGCCAGTTCATTATCACCCAGTTCAAGTAAAGCGCCTATCGCCGCAGCGTATGCCTCACTGCTCGTAACCGGAATTCTTTCATTGTCGGGAACATTCAGGGTATAAAATTTTCCATCGGAATCGATTAACGATCTGAAAAAAGCTTCCCCTTTATTAATAGAACTCAGCACTGTACAATCATTCGATTTTTTAAAATAGCTGCATAAGCCGGTAAGCATCCAGGGAAAATCACCCATCCATATCGATCCGTCGTTTTCATATAAAACAGCAATATTCCCTGTATAGCTGTTCCATGCACGCGGCCAGTAACCTATATTTTGTTGGTGAGTAGCAAGGAATCGGGCCAGTTTTTGTGCCGCTTCCGCAGCATCATTCAAAGGATTATGTTCTGCATCCCATTCTCCTTCAAGAGTAAGGATCTTCAACGCCAGTCCCTGTCCATACAGCCACGATGAGCCATCTTCTATCCAGGTTGTAAGTAAACCTGTGCCAGTTTGGCGTGAAAGGATAAAATCCAAAGCATTTTGTTTTATTTTCTCCAGAGTATCGACATGTACGGTTAAGGTTTCCAACTCTGAAGGTATTATCCAACCTCCTGTAGAGTCACCAACAAAGTTTCTGAAAGAAAATATACCTGAATCGGCCGGAGGATTATCAACCCAGGGATGTGATATCACACCAAATGATAGCACCTCGATATGATCCCAGTTAAATCCTACCGGGATAGAAAAAAAATTGTCGTACTTATGAAAAAAGAGTTTATTAATCCAGCGGTTGATACATAATATACCCTCCTCTCCCATTCGTTTGTGTGAAGCCTGCAATGAGCCATCCTCAAACTTCACTTCCAATACCTGTTCTTTATGACAGGGATAACCTGCATCACAGGCGCTTCCATGCAGATCGAATCCGAAAAGATCGTATTGGCTTAGAGAAACAGGTTCCGGTAAAATTAGAAAGCATTGCACCCATTGCCCATTTCCAGCCGATAACTTCCAGTGCAAATCTACACTGGTATCGCTGACAATTACATCACACACGCTTCCTGCAGAAGCATTTGTTGTCCAGTTCGAAGCATTATAAAAATCCTCATCGGGAACAATTAAATCACCGCTCCAGCCCGGACAACCGGAATCTTTCTGACCTAAAGAAAAACAAACAGGAACCAGTAAAAGCCACAAAATATTGAAAATCCTTAGATATACAGCCATAAATTTCATTGCAGGGTTCTACCAGAAAATTAAAAAATTCTGCTCAGAAATGCAATTACTCTAATTAACCTTGAAAAGATTAATTATTTATGGATTAAACTGAATAGTAGATATTATTTATCAATATGCTAAATCAGGAATATTGACTGGGAGTATTTTCAGACAGACTCCTCGCCAATATTCCCTAATATCAGTACAAACCTAAATTAATAAGTGGAAAATTTTTAATTCGTAAGGTGTTGAATCCTTACTCTAATGAAAAGACAATTGGAAATGTAAAACGCACTTTTACCGGTTTTCCATCCTGTTTACCAGAAGTAAAGTCAGGAATACTGCTGACAACTCGAACAGCTTCCTTCTCCAGTGCTAAGATCCCTTCTTTCTGAACCGAAGCATCTTTCTCTGCATCTGTTAAATATTCAACAAAGACAATTTCGTTGTTCACTTCGGTTTGAATCCTGGTACTCATAATTATTACATCCTGCACACTTCCATCTTCATATACCGTAAATTGGACGAAGATTTTGCCGGATACTTCTTGTTCTGCTGCAATTTCAGGATATTCTAAATGCTGGGCTATATACATTCTGACCTCTTGCATTCCTCCGGGATATTCAGGCATAACTTCTACCTGATCATAGACTCGATCATCCTGCGCACTGGCTCTATCAATATCTGTTAAAGTAAATACACAGATAAGAAGAATCATTGGTATTGAGAACAAATATTTCATACGTGCATTTGCTCCCGATTTATTTTTAGTCATCATTTTTATTCTGTTTTTTAATAAGGAATAATTGAAATTATTAACTAATCCAATAGCAGAAACACCTAGGTTTCTTTCGAAAAGTAACTGCTGATAGCTTAGCCTGTTATAACCTTCTCTCATCACCTGATCATCTGCTGCATACTCATGTTCTGCTTTCAGAGAAATCTTTATTAGCCAGATAAAGGGATTAAACCACTGCGCTATCACGGCCAATTCCAGCAACATGAGGTCAATGGAATGAAGCTGGCGTATATGTGCCAGTTCATGTTTAATGATACTCTCGTCCTTATCCATATGCAGATCTTTATTACTAATGAAAAGGATATTGAAAAAAGTAAAAGGAGCATGATCGCCTTCAATTATTACAGTCTTTCTTCCGTCGACTTGAGTTGAAGGAAACCTTAAATAGAGATACACTATTTTCCCCAAGCCGGAGAAAAAACGAAGTGTAAACCAGCTTAGTCCGCTTAGGTAAATAATGAATAACGGATTGATCAGATCCGATGATCTGCTATAATTAGTAGCGCTAAAATTATTTGTAATGCTTACCCCTTCAATCAATTTGGATATTCCGGTATCAGTTGCTGTAAATCGAATTGAAGGCATTAATGGAAGCAGCAATGAGAAAGATACACTCACCAGTAAATACAACCTGTTTAGCTTGAAAAAGGTTTCCTTCCTTATTACCAGTATATAAAACAGGTAAAATACTGCCAACAAAATTCCTGATTTTATCATATAGTCTGCCATGCTATTTACCCTCCTTTTTTTTATTTTCAACCTGTGACTGGAGCATTTTAATAATGTCTTCCAACTCATTCACTGATAGTTTTTCGTTTTTTGAGAAGAAAGAAATTAAATTTTTATAGGAATTTGAAAAATAGTTTTTCATAAATCCTCTCATATATCCCTTTGTATACTCTTCTTTTGAAACCAGCGGATAGTATTCATGTGTTTTACCGTATGCATGATGGCTAACGAAGCCTTTCTTCTCAAGAATCCTGATAATGGTTGAGACTGTATTATAGGCAGGTTTAGGTTGAGGTAGCGTATCCATAATATCATTTACAAATCCCTTTTTCAACTTCCAGAGAATTTGCATAATCTGTTCTTCTGCTTTAGTTAGCTCTTTCATTTTATAACTAAAGATTTAGTTAATAGGAAACAAACATAAAACTAAATTCTTAGTTTTTCAACTAAATCTTTAGTTATTTAATATTTATTTTACTTATAGTGTTGTATTACAGGAAAGTACTATATCATTATTTCCACCAGGTATGAGTAGGTTGTTTGGAACCGATAACCACTTGTTCGCCAGGTTTAGGAGTTATATAGCTAAGTTTTTGAACAGAAGCTTCCTGTATAAATCGTTCAACAGGTTCTTTCCACGGATGGAAGGCCAGGTTGTATTTTCCCCAGTGAATGGGTATAACAGTATGGGCTTTAACATCAAGACCCGCCTGTACACTTTCTTCAGGCACCATGTGAATGTAGGGCCAATAGGTACCGTATGCTCCACACTCCATCAGCGCTATATCGAATGGACCATACTTCTCTCCTATCTCTTTGAAATGATTAGAATACCCTGAATCGCCACTAAAAAAAAGGATTTCCTTTTTTCCTTTTATCACCCAGGAACACCATAAAGTGGAATTATTCTGTCCCCGTCGTCCCGTAAAATGTTGTGCGGGAGTTGAAATAAATTCAAGAGAATCGTTATAGTTTTTCCCCGACCACCAGTCGAGTTCAGTAATATTTTCCGCTGGCACACCCCAGCGAACCAGATGGCTCTTAACACCCAGAGGAACATAAAATACTTTTACACCTTTATAATAATTCTGTATGGTCCGATAATCAAGATGATCGAAATGATCGTGACTAATAAGTATGATATCGGGAAATGGAATATTTTCAGGGGTAAACGGAACGGAATATTCAAATGATTTCGGTCCGACAAAAGAAAAGGGTGAAGCCCGTTTGCTGAAAACCGGATCTGTGAGGATAGTAATAGTATCGATCCGGATCAATACCGTGGAATGTCCCAGCCAGATGAGAGATAGGTCCTCATTACCAAAATCATCTTTGAATTCAGGTTTTACCGATGGAATTGCAGCATCAGGTATTCTTCCGGGATTGTCACCAAATTGCAGCCGGAGCATTTTTCCATAGGATTTAGGCAGGATAACCGGAATATTTCCAGGATTCCTGAACTTGCCTTTCTCATAGACAGATTGTCTTGCCAGTTTAACCATTTGATTTTTTACTGGTTTTCCTCCAAACCGGGGATCGGCCAATATATAAACATTAATTAACAGTATCAATAATACTATAACCCCAATGATCCATATTATTATCATATATCTTTTCATATTTTCAAATAAACAAATAAACCACAATTAAGTTATATTCTCCTTCGAAAGTGTCGAATCCATCATCTTCCACAAAGCCTCCCCGAGGGAACTCGGATTTGGGATTTCACCTCTGAAAAACCGGACAACATCATTTATCATAGACTGTTATACGTGATCCGGAAAGGTAATTCAATCTTTTCAATTCCTGAACCGGAATGTATTTCAAGTACCGGATTCCAGAAAAAAGAAAAGCACAGTTTTCCTTTATCACCAGTAATCTCGCAGCGTTCTTCGCTGCAGCTTTCATGCACATTGAAAGACCATATCCCTTCTAAAAAAGTATGTTTCACGTATGTCGCCTGAATACGTGTTACATCGGGTGCATAGTAGCGTTTTCCCTGATTAATTGAATAGCCGTGACTAATAAGCCAATCTTTCAGGATAGCATGGTTTGTTAAATCGTAAGTAGCATAAGTTATAAAACCAAATAATGCCCCAAAAAAAGTGCATGAATCCAATAATGCTTTTCAACAGCCGGTGAAACAACAAATATGACTAGTCCAATAATAAACAATAAATAGAAAATAGAAAATAGAAACAGCAATCCAATTAATATTT
>CAZQCO010000125.1:0-6849 GCA_964592225.1 uncultured Bacteroidales bacterium
CGCCAACAAATGGCACTTCGTGAGGGCTTCGCCGTTCTTAAAAAGCCTGCCTATCTTTCGCAGTTCAGGCAGGGTGGATTAACTTATATAGTACTCCAGTTATAGCCCCTTATTTAGGGATCTGGGGTTAAAATTCTTCAGAAACCTCCCGGCCCTCCTTAAAAAGCCTGCCTGCCGTTCGCAGTTCAGGCAGGGAGGGTTAACTTTTACAACAAATAAGTTATAGCCCCTTGCTTTGCTATCCGAAGCTAAAAGCGAAGGATAGTAAGGGGTTGGGGTTAAAAAACTTGAAACTTATGCAGCACATAGTTATAGCCCCTTGCTTTGCTATCCGATTCTAAAAGCGAAGGATAGTAAGAGCCTGTCCCGCCTTAAGCGGGAGGTTTGGGGGTTGGATTCAATTTATAAGGCACAAGCGAAAGACGCTTGCGCCATGTGGTGGGCTTTAAAATATGGTTATAAGAAAGCAGAAAATTATTTATTAGATAATTGCAATTAAAAAAATCCCGGTGTTGACCGGGATTTTTCATTATCTCGCATCCAATATATTCTTTATATAAATTGGGCCCCAAAAAAGAAAGGATGTTGTTATTAAGAAAAATAATAATGTAAATAAAATTGATAGTCGATGACTATTAAAAAATTTCGGCTTTTCTTTAACTAATCGCTTTCCTTTTCCTGTCCTATAAAACACCAAATAATTCACAACCATTATTGTAACAAATATACCTACCATTACATAGTTCGACATGTTATAATTAGCTACATGAGCAAAAATTAAACTTAACAATCCATTTATTAAAAGCGATAATGAAAAGCTTAAAGTAAAAATAACCGTTGAATGTGGTTGACTATCTGGTAATACCTTCGTATAAAAAAGGTAGTAGTAATAATAAAATACCTTAATCATTATTAAAAATTTTGAAAGAATTCATACCATAAATTCTCATTAAACTGGTTCGGTGCACCTATTCTTTTTTCCATCTGATTATACCAGAAATTAAACTTGAATTCTTGGTATGCATTAATTGTTGTAATAGCCCGTCCTAGCTCCCAACCAACACCCCAGGCAGCACCATAGATTCCGCCAAATACAGAATACAAATTTGAACCTTGTTCAGCCACCATCATTCCTGTCCCCATCTCACCATTTCTATAACCTTCATTTATTGAATAAGCGTTCCATGCTCCAAGTACACGCCCTCCCCACTTTATAGCATTAGATGTAGTCTTTCCAAACTTGTTCTTCCCACCTGTAAATCCATTTCCTCCCCAAGTTTGTTTGTAAAGTTTGAAATTTTTACCCATCCAGGTGCCATATTTCTCACTGTAATAAAGTTCACTTGCAATAGCTCCCGCAGTACCTGCAACTGTAGTGCCCCCACTTGAACTGGCATCATATAACATATCTGACGATCCTTCTTCACTTGGTACCCATTCTCCATTCAAGTATGTATACCATATGCCATCTTTCTTCTTATACATCAGAGGATTGCCAATGTTACCATCAACTTCTGTATGTGAAAATCTATATTTGATGGAATGGCTAGTACTGTTTCTTGGTGTTCCATCAGGATAGAAATTAGCAGACATAAAACTAGAATAAACCTCACCCCAATTTACAGATTCTCCCCGAATTGTTTCGTAGGATCCTGTGAGCCAATTATAACTATATGATTCGTTAAACCCTCCCCACGTATGATCATTACCCAACAATCTTCCAAAATTACCTCCTGCTGATCTTTGCCATTCGTAGAACTCCTCCAATTCCTGCATACTATAGTGCATTGGCCTGTTCACGGAATACCCGCTGGGATCGGTATAACTCAATGGATTGTTCAATACATAACTATAGCTGTTGTAGCTGTCGGCACGGAACAGGTCTCCTATTAAGGGATCGGCATTCAGGAAACGGCCCAGGCGGGGATCGTAGAGACGGCCGTTCATATTGATCAGGTCGAATTCATCTAAATGTTCATGCAGGGTATAGCCCCGGTCGGTAAGTACAGGTTCGGGTACATTTGTATAGGTCCAGTCGGCAGGATTACGCCGGCGTCCCCACGCATCGAAACTCATCTCCTCCTCCATGTTGCCATTCTCACCGGTAATTACTCTGATGGAACCCAGGTGGTCGGTATGTATATAATACATTTTTTCGGTGCCATTAGGATTTTACGTAACACATAATGCATCATTCAGTGCTATTATGCCCTTTTTATAGTGATCGCGCGGAATTACAAACTGCATATTTACCTGCTTTAACGATTGTGAAAAACTCTCAATGTTTATAGTATTTTTCGCCAATGCGGCAGCAGCTTTCGCCAATATACCGGGTTGTGCAATATTGGTACCCAGTACGCAGATCAGGGCTACTTCCTTTGCCGTTACTTCCTGGAATTGTTCCTTTAATTCATTCAGAAGCTCATCCTTCAGATCTTTATCCCAGATAACCTGTGTAATGCTGTTAGCATTGGTAGATTTTAAAATATAGCTGACTTTGTGTTTTTTGAATATTTCCATAATCTGCAGGTCAAAACCTACCTCTCCTACCATAGAAGGATCATGTACTTCAATGGCAGCAACCCTATCGGTTCCGGAAATTATCTCTGCTTTCGATTTTTCCCCAATATAATCTTTAGATATGACGGTTCCCGGATGATCCGGTTCGAAGGTATTTTTAATACGGATGCTGATATTTGCCATCTCCAATGGTTTCGAGGCTTTAGGATGTATGGCTTCCATACCTATGTCGGCCAGCTGATCGGCTACATTATAATTTGTTTGTCCAACGGGAATCGATTTTTTAAGTCCGACAATATTAGGATCAGCCGAAGCAAGATGAAATTCTTTGTGAATTACCGCTTCATCAGCCTTAAGCTCAACAGCTATTTTGCTGAATGTTACCTCCGAATAGCCCCGGTCAAACTCCCTCATGATACCTTCTGTTCCCTTGGTATAACCTGTGGCAACAGGGATAGTTTTACTATAATCAATGTTTTTAAATGATCTGTATATACGCTCATCAATACTCAGGTATTCCGAATCGTTAAATCCGCAGAGATCAACCAATATAGCATTGATTCCGTTGTTCTCGAGTATATTTACAGAACACCAGGCTGAATGCGCCTCACCAATTGAGGCCAGTATTTCACGTGCTGCCAGCAGGATATTGGCCTTGCTAACATAGCCCGTTGCCAACACATCGGCCAGACTGTTAAGATAATATTTTGCCTGAAGTATCCGGCTCGTAATGAAATTTTCAGCCAGAGCCAGATTTAAGTTGATATCTGCAAATGTCTTATTAATATCAAGAAGTTGATTGAGTACATTTTGCAGGCTTTTGTTGAAATTATCATGTTTAACGAACATTTCATATACGCCGGGATCGCCTGTTTTTTTATGTTCCAGCAGCATGTTTGTTACACCGGCATAGGCCGAAACAACAAATACCCGGTTATATAAGTCAAAATCACTTCGATTACCAATGATAATGTTCTTGAGTACATCATGAAATTTACTCATTGATGTTCCCCCGATTTTTTCAACTGTTAGCATTTTAGATTCGTTTATTTGGTGGGCTAAATTAAAATTTTTCTTTTAAGTACTAAAATACCTTGAGTGTTAACATAAATGTATTAATACTAAGGATTAAGGTATAATTTGAATACAGGTTTATATCCTCTGAATTCACCCGAATCGCTATATAATTCATGTCCCAAAGCGACAGAAATTACTTCTTTATGTAATGTTTTTGTTTTCTTGTTAAAGTACCATGCTTCGGTAAATTGTATTTTCCCTATCCGGTCGCGCGCAAAGCCTTCTTCCTTTTCCAGTGTTTCAATTTGCTTCAGTGACAATTCTTCATTTGAAAAATAATCGTAGGCCATTGCCTTTCTTTCATAAACAAGTGCGAATAAACTGTCGATAAGCTTAGCATGCTGAAGTTTTCCCAGACTTTGTTCAATCCAGGTATCATAAGGATTTGTATTATGGATTATAACATCATAGATTATTGTATCGGCAACAAGATGCATCGATACAGAATCAGGGGTTTTAATTTCAGCTTTTATTTGTTCTTTACCAGTTTTTTGAGTGCAGGTTATAAGCAAAGCACAAATAATAAATCCTAAAAAATGTTTCATGACAGGTGATGTATTAGCAGACATATATTTAATCTCTTTCAAATTCCAGCGGAGCTGCAGCCTTACTTTCAATAATTTGTTCATTATCGTAAACAAGCATGCCATTAACCAGGGTTGTATGTATTTTCGAGGAAAACTGAACATTTTCAAAAGGCGACCAGCCACATTTCGACAGAATGTTACTTTTATTCACAACCCAGGGACTGTTCAGATCGACGAGAACCAGATCAGCCCAGTATCCCTTTCGAATATATCCTCTTTTTGAGATATGGAAAATATCTGCCGGAGCATGACACATCTTTTCAATAATTTTCTCCAGACTGATTTTTCCTTCCCTATGGAACTCTAGCATTGCTATTAGTGAGTGTTGAACAAGGGGTCCACCTGAGGGAGATTGGTAATAATTCCGGCTCTTTTCTTCGGTTGTATGAGGAGCATGATCAGTGGCCACTATATCAATTCTGTCGTTGATGAGAGCGTCCATGAGAGCCTCCTGATCGTTCTTTGTCTTAATTGCCGGATTCCACTTGATCTTAGCACCTAATTTTTTATAGTCGCTATCATTAAACCAAAGGTGATGAATGCAGACTTCATTGGTAATTCTTTTCGTATGTAAGTTACCTCCTTGTTCGAAGAGTTCAAGTTCTTTTCCCGTTGAAAGATGAAGTACATGCAGGCGGGTATTATATTTTTCAGCCAGTTCAATTGCTAATGCTGTTGATTTATAGCAAGCTTCTTCACTTCTGATAAGTGGATGATAGCTCATTGGCAAGTCATCGCCAAATTCGTTTCTGTATTTTATCAGATTAGCTTTGATAGTTACTTCATCTTCGCAGTGTGTAGCTACAGGAAGGTGTGCATGTGAAAAAATATCATGCAGACTTTTAGGATTATCGACCAGCATATTACCTGTTGATGCCCCCATAAATACTTTGATTCCACAGACTTTTTTTGGATCGGTTTTAACCAATTCGTCAAGGTTGTTGTTTGTTGCCCCAAAATAAAACGAATAGTTAACCAGCGATTTTTCTTCAGCAATTTTAAATTTATCCTGCAGTGCTTGTTGTGTGGTAGTCTGAGGCTTTGTATTCGGCATTTCCATAAAGCTTGTAACTCCTCCAGCGGCCGCAGCTCTCGATTCGTGCCAGATATCAGCCTTATGTGTTAAACCCGGTTCCCTGAAATGTACCTGATCGTCAATTACGCCCGGAATCAGTATTAGATTTGTTGCATCTATGACCTTACGGGAAGCTGCGTTGCATTCGCCTTCAATTATTTCAGTAATTTTTCCCTGATCAACTAAAACTGATCCGATAACTTTGGAATGCTCATTGATGATTGTAGCATTTTTTATTAAAAGATCTGTCATATTATAAAATTACTTTAACCTGAATAAAAAACTATAGCATTAATTAGTATTTTGCTAAAAGTAATAAACAACTCCTAGAATAGTTCAGTAGCTTATAATAATAGTTGCCTTTAAATAATTTTATGAGTTGGGTATATAAGGGAACAATGTGTAATAAATCAATAGCTTGCTCTAAGCTGTCCGTTTGTATTGAGGATATTTTTTAAACCAGCTGATTACTTTAAGCTTGATAACCCCCCAAAGTGCTTCGTTGAATATCCCTCCCGACATTTTTGATTGTCCCAAACTTCGATCGGTAAAAATAATCGGTACTTCCTCCACAGCGAATCCCATCTTCCATGCTGTGAATTTCATTTCAATCTGGAAGGCGTAGCCTTTGAATTTAATCTTATCCAAATCAATGGTTTCCAACACGATTCGCCGGTAACATTTGAATCCTGCGGTTGTATCCTTAACTGGAACTCCGGTGATAAAGCGAACATATGCCGATGCATAATATGACATGAGTACACGTCCTACCGGCCAGTTTACAACATTAACGCCGGTTTTATAGCGGGAACCAACAGCCAGGTCGGCACCATTCATGCACGCTTTTTTAAGCTTGAGCAAATCATTCGGATCATGTGAGAAGTCAGCATCCATCTCAAATATGAATTCATAATTTCTTTCCAGTGCCCATTTAAAGCCTTTAATGTATGCTGTTCCTAAACCAAGCTTTCCTTTTCTTTCCTCAATAAAAAGTCTGTCCGTATATTCCTTTTGAAGTTCTTTTACTTTTGCTCCTGTACCATCTGGTGAATTATCATCAATAATGAGTAAATGATAGTCACTAATCGAAAAAACTTTTCTGATCATTTTCTCAATATTTTCGATCTCATTAAAAGTTGGTATAATTACGATGGAGTCCTTCATTCTAAATTTTTTAGTGCAATATAATTATTTTAAAGCAGTTACCTACAGCTAAATATAAAATTTAGTCATATGTTAATCTCTGTATACAAAATTAGTGTTTCTGATTGTTATAATGGCTATTTTCAAGGTTTCAATAACATAAATGATTTTTGTAAGTAACAGATTTTTTTTGTACCTTTCATGATTCCAATCCCATTATTGTTATTCTAAATAATATTGATTTTTCTTATGTAAGAAAGAAAGAAAATAATACATTTGCAGCCGCTTTAAAAGATGGAGTATTTTCATTGAGAGGATGCAGAATGAATAAATAGGATGTGATTCGGAGATACAACTTAAATAACTGATTTTAAGGGAGAAGAAAAAAGAATAAAAAAATCTAGATAAAAAGTTGTTGAGGAGAAAAAAAGCTATTACATTTGCAGC
>CAZQCO010000126.1:0-6634 GCA_964592225.1 uncultured Bacteroidales bacterium
GAAAATAAATTTTCTTTCAGCACCCAGTTCAGGCATAAGATCAATGCAAAAGATAATTATAGCATTGGGATCATAGCCGATTTTTATAGCATCAATTATCGTGATAGTGTCTTCAGTCAGAACTATGGGCATTTTTTGACTCTGACAGATGTGACCGGTGATTTAAGTTTATTAAGGGCTTACGCACAATGGCAGCACAAATTTAGCGATCAGATAACTGCCTATGCAGGTATTCATTCACAGTATTTTGGGATGAATGAGGAACTAGCTGTTGAGCCCCGGCTGGCATTGCGTTGGCAGATCAATTCCAGGCAATCGTTTAATGTTGGATTTGGAATGCACAGCCAGCTCCAGCCTAAAGTTGTTTACTACTATCAATCGTACGATTCGTTGACCAATACCTATTCGCGTACCAACGAAGATGTGAAATTCACACGAAGTATACATTATGTGCTGGGATACAATTATGTTTTTACTCCTGATTTCAGAGTACGTGTGGAAACTTATTTCCAGGATTTGTATAATGTTCCAGTTGCTGAGAGTTTCCCCGAATTTTCGATGGTGAATGCGGGCGACTTTTTCGGTATCCCAAGTGTGGATAGCCTTGTAAATGAAGGAACTGGCTATAATTATGGTCTGGAACTAACTGTTGAGAAATTTTTAAGCCGGAATTTCTATGCTCTGTTTACCGCTTCTGTTTTTAATTCGAAATATAAAGGCTATGACGGGATTGAACGCAATACTGCATTTAACGGGAATTATGTATTCAACCTGCTTGCCGGTTATGAAAGGAAACTGAATGAAAAAATCATGCTTACTTTTGATATCAAAACGGTTTGGGCAGGAGGGAAACGTGCGCTGCCGATCGACATACCGGAATCCCGGATAGAGCAGGAAGAAATTTATAACTGGAACAGGGCTTATGAAGATCGGTACAGTGATTATTTCAGAACGGATATCCGTATTGGCTTAAAAATTAACGGAAAGAAAGTGAGCCAGGAGTGGGGACTAGATCTGCAGAATATTACCCGACATGATAATATATTTAGTGAAGGGTATGATTTAGCCAATGATGAGACAACCACGGTTTATCAGCAGGGATTCATGCCCATGATGCTTTATAGAATTAATTTCTGATATTAGCACAAATCAGACTGAACAATGAGAAGAGACCAATTTAATAAGCTTTGGTACTATTTGTTAATACCGGTAGTCGGGATTGCACTGGCAGCAATTTTTATTCCGGAGCGTACGGGTCAGGGAGAAATTTCCGCATTCCACTATTTACTGCATGCAGTTGTCATGACCTGTGGGCTTTGGATTGGATGTATGCTGATTGTTGGTTTTCTCTGGAACAGGTTTCCCTGGGAACAAAAGCCTGCCCGGCATCTTATTCTGGAGATCATCCTGATCCTTGTTTATACCAATGCCTTTTCCTATACACTATATAAAATCGAGGTACGAATTGGCATTGCTGACATAACGGAGGATTTATTTTTAGGCGCTGTAATCACAAACCTGATTACATTATTAATAACAGCCATACATGAAGCAATAGAATTTTACCAGCAGTGGAAATACAACTTTTCAAAATCGGTAAAAATGGAAAAGGACACTATCGAGGCCAAGTATGAAATGCTGAAAACCCAGATCAATCCACATTTTTTGTTCAATAGCCTGAATAGTCTTACCACACTGGTTGAAGAAAATGACGCAGCGGTTGAATACATCCAGAATTTATCCGAATTTCTGCGATATATGCTGAAAAGCCGTGACAGACAGCTGGTACTGGTACGTGAAGAAATTGCCATTCTCAATAAATATGTCGATTTACAGCGTTCAAGGTTTAAAGCAAACCTGAACATTGAGATCGACGTGAATGAGAAATTCTATCATTATTCAACACCGCCATTGGTATTGCAAATGCTGATAGAAAATTGTATTAAACACAACATCATTTCGAAGGAAAAGCCATTACACATTTCCGTTAGGGCAGAAAAGGGATGGCTTAGTGTTGAAAATAATCTGCAAAAGAAAAATGAGATATATTCAACCGGTCAGGGATTGCGTAATATTTCGGAGCGTTACAGCTTCTTTACTCCGCAACAGGTAAAAATTCACGAAACAAATAGTACTTTTAAAGTATCAATTCCGCTCTTAGAAGTTGATCTATGATCCGAACCCTGATTATCGAAGATGAAGAACCTGCAGCCCTGCGTCTGGAGAAATTGTTGATTGAAGTGGAACCTTCCATTGAAGTGGTAGGCAAATTGGAAAGCGTCGGATCTGCTATCACCTGGTTAAAAGAGAATCAGCATCCCGATCTTCTAATGCTCGATATTCAACTGGCCGATGGAGTCAGTTTCGACATTTTTAAAAAAGTTAAAGTTAAAAGTTTTGTAATTTTCACTACGGCCTACGATGAATATGCCATCAAAGCATTTGAACTGAACAGTATTGATTACCTCTTAAAACCTATCGATAAAATAAAATTGTCGAACAGTATTCAGAAATTAAAGAGTCTAAGCCACGCCAAACCACAGTTCGACCTGAATGAACTTATTGAAACCATTGAAAGTCGTAAGACCGGGTTTAAAAAACGATTTGCCATATTCATCGGAGCGAAAATAAAATCGGTTGAAACCCATCAGATAGCTTTTTTTTATTCGCTGGAAAAAAATTCATTTCTGGGTACCTTCGACGGGCATGAATATCCTGTCGATTTTTCCCTCGACCGGGTTGAAGCCATCATCGATCCTGAGATTTTTTTCCGGATAAACCGGCAATACATTATTAATTATAAGGCTATTGAGAAAATCAATGTGCTATCGAAGAGTCGCCTTGAAATACGTGTTTCAGGCACTTCCGAAGAACTTTTAGTTAGCACGGCAAAAAGCCACAGTTTTCGGCAGTGGATCGATAAATAGGAAAGTGTTCAATAATAAACCAACAGAGAATCAGATTAATAGTTAGTTTTCATTAAACAATTATATCCTTAACCTGACTTAATTTAATTATCTTACAGATTGAATTATATGTTGATGATAAACTATTTCAGTAATGTTGTATGTACCTGCTGTTGTAAATATTGATCCGGTACTTTCAAAATTCGTGGTATTGTCACTCATTATTATCCTGGCCGGATTCATTCTTCGTTTGCTAAAACAACCTAGTCTGATAGCCTATATCTTAGTAGGACTTATTGTGGGTCCATCGGGTTTTAGTTTCATTGCAGATGAAACCCTAATATCAAACCTGGGATCACTAGGTCTTGTCCTTTTACTTTTTTTCATCGGTATGGAAATCCATTTGCCCGATCTGATAGCCAACTGGAGAATTTCTGTTATTGGAACTACCATACAGGTACTGGTAAGCATTTTAGTTGTTTGGATTATTAGTCATTATTTCGGTTGGAATTTGAGTCAGGTGATTCTGCTGGGATTTGTTATAAGCCTTAGCAGCACGGCAGTGGTGATAAAACTTCTTGAGGAAAGGAAGGAATTAAATACCAAAACAGGGCAATATGTGCTGGGAATATTATTGGCTCAGGATATACTGGTAGTTCCCATGATAATATTATTGGGCTATATGGGGGGGCACCGGCCTGATAAATTGGAATTAATCCGTCAGATAATTGGAGGATTACTCATTGTGGGAATTATTCTGTTTATTCTATGGAAGAAGGAAATCGTGTTGCCGTTTAAGGCATTTATTAGTAGGGATCATGAAATGCAGGTTTTTGTGGCGTTTTCTTTCTGTTTCGGATTTTCGATACTAACAGCCTGGCTTGGTCTCTCGGCAGCTTTGGGAGCATTCATTGCAGGAATTGTAGTATCTTCTGCACGATCAACGAAATGGGTTTTTAAAAGCCTACATGCTTTTAAGATATTATTTGTAGCACTTTTTTTTGTTTCCATTGGAATGCTTATCGATATTAATTTCATTCGGGAAAATATACTGATAATCGGTTCCCTAGTGATGTTGATATTTATACTTAACAATTCGATAAATGTATTGATGCTTCGCATTTTCTGCAGAGACTGGAGAGTAAGTTTATATGCGGGTTCACTACTTTCGCAGGTAGGTGAATTTAGCTTTATTATAGGTTCGGTCGGATATTTTTCGCATATTATCAATGAAAATACCTATCAGATAATTATAAGTATCATTGCACTTTCCCTTTTTCTTAGTCCGTTCTGGATTGCTTCAATCAGAAAACTTACAGGAGGAGTAAAATAAAGAGAACGTTAAAAATACAATAAAAATTACAGTATATTGGATTATGCACAGAGTGATAGTTTCAGAGCGTATTCCTATAAAATTGTGGCTCGATGAGGTGGAAGAAGGAGCCTTGCAACAGGCAAAGAATATTGCCAATCTGCCTTTTGCCTTCCGCCATGTTGCGCTTATGCCCGATGCCCACGAGGGATTCGGTATGCCCATCGGGGGAGTGATGGCAGCTACCGATGCTGTAGTTCCCAACGCTGTAGGAGTGGATATCGGTTGTGGAATGTGTGCCGTGAAAACTTCCCTGTATGAAATAGACACGAAAACTCTGAAAAAGATAATGAGTGCCATACGGAAACTGGTACCCCTGGGTTTCAGGCATCATGCATTCAAACAGGATATAAGCCGGATGCCTTCGCCGGACAGCATAATTTCTGGAGGTATTGTGGAACAGGAGTTTGAAAATGCCCGTGAACAGGTGGGGACTTTAGGAGGAGGGAATCATTTCATCGAAATTCAGAAAGGATCGGACGGGCATATCTGGATCATGGTGCATTCCGGCAGCAGGAATTTAGGACACAAGGTAGCTGAACATTACAACAAGCTGGCCCGCAGACTTAATGAACAATGGCATACCGGGGTGGAAAAATCGGTGGATCTTGCTTTTTTACCGCTGGAAACAGAAGAGGCCCGGCGATACCTGGACGAGATGCGGTACTGTGTCGATTTTGCTTTTGCCAACCGAAAGTTGATGATGGCAACTATTGGATCAGTTTTCACTGATAGTATAGGAGGTAAATTTACCGAACTTGAATTCATCAACATTGCCCATAACTATGCTGCACAGGAAAAACATTTCGGGAAAGAGGTTTATGTTCACCGTAAGGGTGCCACCAGCGCCCGTGAGGGGGAAGTTGGGATTATTCCGGGATCGCAGGGAACAAAAAGTTATATTGTGAAGGGCAAGGGCAATGCCGAAAGTTTTACCAGTTGCTCACACGGAGCGGGACGTGTAATGGGACGAAAACAGGCACAACGCACGCTCGATCTGAAAGCGGAAATAGAAAAACTCGACAGCAAAGGAATTATCCATGCCATACGCACACAACGCGATCTCGACGAGGCCCCGGGAGCCTATAAAAATATCGATGAGGTAATGCACAATCAGGACGATCTGGTGGAAGTGATGGTAGAGCTAAACCCGTTGGCCGTTATTAAAGGTTGATAGAATCAGAAATGTCAGTAAAAACAAAGCAGGTAACATTCCTGCAAAAGCCCGCCTGACCGGACGGGCAGGCGGGAATCCGGTAATTTAACTCAACAAGAATTAAAATCATTGTGGATGTACTGAAAAGTATCTTGTTATACACCGGGAAATCGCAGGCAAAGTGAAAGTATATGCATTGTTATATCAAAGAATAGATGTTCTTTAATTCTAAAAGAAGTGCATTTGTAAATAAAATTCTTAAATAGTAAAAGCATTTCCTATTTTAGTGGGCTCAAAAAATCACTGACCTTAAAAGAAAATTATGTTATTTCAAACGCTGAAAGAAAATTATCCATTCTGGTTTAAAAGTATTACCTGTTTTGTGTTGATTTCACTGGCAACTCTTTCAGGGGCTTCAGGTCAGATATATGCTGAAACCGGTTCGCGTTCTCTGATTATTCGTTCAGGATTGATAGGGGCTATCGGGTACTCCAGGCTTTACCTTAGCGATGCCGTAAGACCCTTTTACACCACAAGCGAATACTATTCTTTTACACCCGATCTGTTTGGTAAAGTTGGAGCTATTGTTATTATTCAACCCCGGTTTTTTAGTGAGAAGCTTGAGCTTGTCTTTGTTCCTGCTTTCACCAAATTCTCTTATGGTGATTATAAAGAAGTCGAGTATGGGAATTATATAAATGCTATAGATCTGGATGTTGAATCGCTGGAATTTCCAATATCGCTGCGCTATAATTTTCTTAGAGGTCCCCATTCGATAAAGCCGTTTATTCGCGGAGGGTATTCCTACTCATTTTTTATCGATACGGAATCTGAATTCATATCAAAAGAATGGTCGGGAGGGGAACTGATAGATTATAGATCTACCGAGTTTAGTTTTTCCAAATTTCAGGATGCTGTATCGCTTTGCCTTGGAATGGAATTTGATCTCCACCTTGTCGACTGCACGCTGGAACTGGTTATTGAAAAAGGCGATGGAATTCACGAAGATAAGTTCGGCGATAATTTCCTTAAAATGTCAAGCACTACCAGTGTCTACCTGCAGGTAGGGGTGCTTTTTTAGTGCGGGAATACCAGTTCATTTGTCTTGCATCCACCCGGAAGTAACGGCAGACCTAATTATTTTCCCAACTGCTGTTTTACGATCCGTGCAATATACTTGCCAATGATGTCGAATTCCAG
>CAZQCO010000127.1:0-6535 GCA_964592225.1 uncultured Bacteroidales bacterium
CCTAAAGGACCATATGAAATGTAATCCTTTATACCCAAAAATTTCTCTGCCATGTTTTAAAAACAGATTAGAGAATTCTTTTACTGATATTTCCGGTTTTTCAATACCAATATTAAATGCTTCGAGTTTATCGTATAAAAGAACTTTCAGGTATCCGTTTATCGAATCCGAGACATAACAAAATGTCCGTGTTGGAGTGCCATCAGAAAATATGTTCAGATCGCGGCCTTCAACAACAGCCTTAGCCATATCAGCAGGTAATCTTTTATCTTCAATATTCATACCCGGGCCATAATTATTAAAGGGGCGGGCTATTGTTACAGGTGTGTTTTTTGTTTCATTAATAACATAACAGAGTGTTTCACCAAATCTTTTTGCTTCATCATAACATGCACGAGGACCCATAGTCTTTACATTACCTCTATATTCTTCATCAGTAGGAATAAATTCAGGGAATGGATCGCCATAGATCTCACTACTGGAGAAGAATATGAATCCTTTGAGGGTGTCCTTTGGCGAATAAAAATCCAATAGTCTTCGTAAGCCAATTATATTCGAATCCAATGTCTCGAGAGGATATATGCGATAAAACACCGGAGAAGCAATTGATGCAAGATGAATTACATAATTGACATTTTCAATACTAGGTATTGTCAACAAATCATCATCAATGATATTGAATTCGTGCAGATCGATTTTATCCTGAATTTCTGAAAGTTCTTTTAACCAATTCCGAGTTCCGGTAATAAAGTTCTCAAGACATATTATCTTTTTTATATTCAGTTCAGCAGCATATACAGCAAAATAGTGAACAAAATAGTAGCCAAGAAAACCTCCGCAGCCTGTGATCAAAACAGTTGAATCCTGTAATTTTTCAATTTCTTTCTTGCTTAAGTTTTCGTGTATGGCTTGTAAATCTTCACGAATAATAAGATTTTTATCTAAGTACTGCTCAAGTTTTTTTATAGACATGGAATATATTTTTTAGGAGAATTTACTGTATCATAAAGTTTATACTCAAGAATCATTGAAATAATTAACTCCATATTTTCCATGGAGGATTTCCACCATTCCACATATCTTCAAGAACGTTTTTATCTCTTAATGTATCCATAGGCATCCAGAAATCATCATGCTTAAAGGCAGCCAGTTTTCCTTCTTTTGATAATTTTTCCAATGGTGACTTTTCAAATACAGTCGAATCACCCTCCAGGTAATCAAATATTTCGGGTTCTAAAACAAAAAAACCACCATTTATCCAGGCTGAATTTTCATCTTTTGGTTTTTCCCGAAAGCTTGAAATTAAACCTTGATCCCCTTTTAAAGAAAACGTTCCAAACCTTCCTGGCTCCTGAACTGCCATAAGTGATGCAATTACTCCCTGATTCTTATGAAATTTTATTATTTCATCAATGTTTACATTACTGACTCCATCACCATAGGTCATGCAAAATGTTTCTTTACCAACATATTCTTTTACGCGTTTAAGTCTTCCCCCAGTCATAGAATTCGTTCCGGTATCTACCAGGGTAACTTTCCAATCTTCTGATTGATTGTTCAGAATTGACATGGTATTGTACTTGAGGTCGAAAGTGACATCGGATTGATGAAGGAAGTAATTGGCAAAATATTCTTTGATAATATAACCTTTATAACCCAGACAAATTATGAACTCATTTATATTATAATGAGAATATATTTTCATGATGTGCCATAAAATTGGTTTATCGCCAATTTCAACCATAGGTTTTGGTCTGACCCCACTTTCTTCACTAATTCTTGTACCATAGCCACCGGCTAGTATTACTGCTTTCATTTTTTAGAAATAGTTCAATAAATCAATTAAAAATTTTCGAATCAAAACTACATAAATGTCATGCATTATTCCAATTTAGATATTTTATTTTTATAAATGTCTCAATTCAGTAGATAAATATAAAGACTCACATAATGAGTGCAATTTTATGACCATAATATACTTTGAGCCTTTACACCAGATCAAAGTATGAAATTACATGTAATTTAATGAAATAGGGATTTGATTTTTTAACAATACCGAATCCTGTCTATTCAATCCAGATTATTTGAATAGAATATTCATTTGCAGAAAGAAAATGACAGGCAAATTATTTCACTCCATGCAACAGCTTGTTAAGCGGTTTTGAAATCAGTAGAAGGAGTATTCCGATGCCTACAGTAATAAGTCCGGTTTTCGTAAATACATTAAGATAGATCGCATAGGTCTCAGATGCCGGAGGGATTGCATCTCCCACCTGGCCTGCGCCGGTAAACTTAGCCAGGATAGCTGCGAGATAATTTGCAGCAGCCCACGATAAAAACCAGGCCCCCATAAGGGTTCCTGCCATATTCTTTGGAGCCAGCTTGGTTACCATGGATAAGCCAATAGGAGAAATGAATAATTCACCGGTTGTATGCAGCAGATATAAAAGTACAAGTGTTATAAGCGGCATCATGAAATCCTTTGCAAATATTGCACCAACCCGAACCATAAGAAAGCCCAAACCCAGTTGGATAATGGCAAATCCAAACTTCATAGGAATACTCGGATTCCGCTTTATCTTATCAAGCCAGATCCACATGAACGAAAAGATGGAACCAAAAACAAGAATATAGAAGGGATTAAAAAATTGTGTAGTAGGAGCACCCATTTCCCAGCCTCCTATCATCCGGTTAACATTTCTGGAGGCAAATATAGTAAGTGATGTCCCGGCCTGTTCAAAACAGCTCCAGAAGACCACATTAAATAAAAGCAGGATAACGAAACCAATCATCCGGTGTAATAGAATTTTACCGCCTTTTATTCCGGCCGACATTAAAGTATAAACAACAAAAATGGCTGTAGCAATCAATAAATACATGACAATATCATTGAAACGTACTAATAGATAAACAGTAGGAACAGCAGCAACCAAACCAATAATTACCAGATGAAACTGTGTAAGGGGGCCTAACATTTTGCTATGCAATTTTTCAGGATTTGGAGGGGTGATTTTATCTGCAAATGGTCTGTTCCCAAATCCAAAGATTAATGAACCAGCTAACATTCCTAAACCGGCGAGTGCAAAACCATATTGGTAGCCCAGTTTTACTCCCACTTCGGCAACAACCGTAGTGGCAAGCAGAGCACCAATATTGATTCCTATATAGAAAATGGTAAAACCTGAATCTCTGCGAGGATCATTCTCATTATATAATTTACCGACAATTGTGGAAACATTGGCTTTAAACAATCCGTTTCCAACAATCAAAGATCCCATTCCAAGATATAATAATTGTTCTCCGCCACCAACTATTAAAAATTCACCAATCGACATCATGATACTTCCAATGATTACCGCATATTTATAGCCCAGGATTTTATCAGCAATTCTGCCTCCTAAAACCGGAGCAGCATATATAAGGGCAGTATAAGCACCATAAATTAAGTAGGATTCTTCTTCTGCTTTTGCAATAATATGAATCAGGTACAGAACCAGCAGTCCTCGCATTCCATAGTAGCAAAATCTTTCCCACATTTCCGAAAAGAAGAGTACCGCCAGACCTTTTGGGTGTTTACCGAATAGAACCATAAGATATCAAATTAAATTTTATTAATAGTATGCTTTCTCGATAGCAACAAATATAGAAGATTTTTTAGATTCGTTGTATATAAATACATTTTCAGCTCTTATTTTTGTATAACTTAACCGGCAGCATGAAGTTTTTTACGACAGATAAGATCCGGTTGGCCGATGCCTACACCATTTCGAACGAACCCATAGCATCTATAGGGCTTATGGAACGTGCTGCGGTTCAACTGAAAGAATGGATTGCCGGGCGTTTTAAACCAAATGACTCCTTTAAAATATTTGCCGGTCCGGGAAATAATGGAGGCGATGCATGGGCTCTCGGCCGGTTGTTATGGGAATCCGGTTTCCGGAATATTTCGGTATTTTTCCCCGACATCGGAGCTAAATTATCGCCCGATGCGGAAATAAACCGAAAGCGCCTGTACGATCTGGCCCAGGGTAAGATATTTGCCATTAAAAGCGAGAGCGATTTTCCTGAAATAAAAAGTGACGATATCATTCTCGACGGATTGTTCGGTTCGGGATTATCACGACCCCTGGAGGGATTGGTAGCCAAGCTGATCCATCATCTCAACCGGTCGGATACCAAAACTGTAATTGCCATTGATATTCCCAGCGGTTTGTTTGGCGAAGATAATAGTAAAAATATTTCGGATAATATCCTTCAGGCAGCTGTTACACTGACTTTACAATTTCCGAAACTTTCTTTTTTCTTTGCCGGGAATGAAAAATTCATCGGGGAATGGATAGTATTGCCCATAGGATTACACCCCGAATTTATCAGTAATGAAGAAACCCCCTATCATTATATAGCCCTTGAAGATGTCAGTGCCCTGTTACGAAAACGTACCCGGTTTTCGCACAAAGGAACCTACGGGCACGGTCTTCTGATTGCCGGAAGTTATGGCATGATGGGGGCGGCGGTATTGGCAGCCCGGGCGGCTATAAGAGGAGGCACCGGATTACTGACCACCCACATACCACGGCTGGGTGTTGAGATAATGCAAACCTCGGTACCTGAATCGCTTGTAAGTATTGATGAATCGGATATCATTTTCACAGAATTGCCTGAAATGGATAAATTTTCAGCTATTGCCATAGGCCCGGGACTTAACCAGAAATCGAATTCCAAAAAGGGACTGATGCAATTGCTGAAAGAAACGCAGGTACCCCTGCTTATTGACGCCGATGGTTTGAACTTACTATCGGCAGAGGGAAACTGGATGGAATACCTTCCGAAAGATACTATTCTCACGCCCCATCCTAAAGAATATGAAAGACTTTTCGGTGCAAGTAGCGATAGCTACGCACGGCTTGAGCAACAGATGCGTATTTCTGTTGAACATAGCTGTGTAATCGTGCTGAAAGGTGCTCATACCTGCATAACCACACCCGATGGCAAGGCCTGGTTCAATACAACCGGTAATCCGGGAATGGCAAAAGGCGGAAGCGGCGATGTACTTACCGGATTAATTCTGGGATTGCTGGCCCAGGGCTATTCCCCTGATTTAGCCTCAGTGATGGGGGTTTTTATCCACGGTATGGCCGGCGACAGGGCAGCAGCAGAGATGGGAGAATATGGTTTAACTCCTTCGGATATCATAGAAAATATTGGAAAGGTCTTTTACGTACTTGAAAAAACTACCGGAACATGAAAAAAACAGGATTCGTAATTTTAAGCAGTTTGCTGATAGCCTGCGGCGCTTCAGAAAAAATTGTTGTGACCAACGTTCACGATCTGGCGGCCCACCAACCGGGAAGCTATATTTATTCAATTCCCCGTACCCGACTTGCGGTTTCTGTTTCGGCGGTCAGGCATCATACCATTCCGGGTCCTTATAACGAATTTGCAGAGCAGTTCCTGGGTATTACAGGTGCAGCCTCTGTATCAAAATACGCGTGGGAAATATGTGCTATCGACATTGAGCCCGTTAATGAGCCCGATCCGGATTACTATTTTTCTGTTACAACATCGAATGCTTCCTATGTGCCGGATAAGCTGTTTGAATTGTCGTCGGAGGGGCTGGTGCTGAAACCGGACGACTTAAATCCTTTCCTGGATTTTTCAGTTTGTTACGACGACCTGCCGGAACCCGTTCATTTTACCGATCTTTCGGTGAAACGAAACTATGAAGAAGCTGGTGCAGGCAAGGGAACAGGTGCATCCGTACCGGCCGATCTTCCTGTGGTGAGGCAGAAAGAAAAATTTAAATCGAAGCAGGAAAAAGCCCGGGAGGCGGCCAATTTCATTATCAAGGTCAGGAAGCGAAGGTTCAAATTACTGGCCGGGCAATACGATATTTTCCCCGAGGGACAGGCGCTGGAAACCAGTGTTCGTGAACTGGATGCACTGGAAGAAGAATACCTTTCGCTGTTCATTGGCATTACCTATTCCGACACGCTTATGCGTACCTGGTTTTACATTCCGCAAAGCGGACAGGAGATTGAACGTAATGTTTTTTGCCGCTTTTCCGATGAAACCGGTTTCTACGAGTCTACCAGTGCCAGTGGCAAACCCCTCGTGCTGGAATTGAAGAATATGCAGTTTACCGACGGGCTGAAACGGCTTCAGATACCCAATAAGGGCCCGGGCTATGAAAATATGATCCTATACCGGGTACCCGATAAGGCCTCTGCAAGGATCTTCTACGGAAGCACCACCCTGCTCGAAGCTGAACTCAGGATATACCAGTACGGCTCGTTCCTGCCTTACTACCTGAACGGGAAATGATTTATTATACCTGATCAACCCTGTTTTTGGTCATGCTGTATTCCTGACTTCGTCAGGCAGGTACTTCAGCATCCGGTAACATATTGTTTAACTGTTGAATTGTTTAGTGGTTGAGTTGTTTAGTAGTTTAGGGGTTGAGTCGAATTGCCATATTCTAACGGCTTTGTTCAACGCAATTTTATACCCAATTTCCACAAGTGCATTAAACACACTT
>CAZQCO010000128.1:0-6522 GCA_964592225.1 uncultured Bacteroidales bacterium
CCTATATAGCTAAATTAATGTGTAGTTCCCTCCAGGGGCTTCCAAAGTGAAGTTTCCTTTACTATCGGATACGGTACCGTACTTTGTGTCCTCTAGGTATATATTTACCCCTATCAGGGTCTCACCGGTGAGGCTGTCGGAAACGAAGCCCATGACCGTATAGTTATCAGGGGAATGGATATTATCCTGGGCCTGCACTGTAAATTGTGAAGAGAAACAGGTTAACAATAAACTTAACAGGCAAATTACCTGAGTTTTCATGCGGGATTTATTTAGGATAAAACTTATTTCACCTAATCAGGAACTGACAAACTAAAGTAATAAAATTGTAAATTTTTAAACAGCAGATGTGATAATTTTTAATTCGCTGAATAAAAGAAAATTTCAACTTGTTATAGTCAACACATTCTTGCACTGGGTTTGGTCATATGATAGCGCACTAAATAACGCAGGAATTCCAATTTATGCAATTAGTTTGTTTTTGTAGGTACGTTTATTTTCTTCATTTTCTTTATGGAAAGAAAACGAAGCAAAACCTGCCCGACTGCTTCATTCAGGCGGGGAAGCCACCACGGCTAAAAATCCAAGCTTGTTCTTGTCGCACAAAGCCAATCCGAATAGCTTGTGTTTACTCATTTTATTAGTGAGCTGCTAAAGCAAGTTCGCGCTAGTCGTGGACATTCCACACACATGACTAGCTTTTTAAATAGGCATTGCAGAAAATAATTTCATTAAAAAAGAAAATTTACACCTGTGTTTTTAACGACCTAAAAAAAATCGAGTCTTGATCTTTCCCCGTCCGACCGGGTCATCCGGGCGGGTTTGATGACTTTCTTGCCATCAAGGGAAAGAAAGTCATTGGGGTGCGGGGCAAAGCCCTGAAGAACATATACACATATATGCTATAAAAAACGTTCAATAATTGTACACTTGTCTTACTAGCTGGTGTTAAAAATAGTCTTCAACTTGTGGTAAGCAAGCGTGGAAAACCGAACGTTATATTGACTTATTTTCGATAAAATACTATTTTTGAATAAAATTATTCAACATGCATGGTTTAATAAAGGATAAATTGAATGATTTAAAAACACTTTGTCAAAACTATGATGTCATGACAATGTATGTCTTTGGTTCTGTGTGTACTAAGAGATTTAATGAAAAAAGTGATATTGATATATTAGTATCGTTCAAAGATATTTCAATTGAAAAGTATACCGATAATTATTTTGAACTACATTCTAAATTAGAAAAATTATTTAATCGTAAAATTGATTTATTGACAGAAAACTCACTTTCCAACCCATATTTTATTGAGAGTATAGAAGAAACAAAACAATTGCTCTATGCAGCGTGATATTTTAAAAAATTTGCTTGATATACAGGTGTCAATAAACTCGATTTATGATTATTTAGGAAACAAACATGATTTTAATGTATATAAATCCAATAAACTTCTTCGCAGAGGAATTGAAAGAGAATTGGAAATAATAGGAGAAGCTACTAATCGGATTTTGAAAATAGATGAAACCATTGATATTTCTGATTCAAGGCGTATTGTTGACTTAAGAAATTGGGTAATTCACGGATACGATAAAGTTGATGATGTAATTATTTGGGGAATAATTTTAAGAGATATACCCAAACTAAAAGAACAGGTCGATAGATTAATAAATAAATAAAGCCAGCTTTCAACAACCGAAAACCTCTTCTATCCCATATTAGAAAAACGTTTTTTTAAAACTAAACACTTAGAGAGTTATATTAAATTGCGGGTAGTATTTCAGATAGAATATTCAATTCAAGTAAAGCTGTTTATATCATTCTGCCAGATAAATAATCAAAGCCTTCAATTTTCCTTAATTTGCATTTGAAAAACACAAGGATTTTTTATATGAAACTCAATCTCGGACTTATATTCGGCGGGCGTTCGGGCGAGCACGAAGTATCGTTGCAATCGGCCCGGTCGATAGCCAACACAGTGAACAGGGAAAAGTATAACTTATATCTTATCGCCATCGATAAGCAGGGGACTTGGTACCTGGCCGATGAGAAAGATTACCTGGACCATGCCGATGATCCTTCTTCAATCAGTTTAAAAGTCAGAAAAGAACAACAGGTGGCCCTGGTTCCTGCGAAAAATTCGAATATACTTTTAAGGCTTTCAGATGGGAGGAAACTGGTATCACTTGATGTGGTATTTCCGATAATCCATGGCACATTTGGCGAAGATGGGGCCTTACAGGGATTTATGGCTATGCTGAATATTCCCTGTGTGGGGGCCGATGTACTGGGCTCAGCAGTAGGGATGGATAAACTGATTGCCAAAGAATTGTTGATAAGAGCAGGTATTCCTGTAGCCAGTTATGTGTCGGTTGATTCCGGCATGGAAATCGATAAGGCTGTCAGCAAGGCTGAGACCCAGCTGGGTTTTCCGGTTTTTGTTAAGCCTGCCTGTTCAGGCTCATCAGTGGGTGTGTACAAAGCAGCTAATAGTAAAGAATTAAAAGAGACTGTTCAGAAGGCATTACGGTTCGATAGGCATGTTTTAATTGAAGAAGCAGTAAAGGGGAGGGAGATAGAATGTGCTATACTGGGCAATGAAGAACTGATAGCATCAGTTCCCGGTGAAATAATACCCCGTCATGCATTTTATTCCTACGAAGCCAAGTATATCGATACAGAAGGAGCACAACTGGATATGCCGGCAAAAATTCCGGGAGATACGGCTAAACAGGTTCAGGAACTGGCAAAACGGGCATACAGATCTTTATCCTGCTCAGGCATGGCACGAGTTGATATGTTTCTGAAAGAAAACGGGGAGGTTGTTCTGAATGAGATCAATACCCTGCCGGGATTTACAAAGATCAGTATGTACCCGAAACTGATGGAATTATCGGGTGTGTCCTATCCTGAATTAATTGATAGACTTGTGGAACTGGCGATAAAAAGGCACCGGCAACAGGAACAATTCCTGCAGTATGTGCTGAATGAGAAGGCGTATTGAGGAAATAAAGCTAAGGTTTTATAGTATTACTTGGTCCCACTTCGACTTCGCAGTGTGACGATCAGTGGACGAGGTAAGATTGAATAAAATAGTCCAAGGTAATGTTAACAGGCAGAGTCATGTCAGGAAAAGTGGTTCGGAGTAGTATGTTGCAGAACAAGTTCATGTTGAGCGCCTGTCTGCCGAAAAGGCAGGTAGTTGAAGCATGGGCTTTATGTATCTAAAAATGCATCCTAATTTGCAGTCTGCTGCCAACACACTTGCTTTTAAAATATCTTCGTTTTTTTAGAGAAATAAAATACAATTATTAAGTATCCCTTTTCCCGGTAAGCCGTTCAATGACTGAATAGAAATGTTTGATCTCAAAAGGTTTCTGCAGAAAGCCTGCAATATTAAGATCGACCAGCTGATCTTCGATTTTATCCTTTCTGATCCCGCTTAAAACAATTATAGGAGTATAAATATAACGGATCATAGCCCTGATTTTTGTAATCAGTTCAGCTCCATTCATGTCGGGCATATCGAAATCAGTAATAAGTAAATCGACCTGGGTGCCATCGAAAAATTTTAATGCTTCTTCACCACTGGAGGCTTCCAATACCTGATAGCCCTTTTTAATTAGACTTTCACGAATAATACTGCGCACTCCCGTGAAATCATCGACAATAACAATCTTTTTCTGCTTCATCATCCTTATGCTATATCAATATAAATATTCCGTATTTCAATAAGTTTATTCCCTTTGTTGGTCACACCTCTATGTAACAATCGACGGATAATTGAATATTAATATTTTGAAGATATAAAAACAATTGTAATATATTTCTAGTTTCATCTTGATATTTTTCATCAGTTTAGCTGATATTTGGCAGCACACAATTTTCCGGTAATATGAAACCGAACATTACCATAGGTATACTCACAATATCAGACAGAGCCAGTAAAGGAGAATACCAGGACCTGTCGGGCAGAGAGATCATTGCTGTATTAAATGAGTTCCTCTCAAGCCAATGGAACCAGGTATATGATATTGTACCGGATGATTTTGATATGATTAAGAAACGCCTGATGCGTATGGCAGATATCGAGCATTGTTGCCTGATACTTACTACAGGAGGTACGGGACCTGCGCCACGTGATATTACACCTGAAGTCACCGAAGTTGTTTGCAGTAAAATGTTGCCCGGATTTGGCGAACTCATGCGAAATGAAAGTCTGAAATATGTTCCCACTGCTATACTAAGTCGGCAAACAGCCGGAACAAGAAATAGTACTTTGATTGTGAACCTGCCCGGTAAACCCAAATCGATCCGTGAATGTCTGCAGGCAGTATTTCCTGCCATTCCTTACTGTATCGACCTTATCGGTGGCCCTTACCTGGAATGCAACGAAAATGCAGTGAAGGTATTCCGTCCTTCAAAATAAATCATTGATAGTATCCGGAAACTACCTGATCAATAAATTTCGATCATTTTTGTAAGTTACTGACATAGGGTTGTCAGTAATATATTCTAAGTTTGCTATTGATAATTGAAGTAACAACATTAAATCGTATAATTATGAAAACCAAACCATTATTCCTTGTAGCTGTATGTTTAATGCTTATTCCCCTTATGCAAACTACTTATGCCCAGGATGAGGTGACCACCCAGGACGAGGCAACTACCTCGGCTGTGGCAAGTACATGCAAACAAACTTCCATTGAAGTAAAAGAAATCGATGCACAAAAAACACTGGTTATTAAGGCAGATGTTCCTATGAGTGCTATTAGTGAAAAAATGGGAGAGCTTTATGGAAAACTTTTCACCTACATTGGAGAAAAAGGTATTCAGCCTGCGGGACCTGTATTTACCATATACTATTCCTATGAGCCCGAAGGAAATGTTGTTTTTAAGGCCGGTATTCCCATCGCATCGAAAGTTGAAGGGACCGGCGATATTTTTTATGAGGAATTTCCGGTGATGAAGGTAGTTTCAACATTGTATACCGGTTCGTATGATAAAATGGAATCTGTTTATACACAAATTCAAAAGTACATGGAAGAGAATGAATTGGAATCGACCGGAAATTCATGGGAAGTATATCTTACCGATCCCAACAAGGTGAAAGATCCTAACGATAACAAGACCCTTATCTACTTTCCTATAAAATAAAATCTAATATCAGAAGATATCCTTTAAGCTGTCGGAAGTAAAAAATACCCGGCAGCTTTTTTTTGGATTATTTGTTACGGCTGTAATGTACAATATAAATACCAATAACTACAATCAGACCACAGGTTATATGCCATAGAGAAAGATGTTCGTTAAGTATAAGTGCCGCCAGAAAAAATGTAATCACAGGTTGACCCAGAAGTGTTGGTGATACAGTTGTGGCTGGTAAAAAGCCCTGAGAATAATTAATGAGATACCATCCGCAAACCTGTACTCCCAAACCTATCCCAAAAAAAAGAAAGTAGGTATATTTATCATAGCCTGTAAACTCAAACCCGAACAGAATGATAAACAGGCAGAGTAAAACAGCAGATGACACTGTGCTGATGAACAAAAACTGGATAGTATCTAAAAGTTTTCTTCCCCGCTCGCTTAGCAAGTAAAAAATACCATAGAAAATACCAGCTCCCACTCCTAATAATGCACCGATACTGATAGTTGGGTCTCCTGATATATTCCTCTGAATTAAAAGAAACATGCCTCCTAATGCAATGGCAAGACCAATCCAGAAACCAATTTTTAAGCGCTGCCTAAATATCAGAACGGAACCAAAACCAACCCATAGGGGAGCCAGATTGGCAGTAAGTGTGGGAATAGTTGCATTGCTGTAAACCACTCCTGTGGACCATAGCGACATATCACAACCAAAACAAATCCCTCCCAGAATTGCCAACAGAATACCTCTTTTTGGCAATACATACCCTGCTCTTTTTAATGAAATAAAGAAAGGCACTATAAGAAACATTGAAGCAATAGCCATGCGGTAAAATGCGGTTACTATGCCGGGGGCATGTGCAGCTTTAATAAAAATGGCAGCAAAGCTCATGAATGAAAGTCCTCCGAAAAGGGCAAAATAAGCTTTAACGTTTTTCTTTGAATGTTGCAATAGCAGAAGGATTTATTGTGCGAAAATAAGGTATTGTTGCCAGCTTTTAAGAAGAATAGGCATGATAATTATAAATATGACAAGCATTAAAAATTATATGTTTTCGATTAACATTCCGGGATTAATTACTGACAGGATTAAGAAGAAAAAAGGTTCGGCAATACTGCCGGATCTTTTCGGGTTGTTTCAAAAAAGGTGGCGGATTGTATCCTCCTTAGCTGGTTGAGATGCAACAAAACATAATCAGAGGATTCTCAAGTGTAAAAGCAAAACTGGCCTTCGTTCCTTTAATTGGAACTTCGGCCAGCGAAGGCGGAGAGAGTACCGAACCTGTTTACAGGTTCGTGCATCCTCGAAAATCATGAACATCAAAGATGTTTTGATTTTCGGGAGGGGATTACTCTCCCGATTCCATCGGG
>CAZQCO010000129.1:0-6521 GCA_964592225.1 uncultured Bacteroidales bacterium
TATAGAAACTAAGAAAATTACTTAAATAGTTTTTTAAATCTTTTCGGTTCACAATAGCATCAATAAATCCGTGATCGCGCAGATATTCTGAAGTCTGAAAACCATCGGGCAATTTTTCTCCGATTGTTTGTTCAATGACCCTTCGTCCGGCAAAGGCTATCAATGCGCCTGGTTCAGATATATTTATATCCCCCATCATGGCAAAGCTGGCTGATACTCCGCCGGTTGTTGGATTAGTTAAGACGGAGATATAAGGAATCTTCTTTTTATTCAATCGTGAAATACCAGCACAGGTTTTAGCCATTTGCATCAATGAAAGAGTTCCCTCCTGCATTCGTGCACCACCCGATGATGAAAAAATTATATAGGGTAAATTATGATCGTAGGCATAATTTGAAGCCTGAAGAATTTTTTCGCCGGTACTACTTCCCAAACTACCCCCAAGAAACCTGAAATCCATAACCGCTAGTACGACATGGATGTCATTTATGTTACCATGTCCTGTAATAACTGACTCCGAAATACCGGTTTTCTTTGTTGTAGCCTTAATATTATCCCTATAACTACCTTTTAAATCGATAAAATTTAAAGAATCAACAGGAACTATATTTGAAAAGAGTTCTTTGAAAGTATCTGCATCAATAATCTGCTCAATTCTTTCATGAGAAGTCAGACTTCCATGGTAATTGCATTTTGGACAGACGTTCAAACTTTTTGCCCATTCTGTAGTGTAAATGTGTGAATCACATTGCTTACACTTAATCCAAAGATCCTTTTTGACAGCTATTTTTTTTGTAGTAGTACTATTAAACCAAGTCATCTCTTTGTTCTCCAATGATTTATGTTAAAATACACTATAAAAAAAATATGAACCTGCTTGTTAAAGTTCACTTATCGAAAAAATTTGAGCCGCGAAAAATAGCTATTTTTAATATATAACACAAAATTATTTGAGAATTTAACTCTTTAAAATAATTGGAAATAGCGTAAAGTGATTAGGATACAATAAGTTACAAATATCAATCTAACGTTTTATCTATACATAAATGATATTAAATGTTCAGATAAACAATGAATTAACCTCCTAGTTCTAGTCAATATTACCATATCAGTTTAATTATATCTGCCTTATTCTGAATTCTTTATGTTTTTCAGGCTATTATAACTGTTTTAACGAATTTGTATGTCATTATGGAAAAAACTTTATTTAAACTGTTCACAAATTTAATTCAGAGTATCAAAATCACTTTTTAGTCCCGGCAATTGGATAAGCTTGAATTTCTATTAGGATACAGCTTTATGGCATAACTCAGGCTATAAGTATTTTCCAGCGTCCGATTTTTAATCGATCTTTCTTTCCTCTATCCTGCGTCTATAATGATAATATTGTTAATTATTTATTCCTGATGCAGAAATATTTATCCTGTATATATTGCCCATACCATTCAATGTGCGGTCCGACAGGGCTTCTAGTTCTTTGATTGAAATAATCTTTTCAGGTAAGGTTCCACTACGTGTGCTGGTAAAATAAAAAGTACTTCTGGGCCAGTCGACAAAAGGACAATAATCAAGTCTTTGAGAATTGATATCAGCTCCCAGGTTACGTGCCGGAGCCCATTTGTTATTCTTATCCTTTGTACTGACGTACAAATCTCCTCCTCCCAAATCATCAGGTCTTCCAAAGGAAGTAAATATAAGTACACGTTCATCGGGCGAAACATAGGCATTAAACTCCCAGCGAACTGAATTCACTGTTGTATCGAGCCGGCCAGGTTTTGAGTAGTGCCCGTGAACATACTCGCTCATATAAATATCTTCTCCGCCCAATGCATCGGCGTAGCGGGCTGTAAAGTATAAATTACCATTTGAACTCACTGAAGGATAAAATTCTTCAGCTTCCGTATTAATTATTGTATCCAGGCTTTGCGGATTGGTCCATCCCGAATCGTTTTTAGTGACAAACCAGATATTATGATCTTTTGTGCTATCCTTAGAATTTAGTGGACGGTTGGAGGCAAAATAGAGACGATTTCCATCCGGTGAAAAAGAAGGTTCAATATCGAAATTCTCCCCGGAGAAAGAAGCTATTTCAGGTTGAGTCCACTTATTGTCATTTTTGGTAAGGTATATCAGTACCCGAACAGTATTATCGTAAGAAAAAAGACTGTAAAAAATTTCTGTGCCATCGGGCGAAATTGCCATATCCCGCTCATTCAGGTGAGTGCTGATAATACCTTCGGCAAAAACTTCAAGACTGTCACCGGCTGGTTCGATAGTAAATAAGGGTACCTTTTCGCTTTTTTCGGGATGTATACAACATAGAATAAGCATGGTCAGAAATACTAATAGCAGTGAGTTTTTCATGGATGATTACTGTTAAGGGATTTATTACATGACAAACAGATCGTCTATATTACTTATTACATAATTATTAATAATGAGCATTCCTGTTTTTTAGTAATTTCGGCCTATATTGATATCTATATTTTTATTAAAATAGCTAACTATGGATCCACAGGCAGCAGCTCTTAATAAAATAATTGAAAATCTGAATCCTACTATCTTGAAAATGCTTTCTATAAAGGGGAAAAACATTTTCTTTCCCAAATTAGGAATTTTATCACAGGCGGCACAGGCTCGCGGCAAAAATATTAATGCCACCATAGGTGAAGCCCGTGAAGATGATGGTTCGTCGATGCACCTAGAGGAATTTGAAAACATGATAAACCTGCCTGTACAGACTGTTTTTCCTTATGCCCCCAGTTACGGAAAACCTGAAATACGGGATAAATGGAAGGAGTTTATATACAAGAAAAATCCCTCGCTCAAGTCGGCTGTATTTAGTAAACCTATTGCCACCAATGGGCTTACTCATGGTTTAAGTATTGCTGCCTATATGTTCGCCGATGAAGGTGACAGCATAGTATTATCGGATCTGTACTGGGAAAATTATGATCTGATATTTTCCAACGGTTTTGGAGCCCGGATGGAGACATTTGAATTGTTCCATAGTGGAGGCTTTAATACCGATGCCCTGGACAGGAAACTATCTGAAATAAAAAAAGATAAGATTGTACTCCTTCTGAATTTCCCGAATAATCCGTCAGGCTATACACCACTTAAGCACGAAGTTGAAATAATAGTATCCGTAATCGAAAAACAGGCAAAAGCGGGAAAGCGGCTTGTGGTCATAATCGACGATGCCTATTTCGGACTGGTTTATGAAGAAAATGTATTTCCGGAATCCATTTTTGTAAAGCTTGTCAGTCTCCATGAAAATGTATTGGCCGTAAAACTTGATGGTCCTACTAAAGAAGATTATGTCTGGGGCTTTCGGGTGGGTTTTATAAGTTATGGAGTTAAGGGAGGCACGCCTGAACTGTACGAAGCACTTGAGGCCAAAACTGCCGGAGCCATACGTGGGAATATTTCGAACATCAGCCATCTGTCGCAATCGCTGCTACTTAATGTATACCTGAGTGAGAGCTATGAATCTACCAAACAAAAAAAATATCATATACTCAAAAAACGCTGCGAAATTCTGAAAGATTGTTTCAAAGCAACTAAGTACAATGAGTACTTTAAACCCTTACCCTTTAATTCGGGCTATTTTATGTGTGTGGGGATAAAGAAAGGACTGGATGCTGAAAAAATACGGCTTCATCTGTTGGAGAAATATAGTACAGGAGTTATTGTTTTCGGTAATGTGATCAGACTGGCATTTTCAGCTACTCCACAGGATAAGATACCGGAGCTTGTTGAGAACCTGTATAGAGCTTGCCGCGATCTGGATTCTTAGTGGTATAATTTCTTCTACAAATTTTTATTAATGCTTTCTTTGCAATAATATAGTTAGCAGGCTGTAATATGCTGATTTTTTATCTTCTTACCGGATTAAAGTCCCGGTGGGCTTTTAACCCTGTTGAGCGGACAGGTAAGATTACTGCATCTGCTGCAAAACCAGCTTCCAAGCAATAAGAAAAAAAGTATTACTGTAACCAGGTATATTCCCAATAAAAACCATTGGGTTTGAATAAAAATGGCAACTGCCGGCAACCCCCAAACTAGCACAAATCCGGTTATCATAATGATTTTTTCTACCAGGTTCATTTGCTCCGGCCTGTATTTCCAAAGTTTTGGTGCTCCATAATTAGCCCAGCATCGTAATGTTATTTTTGATTCGGCATAGTGAGGACAATGGGAACATAAAACACGGATTTCAATAAGAAAGAAAAAAATTATACAAAAAAGCACCCATAGCACCAGGTATAGCTGGTTGAGGCGCGTAATTCCAAATCCTCCCAAAAGGAATGAGGGCGCGGCGATTGCATAAAATAAAAAAAGTCGACCGTAGGAAAAACAGTAGTTTATATCATTGTTGATGGCACAATTGGAACAGGTTTTCTCCCTGCCGGTCCGAATAGCTTTCTTTTCCATAAGCAAAATTTTATTTTTTTGCCAGTACCAGATAGTTGTCCTGAAGCATATTTTCAGCGATACATTCTTTTACCCAATCTGCTTTATATGAGAGGGAAAATTGTATACTGCTGAAACCTGCTTGTTCGAGATACCTTTTAATTTCTTCCGGACTGTAGTATTTTCGGGTTGTTTCGATACGTATCTCGTTGTTATCGATACCAAATATTTGTGTACGGTATTTTAAATTACCCTGCATGGTTCGCCTGTATTATATGATAATCGGTTGTGATCCGATTACCAGGTTTTTTTCTGTCCACCTGTTATCGATACTTTTATTTTTCAGTGCACGCGGGTAAAGCAGATCGATATAGATTTCCGCATTTGTAGTAAGGGAATCGTATGTATGAGTGAGAAAATCGACTGGTTTTTTCAGGATATAATTAAAAGTGTAAAATGTTATAAGTACTTTATTATAATTTCTTTGCGGTAGTGGCAGGTATGTGAAGTTTTGGTTTATCAGGCGAAGGCTTTTGTTCTCGATGTATATGCTTAGTTTTTGCCGGGCCTTTTCCAGCATCTCTTCAGAGATATCAACTCCTGCAAGGTGGCAATTCCTTTGTAAAAGAAATTCGAGTATTCTGCCGGTACCGCAGCCAATTTCCAGCACATGGTCATCAGGTTTGCATATATTCCTGTAAAACTCCAGATCGTCTGAAAAGTATCCTGCATAGGCATCATAAAGATCGGCAAATGCGCGGTAAGTTTCTGTTGCATTACTTCTTTGCGGTCGAATCATACGATTCAAATTTAGCGAAGTTTACAGCAAATAATACCCGGTATCTTTATAAAATAGATCATGATTTGAAAGGACCCGATTTATTATGGTCAAGGGGACTTTAATTATTAACAAAATCTCTTAGATATTGGTTTTTTTCTTATTTTCACGCTGAATAATTGACAAAAATTTAAGAATTAAAAAAGATCATCATGCAAACTGGAGTTCAAAAACTTTCCGTCAGGGAAAAAATAGGATATAGTCTGGGCGACAGCGCGGCTAATTTTATGTTTCAGATCATGATCATGTTCCAGCTGTATTATTACACCAATATTTTGGGGATCTCTGCCGGAGCTGCGGGAACACTGTTACTGGTAGCACGGATATGGGATGCTATTTTCGATCCTTTCATGGGAGTTATTGCCGACAAGACTAACACACGCTGGGGTAAATTTCGTCCCTGGTTGTTATGGACAGCCCTTCCTTTCGGTATCATATTCTACCTTACTTTTTTGACTCCCGACATTGCCGAAGGGGGCAAGCTTGCCTATGCATACATTTCCTATATATTCATGATGATGATCTATTCGGCAAACAACCTTCCTTATTCTGCCTTAGGAGGTGTGATGACGGGCGATATGGTTGAGCGTACCAGTATTGCTTCATACCGCCAGGTGGCTGCCATGGCTGCAGCGTTTATCATACAGGGATTTTTTATGTCGATGGTTCACCATTTTTCCCATGGTAACGATGTACACGGATGGAGGGTATCAATAAGCATATTTGCCGGTGTTGCAGTTTTGTTTCATCTGATCACTTTCCTATCCACAAAAGAACGTATCGTTCCCAAAAAGGAACAGGAATCAACATTAAAGGAGGCCTTTACCGATCTTATACATACAGGTCCGTGGATAGCTATTTTTCTGGCCACATTGTTTATTTTCATAAACCTGTCAATGCGGGGCGGAGCATTATTTTATTATTTCAGTTATTATCTGGATACAGATACGCTACGGAATTTTCTCGGCAAATTCGGGTACGGAGCTCAACTCGATGCTGATACCACCATTGCCAAAGCCTTCGAGTTGTTCAATATGAGTGGTATGGCATTTACCATTCTGGGTATTTTACTTTCAAAGCCTTTGGCTGCCCGTTTTGGGAAAAGAAATGTATTCATAGTTGGACTAAGTCTGGCAACTTTTTTCTGTGGTATATTCGGAGTTGTTGATAAAACCAGTCCATGGTTCACTTACCTGATCAATATTTCCCAGACATTATCCTATGGTATTACAATTCCATTGTTATGGGCCATGTTTGGCGATGTTGC
>CAZQCO010000130.1:0-6230 GCA_964592225.1 uncultured Bacteroidales bacterium
CTACAATTTCGACTCCATACATTTTGGTTTCAGGCAATTTAACAGAATAATTACCAGTCGAATCGGAAATAGCAGTGGCAATAACCATACTCCTGTCCCTGTCAATCAATTCAATCTTAGCGATGATGGGACGCTGATTTTCAGAATCATTAATAAATCCCCTCATGAGAATAGTAGAATCGACAGCTAATTTTTTAAGCGGTGAAAAATAAATGTCATCATATGGTATTTTAGCACCAGCCAGCAAGTCTTCAACATCGCCGGCAAGCAACGCTTTTTCAGCTCCGAGATAGATTATTTTATAAATATCCATACCTCCCAATCCTGATTCTCTGTTCGAAGAGTAGTAGGCTGTTTTACCATCGGGAGATACAACATAAAAAACATCATCGTTGGGAGTATTTATCGGATATCCTAAATTCTGGGGTTTGGACCAAAGTCCGACATTACTCAATGTACTTTGAAAAACATCATAACCACCCATGGAATTATGGCCTTTGGAACTAAAGTACAATATACTATCATTCATTCCCAGGCTCACGCCTAATTCATCGAAAAAAGTATTGATGACATTACCTGCATTTTCCGGCTTGCCCCATTTCCCCTGACTATTCTTCCGGCTAATATAAATGTCGGTCCCACCATATCCCTTCTTTGCATTTCCGGAGATGAAATAAAGTACCGATTCATCGGAAGAGATACACATTGACACTTCACTATATTTTGAATTAAATTTCGAAAGTGATTTCGGTTTGGTCCACAATCCCTTTTTAAGCGTACTTACATATAAATCGCCTCTTTTATTATCTCCCTTATAAATGTATAGTTTTTGTTTATCGGGCGACAAACCAACTACAGCAATATTCGTTGTATTTGCTCTTCCGGTGATCTTTTTATCCAGGCGCTTGGCCCTCGACCATATCTCCCCATCCAGATCCGAGTAATAAACATCTTCAAAATATTTATCATCCAGTACGCTCTTTTCACTTTTTTTCGAATATTTCCTGCGTGAAGTAAAATACATCTCCTGTCCATCATTTGATATTACAGGACCATATTCATCATAAATGGAATTTACTCCTTTGCCCAGATTATTGATTACAACCCGTTTTGGTTGAGCCGCCAGCAGTTTTCCGTTTTTACACTGTTGAATATAAAGATCGATTTGCGATTGGTATTTGGCACGGAACTTCGGATGCAAATTGTTAATGAAATAATTATATTCTTCAATAGCCTTATCGAATTCAAGTATCTGGTGATAAGCCATACCCAGCATAAGGTGAATATCAAAATTAACATCCGGTTTCAGATCGTAGGCTTTCTTTATGTATTTAATTGATTCGAATTTATTATCGGTGAATAAATAACACCGACCGACCATATAATTCAGTTCAGCATTATCAGGATTGTATCCATAGGCCTTCAGGTAATATTCTCTTGCTTCGCGATATGAGCCTGACCCCAGAGAAAAGAAGTAATTTCCGTCCTTTACGTTTAGCCATGCATCTTTAAATCCATATTCCTGTTTTTTAAATTCTCTTCTTTTAATTTTCAACGGATTTACCTGAGCATGTACTGAAGAGAATTGTACTGCTTCAATTAAAAGTAAAATGATTAGAATTCGCTTTATCATGATTTGAAAATGTTTTACTCATTACATTCTTTGAGATATTTTTGAGCTTCTTCCAATCCAAGATTGGCAGCCATTTGCCAGTCGATGCATGCTTCGGCAAGCATACCCAGCATTTCATAGGTCAATCCCCGATTAAGATATGACAGGTGATAATCGGGATTAAGCTCCAATGACTGGTTATACCATTCAAGTGCTGCCTGATAGTCACCTGCTTTAGCAATGACATTGCCCATATTACATATTACTTCGTAGGAATCGGGGTTTAATTCATAGGCTTTATTATAATCCGCTTCAGCACCAGATAAATCACCTAAAATATACCTGGCGCCACCTCGATTATTATAGGGGACATAGTTAGTTGAATCGATATTAATGGCAACTGTATAATCCTGCTCAGCTCCTTGATAATCGCCTAATTTCTTTTTCGTCGAACCCATATTAATATACGCCATAATGAGATCCGGATCGTACGTAATGGCCAGACGATAATCATAGATAGCTCCCTGATAATCGCCCAGCATTCGCTTTGCCGAACCTCTATCGTGGAATGCTTTAGCATAATTGCCTTTCCCTTCAATGGCCATGGTGAAATCGGCAATAGCATCGTTATATGATTTTTCCATCAGCCTTAGCAAGCCCCTATAATAGTAAGCATGCGGTTTTACATATTTATTCTTTATCGCCTGATCAAAATCTGCGCTGCCAACACTGGAAGTATCCTGTGTGAACATAACATAGGCCTTATAGAACATGGCTTCTCCGTTCAGAGGTTCAAAAGTTAAAACCTGGCGGAATTCATTTAATGCATCGTTGGTTCTCTCCTTTAAAAAGTATATTTTTCCCCGTTCGATATATGCCTCAGCCATATTTGGCTGTAATAGCGTTACGCTGTCAAGAAAATACAATGCACCGTAAAAATCCTTCGCATTAACTGCTTCGACAGCTTTATTAAATAATCTTTCCGCGATTCTTCTATCTTTATAATCCTGAAAATCAAAGTAATTTGTTTGTGAGTGAATCGCTGATTTTGTAATAAGGAAGAAAAATAGTAATATTATAATTCTCTTCATTTTATATTAATTTATATCAGTATACAACAAGACGATGTTAAGGTCGTCTGTAAAAAACAATATTTTACTAAAAATAAAAAAATAAATTAATTTAGAGGGGAATTTATTCACAATGAGGAAAAATGATGAAAATTGATCTGTCATATCTGAAGAACATGTCGGCCGGAAATAAGGAGCTAATATTAGAAATGATTGGACTTTTTAAAACCCAGGTCGATGAGTTCACAAAAGGAATGGATGAGTTTTATGAAAAGAAAGAATACGAGTCTCTTGGCAGATTAGCTCATAAGGCAAAATCATCTATTTCCATTATGGGACTAAATAATCTGTCTGTAGAATTGAAAAATTTCGAGAATCTTGCTAAAGCTGGCGAGAAAATTGAAAAATATCCAGCGTTTATTGCCAATTTTAAAAAACAAACAAGTGAGGCAATAAATGAACTCGACGAAGTGGTTAAGAATATTGATATATATATATAAAACGCACTTGTATGTTAAAGACAGAAAAAATCAATAATGTTATTGTGGTTAAATTCAATAACATTGACAGATTTAATGCCTTGATTGTTGAACCCGTAAAAGAGCAGCTGAAAAGTTTCTTCAACAAACCCGATACACGACTGGCATTAAATCTGGAAGGAGTTAAGTTTATCGACAGTTCTGGTTTTGGGGTATTTCTGTCGGTTATGAAATCTGCTAATAATAATCACGGTCAGTTTAAGATTTGTAATATCCGCCCTGAGGTAATGGAACTTTTTAAGCTTCTTCAGCTGCACAACGTATTTGATCTTTGCGAAACACAGGATGAATGTGTTAAAAGTTTTGACTAGGAATTCGCATTAGAAAATAGTATTTGATTCTCCCTGCAATCAATGAGTACTTTTCTGTCTTTATATACTGTCCCTGATAAAATAGCTTTTGATAGATTATTGATTATTTCCCGCTGAATAATTCTTTTAATGGGTCTGGCTCCGAACTGCGGATCAAATCCTGCCTTGCTAATCCATTCCACGGCTTCATCAGTAACCTCGAGTTCTATATTATTCTTTACCAGCCTATCTCTGAGCCTGTTAACCTGTAATTTTACAATCTCTTTTATTTCCTGATGTGTTAAAGGTGTGAACATTATCAATTCATCAATCCGGTTGAGAAATTCCGGCCGAATTGTTTTGCGCATAAGTTCCATTAAATCTTTTCTGAGTTCTTCGAGCATTTTTATGCGATCTTTATTTTCAGAATTTTCCAGGCGTTCCTGTATCAAATGGGAACCAATATTAGAAGTCATGATAATGATCGTGTTTTTAAAATTCACAATCCTTCCTTTATTGTCAGTAAGCCTACCTTCGTCCAGTATCTGAAGTAAAATATTAAAAACATCGGCGTGGGCTTTTTCTATTTCATCCAATAAAACCACAGAATAGGGTTTTCGACGCACTGCTTCAGTTAGTTGCCCTCCTTCATCATAACCGATATATCCCGGAGGAGCACCAATAAGGCGTGAAACAGAATGACGTTCCTGATATTCTGACATATCAATTCGGGTCATTAAATTTTCATCGTTAAATAAAACCCCGGCAAGTGCTTTTGCTAATTCGGTTTTACCAACACCTGTTGTACCTAAAAAAATAAACGACCCTATAGGTCTCGATTCATCCTGCAATCCTGCCCTGCTGCGGCGAACGGCATCGGAAACAGCCATAACTGCTTCATTCTGGCCGACAACCTGTTTATGCAACTCATCCTCAAGATGAACTAATTTTTCACGCTCTCCTTCCAGCATTTTCGATACGGGAATACCTGTCCAGTGTGAAACAATTTCGGCAATATCTTCAGCAGATACTTCTTCCCGGATTAACACCATGTTTTCCTGCTTCTTCTCCAACTCCTTATTGAATTTATCGATATTATCTTCCGCTTCTTTAATCTTACCATAGCGTAATTCGGCCACCTTCCCATAATCGCCGGCCCGCTCAGCCTGTTCTGCCTGTAATCTGTATTCTTCAATCAGCGATTTGTTGCGTTGTATTTTATCGATCAATGACTTCTCAGCCTGCCACACAGCTCTTAATCTATTCCTTTCCTCAACAAGATTAGCTATCTGTTCGCTCAACTCACCGATTTTATTCTTATCACCCTCCCTTTTCAATGCCTCACGTTCTATCTCCAACTGCCTGATTCTACGATCAATTTCATCAATTTCCTCCGGAACTGAATTTATTTCTATTCTCATTTTTGAGGCAGCTTCATCAATCAGGTCGATAGCTTTATCGGGCAAATGCCGCTCGGTTATGTAACGATTCGACAATTCGACGGCAGCTATAATAGCCTCATCCTTTATCCTAACCTTATGATGATTTTCATATCTCTCCTTTAAACCCCGGAGAATAGAAATAGCACTTTGTAAATCGGGTTCGTCAACCATAACGATCTGAAACCTTCTCTCCAGCGCTTTATCCTTTTCAAAGTATTTCTGGTATTCATTATAAGTGGTTGCGCCAATGGCCTTTAACTCACCCCTGGCAAGAGCAGGTTTCAAAATATTAGCGGCATCCATGGCACCTTCCGATTTTCCAGCGCCTACAAGAGTATGTATTTCATCGATAAAAAGGATCACCTCTCCTTCGGCCCCAATAACCTCTTTTACAACTGCCTTCAGCCTTTCTTCGAATTCGCCCTTGTATTTTGCTCCTGCTACCAAAGCACCCATATCCAATGAAAAAACCTGTTTCGTTTTCAGATTCTCAGGTACATCGCCGGAGACTATTCTATGAGCCAATCCTTCAGCAATAGCCGTTTTACCGACTCCCGGTTCACCAATAAGCACCGGATTGTTTTTTGTACGTCGTGAAAGTATTTGCAGTATCCTTCTGATTTCATCATCGCGACCAATTACCGGATCCAGTTTTCCGGTTTGGGCCAGATCGTTCAGATTAATTGCATAGCGATTCAATGCGTTATATGTCTCTTCGGCAGTAGGACTATCCACTGTCGATCCTTTTCTTAATTCATCAATGGTTTTTTGAACTCTGGCCGCATTGAGCCCATTATCCTTCAGCAGTTTGGCAATGCTGTCATTCCCCTGTATAATGCCAAGAAGGATATATTCCACAGAAACATACTGATCTTTTTTCTTTTGAGCTGCATTCTGAGCATTTTGCAATACTTTCGAAGATTCAACTGATAAATAAGGTTCCCCACCCGATACTTTGGGATATGAAGCTAATTCTTTATCAAGGATAGTATTAATCATTGTAGCATCAGCTCCCACTTTTCCAACGATGTGTACGGCTATACTATCGTCTTTAGCCAGCAAGGATTTAAGCATATGACCAGTCTCTACTGCCTGGTTACCTGATTCCTGGGCCAGCTGAAAAGCAGTCTGAATGACTTCCTGGGATTGTATAGTGAAATTATTCAAATTCATAAGTCTCATTATTTAGTATTGATCCCTAACAACAAACATTTCGCCATACTGATTACCTATCCATAAACGGACATAAAGTCGTGCTTATCAGGATATTAAATGCC
>CAZQCO010000131.1:0-5949 GCA_964592225.1 uncultured Bacteroidales bacterium
ACCATGGCCATCTCATTAAGGGCTTCGTCTTTTTTACGGTTAGCTTTAACGACTACCTCTTCCATTTCGATAGTACTTTCCTCGAGCCGAATTTCAACAACTACCTCTTTTGCACTGGTAAGCAGCAGGTTTTCAACTTTACATGAAAGGTATCCGATATAACTTGCGTCGAGCGTTTGTCTTCCGACAGGAACATTTTTCAATTCAAAAAATCCTTCCATATCAGTAATAGTGCCAACTGGCGGATTTGTACCAATCAGAATAACAGTTGCCCCTATCAGCGGATAACCGGTAACGGCATCAAGTACACTTCCTCGTATTGTTTGAGTAAAATCGCCCTCATTGGCAAATAACGATTTCATAATCAAGAGCAGAAACAAGGTTAAGATTGAATTTTTCATGGTTGTTATTTTTTCAATTTTATGATAAAATTAAAGGGCTTTTCTTGTTATGTAAAAAGAAAGACGACGAATAGAAAAGTTGCATTACCCAATGAGGATTTTTAACGATGAACCGGATTTTAAGTGGGAGTTTAAATGATGAGTTGAGATAATTAAATGTAAGTATTATGATAAAAGCCCCTTTCAGGCTTGAACATCCATAACTTCTCCATTGGCTGTCCAAATCTTAAATTATGCTAACCAATTCTAAATATTTTAAGTATTATTGCTGAAAATGTTATATTCATAAAGCCTTGTCTATTAATATAAAGAACTCATGAGATTACAATCCATATTTTTTAGTATTTGTTTTATAGCGGCCTCCATATTCGTATCGCAGGTCCTGAACGCTCAGACTTTTACTGTTTCCGGCTCTAAATTGCTCGATGCAAAAGGAAATGAGTTCGTCATCAGGGGAGTTAATAACCCCCACTCGTGGCATTATGAACAATCGATGAAATGGCTGTCGCAGCTTGCCGAACTGAATGTTAATTGCGTTCGTATCGTCTGGCAATCGAAAGATAAACCTTCTCAACTGAAAAAGGTAATAAAAAACTGCGTGGCCCTGCAAATGATTCCCATGATCGAACTTCATGATGCTACCGGGGATACAACTACTCAAAAGCTTCTTGAAATGGCGGCGTACTTTACCCAACCCGCTGTGAAAAAAGTACTACTGCAATATGAAAAATACCTGTTAATAAATATTGCTAACGAATGGGGAGATCATAATACAACAGCAGAATACTGGAAGGAGAGCTATCAGAAAGCTATTGCCTTACTCCGCAATGCCGGTTATAAAACAACCCTGGTTATCGATGCTCCGGGTTGGGGACAGGACATCAGTGCCGTACAGAAATATGGGAAAGAGTTACTGGAATCCGATCCGGAAAAAAATCTCTTATTCGATGTTCACATGTATCATTCCTGGAACGATGCGGAGAAGATAAACAAGGAACTGCAAAAAACCCATGACCTCTCAATTCCGCTGATAGTTGGTGAATTTGGCTATGATTTCGATAAAGGCTTTAATAACCTGAAATGCAGAGTCGACCATACGGTTATTCTCCGAAAATGTCATGAACTGCAAATCGGTTACATGCCCTGGATGTGGACCGGGAATAATAAAGAAAATGCATGGCTCGATATGGCTGAATTCCGGGGTAAAAACGAACTCACCTGGTGGGGCCGGCAAATATTTGAGACCGAATATGGCATTAGAAGAAATGCCCTGAAAGCTTCGGTGTTTGATACAGATGCAGAGTAATACAATACTTTTCATCACTTTTACATCCAATAATATGACCGGTAAAATTCCCTTTGAATAATAAAGGGATTTATGGGATCTCAATCAGCACTATTATTATCTCATTTCAGAAAGTTGTACTATAGTTAATTATTTTTATTAGCATGAAACCTACCGTTCTGCTGCAGTTAAAATCATTAACCCTCACCCACGAACCGGAAGCTCTTCCCGATGTAAAAGAAACCATTGGAAAAACTATCCTTGGAAATCCGGGAGGTATTCGTTACCGTCAGCTTGATGCCCTGCAAAAAGTTGAAGAAATCAAACCCCTTCACTTCTTCCCTTTACGTAAAAATGGTGTGATTATCTCGGTTATGGCTCTGGCCGAAAGGATAACCTACCTAAAGAGTATTCCTTACTACACCTATTATGTTCGTTACGTAAGCTTCAATCCTGAATATGCTGTCAAAGAAGCGAAATCACCAGGTCGATCCTCAGCTATACACCGTATGGGAAATTCTTTCCTGAAAGAAGGCATGAAAAAACATGCCGAAAGTTTTTCCTTTTTATTAAAAGATAAACGGGCCGATCCTGAAAAAAAGATTTATTATGCCTATGTCGAGGAAAGTAATTTTCGATCGTTGAACTACACGGAATTTTTTTTCGATAAGATTCGGGATCTTACTATGATCACTTATAGTAAACTTTTTCCACACGCCGATACCAGGGTCAGCAGAATTTCTTCTTCCGGATACGATCGTCTTGCCGCCTTATTACAAACAAGCTTTTATAAACATTCCTTCTTTTTCCTGGAAAAAGAAAAATTACTTTCCAACTATTTTGTACTAATGGAAAAGGATGAAATTCTTGCTGGTATCCAGGCCCGGATTGCGAACTGGAAAATTGAAGAACTACCAGGTGTATTGGGCGGTTTTATGAAAAATATTCTTCCATACATACCCATACTTTCACGTCTTATCAAGCCCGGACGTTTCACATTCCTGACCTTCGATACCCTGTATTGCAGGCAGGGATCGGATCATTTGCTTCCTGTTTTATTTCGTTCGGTTTGTGCCATTACAAAAGTATATGCAGCCCTGATCTATATCGATAATGAGGATCCACTGCGCCTCAGGATGGAACAGAATAAAAGTTTGGGGATTCTTAATAAATTATTCGGAAATGCACATGGTGTTGTGATGGCAAAATTTGTCAATTTCACAGATGAAGAAAAACGATCTTTTTATAATAATCCGGTATATCTTTCCGGATACGATTTAACCTGAAATCCCCAATGAAAGTATTAGTAACCGGAGCCACGGGATTTATTGGTAAACATCTTTCGCGAAAACTTGCTGAACAAGGTGCTATTGTTCATGCACTTTTCCGCTCCGATAAAAAAACTGTCGATATGCAACACCCGAACATCATTTTTTTCAAGGGGGACATCACCGACATCGATAGCCTTTATATTGCTATGAAGGATTGTGAATATGTTTTCCATCTGGCGGCTTATGCAAAAGTCTGGTCAAAGCAAAGGAACACATTCGAAATTATCAACTATCAGGGAACTGTCAATTTGCTGGAAACAGCTATCCAGCATAGAATTAAAAAAGTCATTGTTACTTCAACAGCCGGAGTCTTTGGACCCTCATCCAATACTTTCCCGGTAGATGAATCTTCAGAAAGGACAGTCCCCTATTTTTCGGAATATGAGCAAACCAAGGATTTGGCTGATAAAATGATAATGGAAAAATACAGCTCAAAGATCGATGTCACTATTGTCTGTCCTGCACGTGTATTCGGACCCGGTGAATTGTCTGCTAGTAACAGTGTAACCCGGCTTATCAGTTTATACATTTCCGGAAAATTCCGGTTTCTTCCCGGCAATGGTCAATCCATTGGGAACTATGTTTATGTCGACGATGTTGTTACGGGAATGTTGCTTGCCCGGGAAAACGGTCGCCCGGGCGAACGCTATATTCTTGGAGGAGAAAATGTTTCTTATTCCGATTTTTTTACCAGGCTATCCAACATTACAGGCAAATCCTATACATTATTTAAAATTCCTGTGGCAGTTATAATGTTCCTCGCTGCAACAATGAAATTTTTTGCGGTTATTTTTCGAATACCCCCGCTACTTACTCCCGGATGGGCAAGAAAATATCTGTATGATTGGAAACTTTCAAGTAAAAAAGCCGGAGAAGAACTCAACTATAAACCACAATCGCTTGAAGAAGGATTTAATAAGACAATTATGTGGATAAAAAGTAAAAAAATAGTTAATCCCAAATCCCACAGTATGAGTGTATTTTGAAAATTCTGATTTGATAAACTTGGAGCTGACTTTGAATTACCGAAGATTTATTTTACTTTGCGAAAATTAATATTCTCACCTAAAATCCTGATAAATGAAAAATAGAACTATGTATTTAAATTTTAAAAGCATTATTTCGGGTCTGATATTTCTGGCCTTTAGTGCAATCTCTGTTTATGGACAAGATGGCTCTGTTTATCTAACCAATTATCACGACGAAACATTTATAGATAATAACAGGGTAATTGTCTTTCAAAGTGCCCTATCGATACCGGAAGGCTGGACATTTTCCGATACAGACAGTGACGATCCGGATGAAAAGTTTTTTTCTTTCTCTGACAGAAACGAAGTAGTGTATGGTTCATTTTACTACTATTCTTTGGATGACGATATCACAATTTCTGCTTCAAAACTGGCAGATTTCTATGCTAAAAATTATTTTAAGCCCAATTATAAAAATATAAAGATTTACGATACGCGGATCGAAGGTGATAAAGCCCAGATCTTAACCGCTACTCATAAAGAAAAAGGATGGGATCGGTTTACACTTCTTATTCCTGAAGGAGGAAATAATTTTAATGAAATAACATTAATCGCCGATCAGGATTATTTATTCCAGAATCCGGAGGTTGCCTATAAAATATTCGAAAGTTACGCCTACGCCAAAAAGGGAATTAACGAAAGAACTATTAAAGGAGCCATCAGCTTTAAAAGTACCAGTTCCGACTGGCGCTGGTATGATGATAAGGAAGATTTGGGATTTTATGTTAAGGGTGAGGTCAATGATAAACTAATATTAGTTGGCCTCTCACAGACCAAATATATGACACTGGATGAATTACTGGGTGGTTACGATTTTGAAGAAATCGATTTCCCGAGATTTTCAAAAACCTTTAATATTGGCGGCAAAGAAATTACGTTTGAAGGCATTGGAGTTATTGAAGATGAATTTTCCAAGTTTTGGATGATCCCGACTGATCAGACAATTCTCGATGACACTTATCTGTTGTATTTTGGAATTGAAGGAGACGATAAATACTTTAATGTTTCCAGATTTTTGGATGAAGAAAGTATACAATATCTCCTGGAAAACAACATATATTATAATTGATTATATTTGAGCTCTCATATTTTTCCTTGTAAAGTAATTTAGTAAGGAGAAATAACACATAATAGCCAGTGTGAGAGTGGGTTCAGTTAAGAAGTTTCAACGCTTTTTTCACGCCCATTCATACACTGGTTTTTTAATTCAATACGAATTATCACTTCAGGAAACATTTATCCATTACAATTAACAGGGAAAGATTTAATTGAAAATAATTTAAATATTTTCTATTGAACGATTGGAATATAAAGTTCGTTTATAGTCAGATTTAGCATAGTTGAAATAATATTAGTGTTTTATTATGTATTTAATAATTTGTAACCAGAGTCCAAATTGAATCTGATAATGAGTCTGTATATATGAAATCATCAATGTATTCGGAACTTCCCGAAAATATTGCATAATTCTTTACAAATAACTAATATTGCAAGCCCTTTTAATTAGGGAATTTATAATGAAAAATTAAGAATTAATAATTTGTGACAGACCTGACATTCTTAATTGTTGATTCAACATTTTTCATTAAGTATCGGTCCCATAGCTCAGCTGGTCAGAGCACCTGACTCATAATCAGGGGGTCCTTGGTTCGAGCCCAAGTGGGACCACATAAAGCTTCATTGAAAAATGGAGCTTTTATATTTATAGTAAGCATTAACAAAGGGAAACAATACCTGAATGGAAAGTCTGCTGCTGGACATATTGATCAAGACAGATATATTTTTCTCAGCAATTTTTAGGGACAAATAATTCCAGTCAGTTTATTATATGACGTGTAATTAAATTTTCTCAATGGTGTTTAACAGTATCTCACGCATTTTATCGGAACAGGTATCAATAACGA
>CAZQCO010000132.1:0-5826 GCA_964592225.1 uncultured Bacteroidales bacterium
TATTTCATTAATAACCTCATATATGCTAACAATCAATCTTATCAGGGAGAAAAGCGATTTTGTAATTGAACGACTGAGCGTAATACATTTTGATGCAAAGGAAATTGTAGAGCAAGTTTTGTTGCTCGATAATAAGAGACGGGAATTGCAGAATAAAGTAAATTCAAAACAAAATGAGCTTAATACCATTTCGAAAAATATTGGGATTTTATTTAAGGAAGGTAAGAATGATGAAGCAAACGAGGCAAAGAAATTAACAGGAAGTCTCAAAGAAGAAATCAGAGAAGCAGATATCCTGATGAGTACCATTGCCAGTCAGCTGGATGAACTTCTGGTTCAGATGCCTAACCTGCCCCACGAATCAGTTCCCGAAGGTCATTCCTCCGAATTTAATAAGGAGATTCGCTCCGGAGGTAAAATGCCTTCGCTATCAAAGGATGCATTGCCTCACTGGGAACTGGCAGCAAAATATAATACTATCGATTTTGAATTGGGCAATAAGCTTACAGGTTCCGGATTTCCTGTTTACCTAGGGAAAGGAGCAAAACTGCAACGGGCCCTCATTAACTTCTTTCTGGATGAAAATCAGAAAGCCGGTTATAAGGAAATTTTACCTCCGCTCGTTGTTAATGAAGCCTCCGGCTTTGGTACAGGACAATTACCCGATAAAGAAGGGCAGATGTACCATATTATCGAAGATAATTTTTACCTGATTCCAACAGCCGAAGTTCCTGTAACGAATATCTATCGCGACAGGATTCTTGAATTATCTGATTTTCCTGTAAAAAACACGGCCTACACTCCTTGTTTCCGCAGGGAAGCGGGTTCCTACGGGAAGGATGTTCGCGGATTAAACCGTTTACATCAGTTTGATAAGGTAGAGATTGTGCAAATTCGGCATCCCGATAACTCTTATGCGGCATTGGATGAAATGGTTACTCATGTGGAAGGATTATTAGTTAAACTTGAATTACCATACCGTATTATGCAATTGTGTGGAGGTGATATGGGTTTTACTTCAGCCCTTACCTATGATTTCGAAGTCTTTTCAGCAGCTCAGAAACGATGGCTTGAGGTTAGCTCAGTATCCAACTTTGAATCGTTTCAGGCCAACAGGTTGAAACTTCGTTTTCGTGATCCGGTGACAAAGAAAACTATGCTGGCACACACCCTTAACGGGAGTGCCCTTGCACTACCGCGCATTGTTGCAGCCCTTCTCGAAAACAATCAGACTGCCGATGGAATTATTATACCTAAGGTTTTAAGGAGTTTTACAGGTTTTGAAAGGATTGATTAACTGTTTCCGAATCATTCAACAACCCTATAGGCAAGTTCACGGATACGTTGATCAGCCTTGAGTTGATGTGAAGTAACGTTCGAGGTTTTCAGTTCAAATTTTATGGTACCATCGCGAATAATAAAATTAATGGCTGAACCGTTATCGAGCATGCCTTCCATTTCAGTTATAATCAGAGTTGGATAATTATCCAGAGTTGATAATATTTCAGGGAGATATTTACTATGCCAGTGTCCTATAAAAACCATCTGACATTTATTAATTTCAGCGACAGTTTTGACATTCTCTACAAGGATATTTTGAGCACCGATTTTTTTACCGCTCGTAATCCTTGCCAGTTCATCAGCAACCGACTGATGCCCCAGTACTTGTATTCTGAAATTGCCGGTCTTTGCAACCTCCGGCCAGTCGAAATATTTCGTGAAATTATAAACAAATAAACCAATATATTTTTCTTCCTGGGCCTGTAATTTTAAAAGCCCGGTCATAAAAAAAAAGAATAGAAAAATCAGTACTGGTCGTATGCTCATTCTTCAACCGAAAATTTAATTTCCTTTATAGTTTTATTTCCTAAAACATCATATGCACTAACTTCAATTAAATAATTACCAGACTGTAAAGATTTTACAGGATTAATTGTTTGGAGACTACCTCCGTTTATAGAATATTCTATCTTTTCTCCACCTGAGTATTTATCAGTAGCAGCTATATAAAGCATTACATTGGATGGATAAATTGTATAATTCTCATCACGAACAATTTTATTACCAATTGATTCAACACTGAAATGATAATGTACTACCGGCGATTCATTATCAACAAATACTTCAGTTACATTTTGTTCTTCAGGATTATTGACCCTGTCGGTTGCCTGGTATTTTAAAACAGAAGTGCCATTTTTTTCAAGGTTAAAGCTATTTTTATATTCAATTTCAGCTGAATTATTAATTGAATATTTGATGGATGCAACACCCGCTCTTTCATCTTTACTGATTATGGTAAACGAGGTTTTTGTCGAGACGAAGAGGGTATCGCGTGAAAGAAATTTAGGGCTACCAATGGTCAGGATCGATTTGGGAGGATCGGGATCACAATAAAAGGTTTTTAAAACCGTGGGCGAACGGTTTCCTACATAATCGACAGCCTCTATGCGTATATATTGCAAACCTTTATTTTCTATATTAAAAGGGGTTTTGTATTCAGTTTCGATACGACTGGTATTAATGCTGTAATGAATTTTATCTACTCCCGATTTTGTATCTTCGGCAGTAATAGAAAAACTTGACCTTGGCGAAATATAAGAATAGTTACCCTTATACATATCTGAATTAACTTCAAGGGAGACATCAGGCGGGTCCTTGTCTACATAAAATTCAAATACAACATTTTGTCCCGATGGATCTCCTTCTACTTTAATACTGTTATCTCTTCCTCCAATGGTCTGAACTGCCTCTTTGTTACCCAAATTATCTTCCGAATAAAAGCTTATGGTAGCCTGATCGTTTGAGAGTAATGTGACAGGTATGGGATTTTTATAGTGTATAAAGTTGCCATTATTAATCCTATAATAAATAGAACTAACACCCGAAAGGTTATCGTCGCTTTTAAGTTTAATCACAGCATTGGCCGAAACGTACTTTTCATTTGTTTTCCCTTCGATCTCGTAATAGGTTTTTGGAGGTACTTTATCGATAAAAAAAAACTCCTCATGAATTTCTTCAACGTTCCCAACTTCATCGACGGCATAAAATTTAAGTATATTTTCACCTTCCCTGAATGAAGTTAATGTTCCTGAGTAGACGATGAATTTATCACCATTGAGATTATACCAGATGGTCTCGACTCCTGAAACGGCATCATAACTCTGAAGGTCTATTTTCAGGTTACTGTCATAATATTTTTTACCATCAATATATTTTGTTGTAGTATAATGATAAACTGCCTTACTCACAGGCGGACGCCCGTCGGAATATACTTCAAAAATAATGTCGTGCAATGGGTAAATAACTCTCCTTGTTGAGGTATCCACTTCCGACGGAGAGCGAATAGTGTTATAACCTTCCGTATCGAAGTACATGGGATTAGTATACCTCTTTGAGGTATCACTGATAAGCCTGTGCTTTTCAGAATCAGCGTCGGGTGAAGTAGAAAGCCAAATATATACTCCCAAATCTTTATTGATGTATAATTTGTTTTCTTCGGAGCGATAGACTTTCTTAACGGGATTGTCAGGTATTTGAGCATAATTAGGGATTACAACCAAAGCTGGCAAAAGCAGGATGTAGAAAATTCGTTTCATATTTCAGGGTATCTTCAAAATTTGGATTGAATATAGTAAAAAAAAGCAAGATATTGAAGCTATTAATGAAGGTTATCACTATTACGTTCGTTCTATTAAGTTCATTGGATGAATTCTCTGATGATAAGAATTTCCTATTTTTATTAAATAATTAGGGACATTAAAAAAAATAGTACATTTAATCGGATGAAAACAAACTATAATTCTGAAATTTTATGAAAGACTTACTCACTCCTCCTGTAATTTGGTTTCTTGTTGGTGTAGTATTACTCCTGCTTGAACTTGCCGTACCCGGGTTGATAATATTTTTTTTTGGATTAGGAGCCTGGATTGTTGCACTTTGTCTGGTGCTGTTCGATATGAGTCTGACACTTCAACTACTCATATTTATAATAACTTCCGTTGCTACTCTGCTGTTGCTCAGGAAATTTTTAAAAGATAAATTTTTCAGGCAGGATGATTCCAATAAGGCAAGTCTTGAAGAAGAATTTATTGGTAAAACCGCCATTACAGAAACTGAACTTAAACCTGGTGTTTCAGGAAAAGTGAACTTCAAGGGAACTCAATGGTCCGCTATGTCGGATGAAACAATAGCAAAAGGCGAACGGGTAAAAATAATCGAAAGGGAAAGTATTACTCTGATAGTAAAAAAAATCTAAAATACAATACTAACTTAAAATCATAGAACTATGAATTCCTCCACTGTTTTAGTAATTGGACTTTCAATCCTGGTAATTATTCTTTTTCTCTCAACCATTAAAATTATTCCGCAACGCTCAGCCTTCATTGTGGAACGATTAGGGAAATACCATTCAACTCTTCTGGCAGGATTAAATATTTTAATTCCTTTTTTCGATAAAATCCGTTATAAACATACCTTGAAAGAACAAGCTATCGATGTAGCTTCGCAGACTTGTATTACTAAAGATAATATAGCTGTTGAAGTTGACGGTATTTTATATTTGCAGGTTATCGATCCTCAGAAAGCTTCTTACGGTATCGATGATTACCGCTTTGCTTCTATTCAGATTGCTCAAACTACCATGCGTAGTGTTATTGGAAAGCTTGAACTGGACAGAACTTTTGAAGAGCGCGAAACTATTAATACTTCTATTGTCGATGCGGTAGACAAAGCTAGCGATCCGTGGGGAGTTAAGGTTAGCCGCTACGAAGTAAAGAATATTACACCACCACAGAGCATTAAAGATGCTATGGAGAAACAAATGCGTGCCGAAAGGGAAAAACGTGCTATGATAGCAGAATCGGAGGGACAGAAACAGGCAAAAATAAATGTTGCTGAAGGAGAGAAGCAGGAACTTATAAAACGTTCCGAAGGAGAAATGCAACGCCGTATTAATGAAGCTGAAGGAAAAGGATCCGAAATTGAACGTGTGGCATCGGCAACAGCAAGTGGAATCAGACAGATAGCTCTTGCAATCGGAGACAAAAACGGATCGGATGCTGTCAACCTGAGAATAGCCGAACAATACCTTACAGAATTTGGAAAACTTGCCACAACAAATAATACCATGATTATTCCTTCCGATCTTTCAGATATTGCCGGAATAATTGCTTCTGCAACTTCGGTTATAAAGAATACATCAAAATAACGGACAGATAATTAAGGAGAGGAGGCTGTCTCAAAAGCCTCTGTGTCACTCTGAGTCTGCTCTGTGTTTCTCTGTGGTAAAATTCTTAAATAATTAAAACACAGAGGTCCACGGAGAATTTTAAACGAGTTACACTGAGAAACCAGATCAAGTTATTACATAATTTTGATTTTTGAGACAGCCTCTTTTGCTGCAAAGAGAGTACTTTCTAAATTAGAACTTTTTTCTATTTTTGCACTTTCCGGCTTCGTAGCTCAGTTGGTAGAGCAGCAGACTCTTAATCTGCGGGTCGAGGGTTCGAGCCCCTCCGGAGTCACATCTTAAAGGCCATTCGAAACTAGAATGGTTTTTTATTATTTTATAAAGAAAAGTAAAAAAGACCGGGAATCTTTGATTATTACTGTAAATAAAAGACAGGGACTAGATGCTAACAGAAAGGAAGCTCTATTCAGATATTAAATCTGGTATTATCCCAAATTACGCATTAAAAATGCATAATCGCATAAGAATTTGTAATTCAGCAATTATAAATATGCTTCATACAAATTCTACAGCGGGATTACCCTCATGGAATCATTAGTTCGTCATTTTCATGACTTCTAATGATTAATTCGGGATTA
>CAZQCO010000133.1:0-5682 GCA_964592225.1 uncultured Bacteroidales bacterium
ATATTAAAGTTTTAAAGTAGTCATATAGGTTGTTTCATGGTTAATATTTGATGTAGGGTTTGGTTGGATTTAGGTAGACGGCAGGGTAACATTCCATATGTTGCCCTGCTTCTTTTTTTATGCACTTTGATAATTGCCTGAACACGATTATTCTTTGAACCTTGCACTGATGAAGCTGAGTACTGACATCCTGAATACAGATCATCTCCTGTGTTTGTCGGTAAATACGTAGTCTTATTTGAGTAACTTATCCCTTTTTTTGCGTATTTTCTCTCTTTACCGGAGTGAGATGTAATTTTACTTTTGTTATGTGAATGGATTTGATGAATTGAGGGAATGTGCTTTTAAACAAATTCAATAATAACCACTTAATGAAGAAGCAAAAAGTTTTAATAGCTGATGACAATCCTCACTTCGCAAAAGCCCTTAAATTCATGTTAGTAGATTCATTTCAGGATCGCATCGAAGATATTATCACTGTAAAAGACGGAGAAGAATGCCTTAATGAACTTAGTCATAAAATATACGATATGGTCTTTATGGATATTAACATGCCCAAGATCAATGGTATTGATGCAACCCGTGAAGCTACCACCAGGTATCGAAATCTTGTAGTCATAGCAGTATCGTTCCATTCCGAAATGAAATATGTTGTGCAGATGATCGAAGCAGGTGCAAGAAGTTACATCATCAAAGATGAAATCTGCCGTGATTCATTGGATAAGGCTCTCTCAATTGAATATTCCTATTAACCGTCAGACAGTACTTATTTTTTTCGTGCCTCGAAAATTCTTAATCCCTAACTTATATTGTACTATTTTACCAGATAAAGATCACATCTGTTAATTGCTCTTCCCGTTACAATTTTATTTATCCAATCTTTTATAATTTAGGACAATAATCGGCCTAAAATTTTTTATATGGATCCCGAAGCATCTTTGGAGAATTTACGGAAGATAATTCTTCTTTCATCTTCACTGAATGAGAAATCGCTTTCGGCATTATTAAAATCATTTACTATTAGCAGCCTGCAACCCGATGAATTTCTACTGCGTGCCGGTGAATATCCATTGTATCTGGCATTTATTGAAAGTGGAATTGTTTATTCATACTATACTAATTTACAGGGAAATAAGATAATCCGGGGAATTTTTGTTCCGGGAATGTTTGCTATGCCTTTACCCTCATTTGTATACCGAAAACCCTCATTTATGACTTTTCAGGCAATTACAGAAGCAACGATCTTTCATGCAAAATATTCTGATTTACTGGCACTGTCCAGGACAAGTACTTCAATACAATTATTTTTAAGATCACTTATCGACAGGGAATGGGTTGTAAATCGTGAATTACATGATGCAGGACTACATGTCTATAATCCCACATCGCGTTACGAAATATTTCATGATAAATATAAGTCGTTTATCCAACACATACCGGTTGATATAATGGCATCCTATCTGAATATTTCTACAAAACAATTGGAAAGACTGCAGCAAAGTATAGATAAATAAGCTTCAACTAAGCATCTGACGATTTAAAAAATCGAACACTCTAGTGTGCAATTTGGTTTCCGTAAAGAAAATATATGCCCTGTGGGAATTGTTGGAATCAAGTTACTAACTTTACTGCCCCTGGCGTATTTATCAGGACTACTTTATTTTACAAACTATGGATCCGGCATATTGTACCGACTTCAATACATATCATCGCAGAAAAACAAATCAGGTTAGTATAGGGGATGTGCCGACAGGAAGTGAATTTCCCATTCGGATACAATCTATGACGAATACTTTAACTTCTGACATTATGGCAACTGTCGGGCAGATACAAAGGATTTATAAAGCAGGTGCAGATTATGTCAGGCTTACCATTCCATCGTTAAAGGATACGGAAAGCCTCAGTGAAATTATGAAAGAGCTGAGGAAAAATAACTGCGGGGTTCCGGTTATTGCTGATATCCATTTCAATCCCCGATTAGCTATCATTTCAGCTTCCCTGGTTGAGAAGGTACGTATTAATCCTGGAAATTTTACTAATAAAAAGATAGCTGCAGGAGCCGGTTTTTCTGCTGATGAGTATAATTCGGAATGGATGGCTTTAAGAGAGAAATTTCTCGAATTGATTGAGGTATGCCGTAAGCACAATACAACGCTACGTATCGGGACTAATCACGGTTCATTGTCCGAACGGATTGTCAATCGTTATGGCGATACTCCCAAAGGAATGGCAGAATCAGCCATGGAATTTTTAAGGATCTGTGCTGAAGTCAATTTTAATGACGTTGTAGTATCGATGAAATCCAGCAATACCCGTGTGATGGTATATGCCACACGTTTACTGATAAAAATGATGGAAAATGAAAAAATGTACTTTCCGTTACATCTGGGCGTAACCGAAGCTGGTGAGGGGGAAGACGGGCGCATAAAATCAGCAGTTGGAATTGGAACCTTACTTGCCGACGGAATTGGCGATACTATCAGGGTATCACTTACCGAAGATCCGGAAGCTGAAATTCCGGTGGCTAAAAAGTTAGTGCAATATGTGGGACAACGAAAGGGACATACCTCCATTCCTCCATTTGAAAGTTATCCCATCGATCCCTATGCCTATAAAAAGCGCGAATCGAATTTTATTGCTGGTATCGGCGGCAGCAACTTACCGGTTGTGATTGGTGCGATAAAAGGTAAAGTAACTATTGAAAAACTGAAAGAGATGGGATGGATATATTCCAATCGTACAGGATGGAAATTTTCTGATACATCTCCTGATATTATTTCCTGCGACTCCTGGCCGGAAAATCTTCCCTTACCAGCTGAAAAATATCTGTCAGTAACTTCACCGGTAAAAACAGAGAGTGAAAAAAATACTAAACTGTTACTTCAGTACTGGTGGAAGCAAGCTCATTCAGGAGATTTATTAAAAAGTGCTGCCGGATTATTACATATTTTTGCCTCAGATCTGACTCCTGAAAATATTGAATATATAGGTAAGTATCCCAACATAATTCTGGTTTTGAATACCAACAATACAAACGGATATGCCGATTTACGTGCGGCCGTTTTCAGGTTAATGAATGGGGGGGCCAAAAATCCTGTGGTTTTCAGGTTGACCTGCACCGAAAAAGATAAAGAAGATTTTCAGCTTAAAGTTTCAGCTGAACTGGGAGGATTATTTATTGACGGACTTGGTGATGGTATCTGGCTTGAAAATACAGGATCGCTAAATAATTCAGAAATAGTGTCCACTGCTTATGGTATTTTACAAGCCAGTCGCGTGCGCATATCGAAGACCGAATATATTTCATGTCCGTCGTGCGGGCGCACCCTGTTCGATATACAATCAACAACACGAAAAATTCGGGAACGTACTTCACATTTAAAGGGACTTAAAATCGGTATAATGGGATGTATTGTAAATGGCCCGGGTGAGATGGCTGATGCAGACTATGGATATGTTGGATCGGGGAAAGGGAAGATCACATTATATAAAGGGAAAAACACGGTAAAGAAAAATATCCCCAGCGAGGAAGCGGTAAATGAACTGATACAACTTATAAAAGAAAACGGAGACTGGATCGATCCCGAGTCTCCGTTAAATTCATAATACTTATATTTCTATTTGAATATTATCGACTGTATATTCCGGACTTCAACGGATTGTTCCGAAGGCTGGTTTGTGAGCGGATTCATTATTTGTACAATCAGCTCGTTGTATTTATCGCCCGGCCCGTAACATGACATAACCAGTTCGGCTTCTTCAAGTGTAACCGACACGCCATTCTTTTTAATTATCCTTAGAGTACCCTGTTCATTACCCACTGATGCCACAGGGCCTTCAGAATATCCTTCAGGAACAATTTTCTCAATTTCTGAGTAATCTTTTATTTCGGTAACACTGTCCATATATTTGCCACGCATTATAATATAATTATTCGAATAAATTTCTTTACCGCACTTCAATTGGCCAAAATGGATTGCTTCCAATGATTCTCCGTTTTTCAATGTAATCAGCACGGGTTGTTTCACCGGTTGAGCTGAAACAGATAAGCCCAATGCCAGAATAATGCAGGTTAGTGTAGCTTTGATTTTCATTGTCATTTGGTTTAACTTCAGAGAGCCAATTTAAGGAATTTTATTTACTATTTCTTGTTGCTGATCCAATTACATTTTTTCTAAGCTTAGATACTTTTCTGATCGGAGAATATATCTTCAATAGTGGCATCATTGTTCAGGTGTATACATTGTATATTCAGTGAACGTGCAACCCGGATATTTATTTCAGTATCATCGATAAAAAGGGTTTTTCCCCCATCCAGGCCGGCATCGGTAATAACGTACCTGAAGATTTCCAGGTCGGGTTTTCGCATGCCTAATTCATGGGAGTAATATACTTTGTCAAATAAGCCCCGAAAATCGATTTTATGTTTCTGCAGCAGATAATTATTATAGTATTTGGAATGAATTGAATTTGTATTACTCAGTAAAATCAGTCTGAATTTATTACTTAGTTTTTTAAGTATTTTGAGTCGGATGGCAGGGGTGTCGAGTAACATGGCGCATAAAGCATGCTTCAATTTTTCTATCGGAACTGGTTTCCCAATATCTGACCTGAGTCTGGCATATATTTCTTCATCGCGGACTTGACCCTTCTCGAACCGTAAGAACAAATCATCGTTGAGTGCGGCATCGAAATATTTTGCGAAGGACTTATGTCCCAATTCGGCAAAGGCATTGATTGTTGCTTCGGGGAGTATATTTGTAATTACTCCGCCCCAATCGAAAATAATAGTTGTAATTGTGTTAAAATCGATATTTACGGACTTTGATATTTTCATTATTTTAGCGAAAGGCATATAAAACGATAAAGGTATCTCACGAAGATGAAACCAGCAATAATATCACCATATTCCTTATAATATTAATAGTTTGCAAATAACCTGATGATGAGTAAAATTGGAATAATACTAGAACACGGAGTAGAAATTAGTGATGAAATTGCCGGAGCAAAGGAACATTTTCCGGATACCCCTTATGGAAAACTTACAACCAAATTAATAACCGGTAAAATCAGAGGAAAGGAAGTTGCTGTTTTATACCGTAATGGGAAAGATGGTGAAATACCTGCATTTCTGGTTAACTATAAGGCCAATATTTTCGTTTTTCATGAATTGGAGTGTTCCCATATTCTGGCTACATCGGTATGCGGGAGTCTTCAGGAGGAGATTGCGACAGGGGAATTTGTTATTTTCGATCAGTTTATTGACCTTACTGCTCATCGCGAACTGACATTCACAGATAAAATACCACTTGCTCAACTGAACCATTCGGCATTTAATAAACCGTTCTCAGACGAAATTCGTGATATTCTGATTGAAGCAGCAGTTCTGAAAGGCTATACGGTTCATACAAAAGGCACTGTTCTGGCTGTCGACGGCCCCAGACAATCAACCCGTGCCGAATCGAATCTTTTCCGTAAATGGGGGGCCGATGTTGTTAATACCACCACGGCGCCTGAAGCAATATTGGCGCATGAGCTTGGAATCCAATATGGTATAATCTCACTGTGTACGTATTATGATACCTGGCGTACCGACATTGAACCGGCTACACGTGACGAAAAGCAGGTCGTTATTGATACCTGTTCCGATAAAATGCGTGAGATACTGTTAAACACCATTGA
>CAZQCO010000134.1:0-5600 GCA_964592225.1 uncultured Bacteroidales bacterium
TATGATCATATGTTTTGCCAATGTAAATTTTTTTTTGGTTTATGTGAATACTTTATTTCTTTGTATTGAATTAATGCAAAAATTATATATTTAGCAAAATTTTAAATCCTACAGCTATGAAAAAAAAAGTCCAAAAATGTAATTGCACTCGCACTCGAGTTTTAACACCTTCTCAACTTTTTAAAATCAGAGGGGGAGGGGGAGGAGTTGATCACGGTAGTAATCCAATTGGACATGGTTCAGGTGGACAAGGTACAAGTGGACAAAGTCATTGAGGATAATACTTTAACACTTTTAACAAACCTGTTAGCTCTCAATGAGTTGACAGGTTTGGTTAGACAAACATAATATTGTAAAGCATAAATATTGAACTCATTATTAAATCATTATAACTGTGAAATGCTTTCTTAATCTTTTATTGATTCTTGCTATAAATATACAATGGATTTTTCCACAAACAGACAAAACAATAAGTAATTGGCGATATCCGTCCTTAAAGGCCGATACCGCTATTAATTACTATTTTGGCAAAAAGGTAATTGATCCCTTTCGAAACCTAGAAGATTTAGAAAACGAAAAGGTAAAGACCTGGATGAAAGGCCAAAATGTATTATACGATACCATCATCCATTCTATAACCAACTGCGACAGCCTTGAAAGTGAAATCAGAAAAATGCAGAAAATCAAAAATAAATGGGTTGATGTTCCAAGGATCGCTGGTAATCGTATTTTTTACACCTTTGGATATTATAACGACTCTTCTGACATTGTAAGATTGGGGTATTCCGAAGATATTAACAGAGAGCCTTTTGAATTATTTAATACAAAAGAATTTAATGAAAGAGATAGTTGTGTTTATTATATCAATTATTTTGAACCGTCCCGTGATGGACATTACATTGCTTTCGGAATATCACCAAACGGTAGTGAAAAGGCCAGTATACTTATAATTGATGCAGTAAAAAAAGAATTATTACCCGAAAAAATAGATTATTCTCTTGGCGGAAATATTCAATGGTTACCGGATGGTACAGGATTTTTTTATATGCGTGACAAAGATATTATAACGGAAGAAGATAAAAATACATTTTATGAAGATGCCAGAGTCATGCTCCATAAGCTTTATAACAACCCAAAGAATGACAGGGAAGTATTTTCCAGGTTGTTAAATAAAGATTTAGGCTTAGAGAAGATTAGCTGGCCAAGACTTTTTGTCTTCCCTTCTTCAGATAAGGTTCTGATAAATATTGTGAAGGATTCATACTATGTAATATACTATCAACAACTGAAGGATTTGTTGGCAAAACCGGCAGAAACTATTGTCTGGACAAAAATATGTGGAGTAAAGGACAAAATGGGCAGCAACGTTATGTATAATGATCGGTTTTTTGGTATTTCATATAGAAATAATCCAAACGGACAATTAATCAGCATGAAGCTACCCGATACCACACGGACGGTGGTGTGTGAAGCATCAGGTTTCGCATTGGATGATTTAATTCTTACCCATAACACCCTCTATGTTACTACCATAGAGAAGGGCTTAAACAAGCTGGTCAAGGTAAATCCTGAAAATTTCGTAACTCTGAATATACCTTTACCTTTTTTGGGAGGAATTAGTCTGGTTCCTTTTTTTAGTATAGCATCATCGTATCAAGCTTCCGATTATTTATTTTTTACGTTGGAGCGATATGATAAACCTATGGGGGGCTATATTTGTGACGAAAACAATAAAGTGACCCGAACCAATATTTTTCCCGAATATCAGTACTTAGATCCTCCTCTGGACTTAATAGAGGAAGAAATTGAAGTGCCTTCGTACGATGGAATTATGGTGCCTCTTTCAATCGTTTATAAAAAAGGTATAAAGTTCGATGGTACGAACCCGGCAATAATTGAAGCTTACGGGGCTTTCGGAATTTCTATGAAACCAATATTTTTCAGAAACCGCCTGATATGGTTTAACCATGGTGGGATTTATGCTGTTGCACATGTAAGGGGTGGTTTTGAAAACGGAAATGATTGGCATAAAGGGGGCTTAAAGGCTACAAAACCTAATAGTTGGAAAGATTTAATAGCTTGTGCAGAATATATGGTTAAGAATAAATATACTTCGTCTCAAAAATTAGCCACTGTTGGTTATAGTGCCGGTGGTATAACAATAGGCCGCGCTATTACTGAACGACCCGATCTTTTTAAAGCCGCTGTTATTTATTCAGGGGTTTGTAATACCATACGACAGGAAAACACATTTAATCCACAAGTATCCGAATTTGGTACAGTAAAAGATTCGCTCGAATCTCAATATTTATTTGAAATGGATACTTACCACCACATCCGGCAAGGTATTTACTACCCATCCGTTTTATTCACAGCCGGATTGAACGATTCAAGGGTTCCTCCCTGGCAACCGGCTAAAGCGGTAGCCAGGATGCAAGAGGTTAGCAATAGGGAGAACATAATATTGTTTCGTATCGAAGATCAAGGCCACTTTAGTTATCCTTCTGATGCCGAGGTATATTCGTTTCTATTCTGGCAATTGGGTAAACCGGATTTCCAGTTAGAAAGTTACCTGACTATTAAAAAATGACATTAACCGGCAAGAAATAAATGCCAGATAATAAAAACAGGTATTTTTAAAATTATTATACAAAAATGAAATGTTAAGTTACATTAAACTTCAATCATGTTTTTATATATAATGATTTTTAAAAATTAATCAGAAAGAGGTGTCCCAAACCTATTCAGACTCATGTATACCTGCATTATTGTAGATGACCAGACAGAAGCGGTTGACTTGATACGAGACCATGTCATGAAAATTCCAGAGATGAACATTGAGTTTATGACAACCGATTCAATAGCTGCACTAACATTTTTGGATAAGAACAAACCGGACATTATTTTTCTTGACATTGAAATGCCTGGCATAACCGGAATTGAATTTACTGCAAATCTAAAAGCAAAATGGGGAAATAATATGCCCAAAATTGTTTTTACCACAGGCCACTCGGAATATGCCCTGTCAGGTTTTGAGCACGGGGTAGCCGATTATTTGTTAAAACCTATTACGTATAGTCGTTTTAAGCAATGTGTCGACCGGATCATTGATGAACTGGACAAGCAAAATACACCAGCAGATAAACCGGGGTTCTTTTTTGCGGACTGCAACGGAGAAAAAATAAAAATCAACTTTGAGGATATTCTCCATATAGAAGGCGCGGGAAATTACATTACTATCGCTACAAAGGAATATAACAAAACCTTATATAAATCGATGAATGCCATACTGGAGCTATTGCCCGGCAATCAATTTATTCGAGTTCATAAGTCATTCATTATTGCTATTGATAAAGTCCAATCCATAAGAGGAAATGAGTTAATAATCAAGGCAAAAAATGGAGTAAAAGAGATCCCAGTAGGGTTAACGTTTAAGGAAAGTGTATTTAAGCGACTGGGTATTACTTCTTAAATTACATTACATTCGTTCTTTAGCAACAGCTTTTATAGGTAATACGATTCGTTCGAGCAAACTCCGGCTCTCAGTTATTATTTCGGACGCACCTTGCAAATTCTGGCTAAAAGGTATTTGAATTCCGTAGTTTGTTATCAAAGTATCGGGTAAATCAACGGATGCAATATATATCGAGTCAGGTACCACTGATATTTGCGTTAGATTCGTAATAATCATGCCATATTCCCTGTATGGATAATTTGTGAACTTCAGGTTAACCTGTTGACCCAATTTTATCTTCCCAGCATTTTGGATAGGAAGGATTAATTTACCAATGGTTGAATTTTTTTTCAATGGTACAATGGTGCATACGGTTTGTCCTGTAACTACCAGTTGATTTTCCTCCCAGATTGCTGCTAAGGATACTATTCCTTTAATCGGACTTGTCAGCAAATTTTGTTTCTTCCAAACAGCAATCGCTGCAAGTAATTTTTCACGATTCTCTTCAATAGCATAAATGTAGTCTCTTTTCTTTTCGTAACAGGCTTTTCGTAATTCAATAGAAGCTGTTTCCAAATTATTTAATTCCAATTCAATAGCCGTGATCTGCGCAGATAAATCTTTTTCCGATTGGGATGATTGTACATAGTTTTGTTCGGCTTTACTAAGGTCTGATGAAGCAATTACTCCTTGCAGGAATAGCAACGAGTCTCTTTTATATTCCGTATGGATCAATCTATTCTCCCTGTTTTTTAACTGAAGTTTTTCACGCAGACTATTCAGATACTTTTTATAATAGGATTTCCTTTCTTCCTGAGTAACGAATTCCTTTGACTGGAAATCCTGTGAAAGAAAATCAAAATATACTTTAAGCTGTTTCTGCCATTCGGCATAATTATCCTGAAGTTCTCCGAGTTTCAGTTTCAATAAACATTCAAGCGGATCATCAAGTGAGAACGAATCCGACAGCCAATTTTCAAGTAACAATACGTCGTTATAATTAGCAGTGTTTTCTATTGAGGCGATTACATCATCTTGTAACACCGTGTCTCCATCATTAAACAGCAATTTTTCGATCCGGCTGTTTTGCCACACTTTGAGATAAACCGGCGGGTTAGAAGAAGAAATATAGAACTTTCCACAGATAGTATCAGGGTACTTAAAAAAATAACTTCCGGTAAGCAGACAAATAATAAAAAACATGAGAGAGACCGAGCCATAACGAAGTATTCTCGACGGAGTGGCTCCAATAATTTCCTGGACTTCCTCCGATCGAAGTTCAAGATTTTCCAATTCTTCATTTTCAATGGTACAGTTCAGGGGATGGTTCATACTTTTATGCTCCCAGTTCCAATTGGTTCTTAACAAGGTTATAATACTGCTGCTTTTTATCGACAAGCTCAATATGTTTACCGGCTTCTACAATCCTGCCTTTTTCCAGCACTACGATTTGATCGGCATTTTTCACTGTACTAAGCCGATGTGCAACAACAACCACGGTCCTACCTTTAAAAAATTGATCAAGGTTTTCGAGTATTACTTTTTCATTATTGGCATCCAGCGCATTTGTCGCCTCATCGAAAAAAATAAATTCGGGATTTCTGTATACAGCCCTGGCTATAAGGATTCTCTGTCGCTGTCCCTGGCTGATACCAACCCCTTCATTCCCAATTTTCGTATTATAACCCAGCGGTAATCCTTCAATAAAATCCTGAATATTTGCCACTTTAACAGCATATAGCAATCTCTTTCGGTCGATAATATCATCCTCAATGGCAATATTATTAGCTATTGTATCGGAAAAAATAAAGCCATCCTGCATCACAACACCACATTGTCCGCGCCACCAACTCTGACTGAAATTCTCTAAATGTGAATACCCTATGTGAATATTTCCCTCAATTGGGAAATAGAAGCCTAACAAAAGTTTGATTAACGTTGTTTTACCCGAGCCGCTGGTGCCAACAATTGCAGTGGTTTTATTTTCTGATATAAATAGATCTATATTTTCCAAAACTTTTGGAGAACGAGGTCCTTCATACTGAAAACTGACATTGCTTATGTGAATAGATTTTATTTCCGGTAAAACTTTTAATTTATGATCCTCCTTCTTTTCTTCGTCATCTTTACCATGTATTTCCCCTAA
>CAZQCO010000135.1:0-2784 GCA_964592225.1 uncultured Bacteroidales bacterium
ATAAATGCGGTTACTCCCATAAATGAAAGTAAAAACATCAGCCATGTCCGATGATAACTCTCCACATTGTAAATTAATATCCCGATAATTAGTTCTGCCAGACCGATCATAAATAAACCAATGAACAAAAGGTAGCCGTTTGGAGCTATGCCATACCGACTTAACGGAAATTGTACCGGATTAATATCAGAGTTTGTAATATGAACCAGAACGGATAAAATAATAAACCCTGAAATGAGAATCAATGTTAATACAGCAAGACTTTTCAGGGTTCTATTACTTGTTTGTAGCATACTATTGTTAATTGGCTAAAACTTAAATCCAAAGGTACAATTTATAACAGGAGCGACACCAGTATATCCGGGACTAAGATAGTTTTTGCCGTACTTTTTGTCGCTCGTACCTTTTTTCCGGATTAATGTCTGTGTGATTGTGCCACCAAAATAAAAATCTATTACCAATCTGTTGAGGATTGTATATTTTACGCCACCAACTATCTGGACTCCATAGCTTGTTAGCTTGTCGGTATAATTAGTACCAACATATTCCCTGTATCCATATTTCACTCCGGGTGAGAAATAGAAGTTGCCATAATCGGAAGTAACATCATTAAAATAAATCTTTTGCTCGATTTTAAGCAAATAGCCTGTTACTGACTCCTCGTAGGTATCCTTATAAATGAAAACCGTCGAAAATGCAGTACCGTTGTTTCCGTATAACTTTTCGTAGCTGGCGTAAAATGTATTATAAAGCAATTGAAAAGCTCCGAACTTAAGTTCGTTTCTAAATTCCGATGGATCATTTTGTGCTAATGAATGTTGGTTATTGCAGCAAACATATAGCATAATTAATACTGATAAAAATTTTAAAGTTTTCATATTATTACGTTTTGAAATTAATACTAAGCTCAAAACTAACAGTTACTTAGCAGCCCTAAGTCCTTGTTTATAAAGTGGGAGGGATTTTTTTTGTGGGAAAATTCCCGGTTTATAAAATGGGAAATCAAGTAGATGTATATACCAGATTTAACACTTCCCAATAAACTCGGAGGGTGATTGATGCACATACTTATTAAAAGCCCTGTAAAAGGCCGATTTGCTGTTAAAACCCACTTCAAATCCGATAACCTCAATCTCCGATTTATCGCCCCGCTGTTTCATTATTTCCCTGGCAAGCTCTATTCGTTTGGAGTTAATAAGGTTAAAAAAATTGGAATTCAGATACCTATTTATGAAATAGGAAGTTTGATGCACCGTAAGCTCCAGGGCTTCCGATAGTTTAACGATACTTAGATCAGGATCGATATAGATTTTCTCTTCGTTCATCAACTGGTCGATTTTATTTTTGATTCGGTCAATCTCCTGCTGTTCGAATTCTTTACTACCTGACCTTGAAACATCCAGGTCTTCAAGCTTCGATAAGGATTTTTTGAAATTTGAAAAATCTTCATGAGTAAAAACCGCCGTATGGTTAAAGGCTGTTTTCACCAGGAAAATATAAAAAATGGTTGAAACCAAGGGAACCGCCACAAAATCGACATAATAATTGGCTACAAAAATATACAGCGCAAGAATGGTAATATTCAATGCCCAGAGAAGAATAACAAATTGCTGCAGATACCTGAGTTTAAGTCGTTCGAGTTCAGACCGGATGTCCATGATCCTTCTTGAATACTGAACAACCTGAATGGCTATAACAATAAAGTAGGCATTTAACAGGATAAAAAAGGCTCCGCGGATCCAGGTAAGGTATTGAGGGTAAATTTCACCGGTAATATTGGTTACAAATTGATTTTTTGTTTGTTTATCATACGCGAGGAAAAGAAGCCAGCAATAAAAGCATACCAGAACTGCGATGATTGAGAGGATATTCAGGATGAAAAACAAGTTCCATTTCTTTCCCATAAAAATCCGGGTGTATTGATAAATCAAAGGAGCACCTATAATTACACCTATCTCGCAGATAAAGATGATGGAGGGAAAAGAATAGATCTTTTCTGATAGAATCAGATAGTTGTTGATAAAACTTATGGCAGGGAGCAAAAGAATAATAGCCAGAATTTTATTAGGCAGGGTATTTTGCTTACGAAAATACAGTACAATGAACATGATAATAAGGTTCATTGCTGTAATGATGTTGATTAGTTCAGGAATAGTCAGGGCAATGGTGGATATTTCAGTATCCATGTCAGGTTTTTCATATAATCAGTAATAACAGAACTAATATAATTATAAATCTGATTGCATAGAAATAAAATGTGATAGAACTCATCAACTTTACGGGAAAGAAATCGCGCAAAGTGAAACCATAACTAGTGGGTATTCTTGCCCGATATCAATTCCTCAGGCATATCAGTAGAAACCACAATATCGTCAAACCAGATATAGCAATCATTTTGGGGGCTCCAGGTAGTATCGTTGCCTCCATGGAAAGTGGAAAAGTAGAATACATCTACCATATCCCCGTTAGAAACAAATTGAAGATTTTTTAAATTCAATACCTCCTCGCCATCAAACCATACCTGCACTTCACCATCCTTATTAGTGCCGAAATTAATTTGTACGCGTTCAGCAATATTTACCCACTGTTCATTAGGAAAATACAAAGTGTCATTTACCGAATTAATTAAAGGAAAATCTTCTCCATATTTTCCAGGTTTATCCATATGATAGAGATAGAGAACTGCTTTACCATTTTTTCGCCACATAAACCGTGCAGTAAAGCCGTTAGTTCCGTCACAGAATTCACCACCCGAACATTTCTTTCCGGCCGCTAAGCCAGGCA
>CAZQCO010000135.1:2884-5502 GCA_964592225.1 uncultured Bacteroidales bacterium
GGTAGAACACCAATGGTCAGGATAAAAAAGGTAAGAGCCTTTGTACCAGGTTCCAGATGCCCTCCAACAACACTGTTTTCATCGGACAAGGTGATATGAGCATGAATCCTTCTGTTAAAAATATATCCCTGCACAGCTATTAAATCCATGGGAACGGAAGCGTTGGGATATTCATTGGCAGGGGGTAAATTTTTATCACTTACCACATGATAATGGTAGTCTGTCACAGATCCAATACCTGATAGGATAACTGCGTTTTTAATGTTTTTCTCTACGACGAAAGTTTTCAATCCTTCCAGCATATCGGTGCCAGTTCGCATCCGGACAATTTCGATTCGTTCAAATTGCGAGGTCACGGCATATACATCCGGTATTTCATTTTGCGCATGACTGGCGACGCTTAATATCAGGAATAATAACAAAATATATTTCTTCATAGCAATTAATTTATAAATAATATAATCAGATTTGTAAAAATAATTCTCTAAATGAATTGTGGTAGTTCCAATTTCATTATTTCAAAGTAATTTTAGCCGCCCAATCGGTAAGAGTTGGATTTTGCTCATCAGGAAAGGCAGGTAAAATCAATATCCCGGTTGTCCCGGTTTTAACAACAACTGATTTTTTCCATTCACCTTTACTAGGATAGTACCATTGCAACAAATATGATGTATTTGGATTAAATCCGCTTATCTCAGGCAATACTGATTGACTTTCGAAATAGAGCAAGGCAAAATCTTTTTCAGGAGTTCGCATCATATAGGCCCAACCATCCAGTCCTTTTTCAGGACTTCCGGGAGCTTTCTGAGGATGAATATTGTGTGAAGCAAGCTGTAATGCCTGGTATTTGTTGCCTTCCGATAAAATAAAACTGCCAAGATGCTGCATATAATCTGCCGATTGGAACTTCAATGCATCCCAGAAGTGGGGACGCATTCCGTCAGGTTCTCCTGTTGTTGTAATATCGTATGCTGCTGTACCATGCACATGCCCTGATAGTCCGCCGGAAAGAACGGATCCGTACATTTGTGCACGTGAAAAATAGTTGTCGCGTTCAGAATTTGCTGGAGGCCGTTCACCATTCGGCATATTTATTTCATGATTCCAGCCCGTGTAATAAGGTTCGAAATTAATAGCAGGATAGGCTGGATCGAGTTGAAAAAGGGTTTCTAACGCCATGGAAACGCGATGATCGCGCGGCTTGTTTCCAACACTGTGCATGGTTAGCCAGGGACATTCTTCGTCATGGCCAAATTGCGTGTAGGTTGAATTGTTGATCAATGTGGTATACGGTTGCCCGAAAGGCAGAGGCCCGTATTTGTCGAGATGAAAGGTAAGAGCTTCATTAAATTCATCGGCTGTGAGACTATATTCCTTGGGTATCCAGTCGAGGTGGATTCCGCTGAAAATGATATTGTACGCCCCATATCTCGATATAAGATACTGAACATAGCGTGCATACGATTCATTAAAGTTGAAATAGGCTTTCCATGCCGGACAATTATCCCTTCGTACGGTTTCAAGTAGGGGAACAAAACCCTGATCTGATAAATACTGCATTTTTTTATCCAAGCTCTGGAAATATTCGGGGATGATATGGTTAAAATCGGCAACACCTTTATGTTCCTGCGACATTTCAAAAGGACTGTTGCCATATTCATCGCGCATATCTTTTGAGGTCATTTTACCATCTTCTGTAAAATAATCAAATTTCTCCCATGCATTGCGTAAATAAATGTCATTGGAATCGGCATAAGTACTGGCACTAATATCAGCTTCCCAGTTGGGAAAACAGGCTATCATGCTCACCGAATTAAATCCTTGATTTTTACGGTATACCACAGCATCTTCAAACCCTATTCCAGGTCCGGGTTCATAATTATTCGTAGTAGGAGCATTTCGGTAGGGTAAACGCCAGGTGGCCCCGGCCAGCCATGTATCACCAAGTAAAAAGAAAGGTATACCATCGGCATACTGCAATGCATGACCATTTGATGAAGGGCGAATAAAACCATGACGATTAAAATTCTGCAATTTTTCTTCCTTAGTCCAGTCGATAGCAATAAACTCTCCTGACTGATTATTCAATCCTTCATCGTCAGGCTGATTTGAATTGCTAATCCATTGCCAATATCCAGGTGCAACAGCTACAATACGTATTCGGAAAAGGTTGTCTCCATCCCAAAAAGCATAGATGCGTTTCGAGAAACCAGGACCTTTAAGTTCTACCCAGCACATGATATCGGTGTAGTAATTGGCATAAGCACTCTCAGCTTTCAATGTAATTTCCTGCATTTTCCAGATGTGAACCGTATCAGGATTATTCGCCTTTAGTAGTGTTAGCTGCATAAAAACATTTAGCAGGAAAATAAAATGAAAGGTTAAGAAGCTTGGACATTTGTAGGTCATAGTATGCTTGAAATTGTAAAATAATTTATACATGTTTTTAACAGCAAAATACTAAATTTTGCTGAGTTCAAAAAATCTCTTTGTTTGTCATTTTTTTGAATTGTATTAATATAACATCCTTTTTTAGTGTATTTTTAGTTATAATATATAACAGCACGATTATGAATTTGTCTGATAATAAAAATAACAAGTATTCATTGCTGGTACCT
>CAZQCO010000136.1:0-5337 GCA_964592225.1 uncultured Bacteroidales bacterium
GTCTTTAGGGAAAAAGGTTTTTGAAAGTATAACACCGGGACAGTTGATTGTAAACAACAATTTTAATGACGAAACAATTAGTCGATAACCAACAAGAAGTTACGAGTTTACGCGAAAATATGAATGAATTAAAGCATCCTTTCTTACAAATTATTTCTCAACGAAAATCGGTCAGAATACCTTATGATGATATTCAGTATATTGAAAGTTATTCTGATTTTATAAAAATTAAATTAGGGACGAGTAAAGAAATTATCAGTAAAGAAAGGCTATCTGCAATTGAAAAAAAATTACCCAATACTTTTTTGCGCATTCACCGTTCATTTATCGTAAATCTAAAAAACATTACACGTTTTGATTATAATGAAGTTGAAATCAGTGGAATTACGTTAAATATTGGACGGACATATAAAAATCAAGTCCTTCAAATATTAAAAGATGGAAGCAAGCTCGTTCATTGATTTTATGTTTGCTAACGGCGGTTCTGCAATATGAAAAGTTGGGGAGTGCGGGTTGCGTTCGTATCCACCCTTTAGGAGATATCCTGCCTTTTAAATTCAGGATCTTTAATTGTAAAAGTAATTTGACAAACAGAGGTAATAATTTAACAGCAATATAATCATTTGACTTAAAGTAAATATTCTTTTCAAGAAATGATGAAGCCCTGCTCAGACACGTATAGTTTGCTGTCCTTGAACTTTTCTTTTCTATTCTTTTTTTATGACTCATATGCTTATTTAATAAGGTATTTTACTTGACTCTTTTGTAACATGAATAGTTTGCCTGTATTTTTTACTGATATCACTTTTTTAAATTTTCTCATTAACTTACAATACACACCTTCTGTCACTTCGCGACATTACCCTCCCAAAGTGAGCTCGTCCCACCCAAAGGTCGGGAGGAAAAGAGGGAGTGTGTTATATTTCTGACAAATTACAACTTCCCTACTGAAAAACAAAGAGTGAGTTTTTAACTGTGTGAGAAGTGAGAGAGAAAAGAGATATGAGATATAAGATGTGGGACATGAGATCCGCCAGAGGCGGACAGATTTGAGATGTGAGTAGTAAGTAGTGAGATTTGTGATTTGTGATTTGTGATTAGTGATTAGTGATTGGTAAGTGGAGAATAAAAATGGGTGCTGGGTGTCGGTTGCTGGCTTTGTTCACCGAAACTTTAGTGAAGGTGGGTTGCTGGGTGCCTGAGACAAAGGGAGTGTATCATTCTTTTTTAAAGCCGATTATTTTTATGCTAAAGAATATTATCTTTAAACCCTTTCAAATGAAGTAAGCATGTCAGATAAGAAAGTTTTTGTCTCAGGCTGTTTTGATTTGTTACACAGTGGTCATGTAGCCTTTTTTAAGGAAGCCTCACAATATGGATCTTTATATGTGGGTATAGGCTCAGATAAAACCATTGAATCGCTGAAGGGCAGAAAAACACTTAATAGTGAGTCGGAACGACTCTTTATGATAGAAGCTGTTAAATATGTTACCGGTACCTGGATTAACTCAGGCGAAGGAATTCTTGATTTTGAAGAAGACTTAAAAAAGCTCCGTCCGGATATTTTTATTGTTAATGAAGATGGCCATAGTCCTGTAAAAGAATCACTTTGCAATAGGCTGGGCATACAGTATAAAATTCTCAGCAGAGTTCCTGAGCCCAGACTCCCGGCACGCTCAAGCACATTATTGCGAGGCGAAAAAAGAAATTTGTTACCCTATCGCATCGATCTGGCAGGCACATGGATTGACCAGCCGTATGTTAATAAACTATCACCTGGATCATGTATAACAATATCCATTGAACCAACACAGGAGTTCAATGAAAGAAGCGGAATGGCCACCTCAACAAGAAAAAAGGCCTATGAACTTTGGGGACCCGTGTTACCATTAGGACATCCTGCCCAGTTAGCAGAAACACTCTTTCGTTACGATAATGAACCCGGGAAGAAAGAAATTTCCGGATCGCAGGACTCCATTGGAATAGTAGTGCCCGGTCTCTGTAATTTCTACTTCTCAAAGAATACATACTGGCCTTCAAAAATTACCCGTATTGATGATGAAGATATTTTGAATTGGCTGGAAAAACATATTTATATGGTAACCTTATGGCCCAGAAAAGAAAATTACGATGCCACAGGTGGAGCCCAAATCAATGTCCTAAATATTAAAAAACTGACTACTGCCTCACATCAGTGTTATCAGGCCATCATGAAAAAAAACCTGAAGGATTTTGGCCGATATGTTATTGAATCGTTTAACGCACAAACAACTCTGTTCCCCAATACACTGAATAATGAAGTTAGCCATATAATAGATCAATACAAAGACAACGTGCTGGGCTGGAAATTATCAGGTGCCGGAGGAGGTGGTTACCTGATCCTTATCTCAGACAAGCCGGTCAAGAATGCCATTAAAATTAAAATCAGAAGAAAAGCAGGTTACTAATACATATCATATGATGAATCAGAAAAAAATTGTTCCTAAAAATTTGTTGTTCCCATTTGTTGTTATCACTTCTCTGTTTTTTATGTGGGGACTGGCCAATAATATGACAGATACTCTCCTGTCTGCTTTTAAAAAGATTATGAGTATGTCTGATTTTCAAACCTCGCTCATACAACTTGCCTTTTACGGATCCTACTTTTGCCTTGCGCTTCCTGCTGCCATCTTTATTAAAAGATATACCTATAAGGCAGGTATCTTACTAGGTCTGGGATTGTTTATTCTTGGTGCGTTGCTATTTTATCCGGCCAGTATCAGCCAGATTTACGGTCATTTCCTGGTTGCACTTTTCATCCTGGCTGGCGGACTATCCATTCTTGAAACTACTGCAAACCCTTATATTATTATAATGGGACCCCCTGAATCAGGAACACGTCGCTTAAATTTATCACAGTCGTTTAATCCAATCGGATCCATCACCGGAGTGTTACTGAGCAATCTTTTTATTCTGTCAAATTTAAATAGCGCAGGAGCACAGGAACGCGCCATCATGTCAGAACATCAACTCAATCTGATACAAACTGCCGAATTAAATGCAGTGATGGGACCCTATGTAGGAATAGCATTCCTGCTGTTGTTGTTATGGATAATAATTGCAGTACTTAAAATGCCGGTAGCATCTGATGCACAGGAGCGGGTAAACCTGATCCCTACCCTTGCCAGGCTCCTCAGGAACAGACGTTACTATTGGGGAGTTATTGCCCAGTTTTTTTATGTTGGGGCACAAATCTGTGTCTGGTCATTTACAATCCGTTATATAATGGCAGAACTAGGTAGTAATGAGCAAAAATCGTCGGTCTATTATATTGCAGCCCTGATCCTCTTTACACTGGCAAGATTTATTTTTACCGGCCTGATGAAGTATATCAATCCTGGTAAACTCCTTACATGGTCAGCAATCCTGGCTGTACTAACCAACGTCTTTGTTATAGTTGGAACCGGCTTTCCTGCAGTTATAGCACTCATAATTATTTCAGGTTTTATGTCACTGATGTTTCCAACTATTTTTGGAATGTCAGTAAAGGGGCTTGGTGCGGATACAAAAATTGGGGGAAGTGGACTTATCATGGCTATACTGGGAGGAGCATTGTTACCAATACTGCAAGGTAAAATTTCTGATCTGACGCATAGTATCCATATTTCCTATATAGTTCCTCTGCTTTGTTTTCTGATCATTGCTTCGTATGGAATTTTTACCTTAAAAGCTGAAAAATCATAAGTGATTGGTAATTTATAGTTTATAATAGGACCTATAAGTCCTGTTGGACTTTTATGCCCAATGCTGAACCGGATTATACATTTTTTGCTGAAATCGGAGACTTCGGACCAAAGACAAAACAAAGGAGCCGGTTACTCGAACCGGCTTTTCTCCTGATAAAACTAATCCTTAACACATCTTACAGGGTACCCTTTATTTTCAGCTTCACTGCTATTCAATCCTAAACTTGAATTATCCCTTGTTAAATACCTGCTGCTCGGCAGATAATCTCCTCCTTCCTCTTTAGGAGACCACCAAACACCTGCATGACCAAAACCTCCAAATACATTATCTGAAAATGCTCCTGCAGCAATAGCCGAAAAACCCGTGCTATTATTTAATTCAAAATCATTCCCAATATTACAATCAAACCAAAATGCTTCCATCCAACCGACTTTGGATGCAAGTGCCTTGCCGGAACATTGATAATTTTGCATTACATATTCATCCAATACATCCCAGTCGGAAGCCGTTGCAACATGCCATCCGGCAGGACAAACATTTTCCTCTTCAATAACATACCAGTTATACAGCTTGCCTAGTGGTTCGGAACCCGCTGCATCATTTTCAAAATTACAATACGCTGGATCTGTCGTTACCAAAAATTCAGCCATATTAGTAATTAAAGTTATAGATGTGCCATCCCTGAATTTGGTAGTTTTTAAATTTTCGGCCATCCAGGTTTGTGTTCCAATTTCAACTGTTTTATAGTTATTATTATCCACATCACTGATTTGACCATACGTTACTTCAGGATTAAATTCAATTGAATTGATCTCAAAAAGATTTGTAGTAATGCTAACTGCGTCAGAATATAATGTGTCTGTTATATTTTTTATATAGGCACAACGGAAGTAATAGGTCTTATTATTTTCGAGTTCTATAAACTTACATTCAAAATCAGTTTGTCCCATAGCATCGCTTACAACCTTAATATAAGCATCGCCATAAATGTTAGTCCTTCTTGAATTACTATTCGATACGGTTGGTTCATTTGTTATATCACTGAAATAAATCTCATCCAGCAAAAGGTTGGGATCATAGTTGTGTTCAAATGTACCTTTACAAATAGCATAGGTATATCCGTAATCAACTATTTCCTGGAGAATGACAGGAGATGTTTCACCCTCCGTATCGTCTTTCTTACATCCGGAAGTCAGTAGAGTTAAAATTGTGAGACAAAGAATTTGCACTACAACAAAAGGGTTTGATTTCATTTTTTTTACTTTAAATTTTTCCTACTCGTAAGCTTTTCGGAATCCGCTTCCTGCTATATCAGGAATTTTAAATTAAACAGTGAACGAAATGTACTTCCGTTACCACTATTCTGCATAAGCAGATTTTATATGCTTTTCACCTGCTCAACTAACGGGCACTGATTAAAAATATATTTGGGTTTCGAATATATCTTTAAAAATTTAATAATTAAAATCTTAAATGGAAATTAGTGAAAGGGGATATGCTGGATGCTGGTTCAGTGAAACTCAGCTTTTGGGAGCTTGCAAAGCAAAAGGTGAAAGTTGAACTAACTAAGCGAAGCGATCTCACGAACCGAAGGAAGTAATCCCGCTCTGC
>CAZQCO010000137.1:0-5113 GCA_964592225.1 uncultured Bacteroidales bacterium
ATAAAATAATATGAAACATAATGTATTTGCATGACTTATAAACTTTTTTCCGCCTTCCCTGGTAACAACTCAGGAATGTTCTTTTTATTATCCTCAAATGAAGGGTGCCCGACTTGTTTGACACCATTGTCACACTGACCGTTATATATGTCTGTTTTAAAATTAATCAAAAAGTTGCTTCTAGATTTGGGATCACGGATGATAGTAATTCCATTGAGTGGTAATGTAAGAGCGTTGGCTTAATAAAGAGTGAGAGTTATTCGACCGATGGCAATTTGAAAGTTCAAACGGAATAAATAGAACTAAAACGCTGATTATGGTTTCGGGACTTCTTTCAACCGATAAGTTGTGGAGTTTTCGGAATAATGAATTTTAATAATTCCGATTGCGACAAGGTTAACCAATATCCTTTTAGCTATAGGATATTTTATTTTAGCTAGTTTACAGAATCCATTAATGGTGATTTCCTGGTTTCGCCTGAGAAAAGATAGCAGCATATTTTCATTTCTCTGATATTTTATAAGAGCCGGTTTTCCCTTGCTTAATTTCTTCCATACTTCTACCTGGACACTATTTGCAATAAAATTCTCATCATGTAAGCGGATATAAGCTCTCCATAAATCATTTTTCCAGGGTGCCAGGTGGGGTTTGTTTTTACTTTCTTTAATGCTAGCTTCCAGGATAGTTTTTCCATCTATTGACCAACTTTTAATGGTATACTTGATTGGAGGTTTACTAAAAATATTTGCAGCCGAATTAAGCATAAAAGCCTCTTCATCGGTTGTAATACCGCTGATGGCACCATCATCTCTTACTCCAATCAATAATTTTCCTCCACTGGTATTGGCAAATGCTGAAAAGGTCCGGGCAATTTTCTTTGCATCGGATATTTCATATTTAAAATCGAGGTATTGATTTTCACCCTGGGCGATCAGTTGACGGATATACTGGTTCAAAAGAATAAAGGCTTTAGAAGGCTACTTGAAGCAATAAGTGGAGATTAGGGGAGTCGAACCCCTGACCTTTTGGCTGCCAGCCAAACGCTCTAGCCAACTGAGCTAAACCCCCATTTAGTAAAGAACAACGATTAACACTCTCATGTACTCCCTGCCTGAGCCAATGCCGAAAATCAAGAAATCTATGATTTAAAATGATTTTCGAGCATCCTTGATAAATCAAGAAATTAAAAATTTCTTATTTATCGGGACTGAGCCCTGTCTGCCGACAGGCAGGTAAACCCCCTGATTCAACGATCGCAACTAAGTTTAATAAAAGATTTTTTTTTAAATTATCCTGTAGAATACTCTACTGTCAGGATCACTGACTTAGTTGAGGTAGCAAAAATATGAAAAAATCGATAATAATTAATAGTGATCTGTTTATATCAGAAAAAGTCGATCTGAAGTATATTCAATTGCTTTAAGAAGTTATTAACATTTAAATTTGGCAGGAATCTTGAAAATTATTGATAGATATTTCTTTGGCTTTACCTAAGAAATAGCTATTTTTAAGCCCCTAAATAAAATAGAATGGAAATCAAGAAAAGCAAAAAAGCAGATCTGGAGCTTCAGAAAAGTCTGTTTCTTGAGATTGGTGTTGTGGTAGCACTTGCCATCTCTCTTGTTGCCTTCGAATGGTCAACACGGCCAAGAGATAATCAACTTTTAAGAGGAGTTCAATCGGGCGAAGCTGAAGAAGATATTATTCCGGTTACGCGTCAGCAACCGGAACAGCCACCTCCACCTCCGCCACCTCCACAGGTAATTGAAGTTATCAATATTGTTCAGGATGATGTGGAAATCGATGATGTTGATTTCGAAAGTATTGATGCCGATGAAGATACAGAATTCGACTTCATTCCCATTTCCGATGAAGAAGAGGCGGAAGAAGAAGTATTTTTTATTGTCGAGGATATGCCAATGTTTCAGGGCGGCGGGAAAGAAAAATTCCGTGAATGGATTGGTAAGAATCTCCAATATCCACCTATCGCTGCCGAAAATGGAATAAGCGGGCGTGTATTTGTTCAGTTTGCTGTGAATGCTAAAGGTGAGGTTGTTGATGTAGTAGTTGTGCGTGGTGTGGACCCTGCACTTGATAAGGAAGCTGTACGTGTTGTGAAATCATCGCCAAAATGGACTCCCGGCAAACAGCGGGGAAGACCTGTAAAAGTGCAGTTTACATTCCCAATTGTTTTTGTATTGCAATAATCGAATAGGATTAAAAATAGTTACGCCCTGGAAATTTTCCGGGGCTTTTTTGTATATTTATAATACACCATTTTCTAATTATCATGAAAAGACATATTGGTATTGCAGTGTTTCTGATTCTTTTGGCAAGTTGCAGATCGCCTGAGAAACTGTTACAAAAAGGAGATTATGATGCTGCAATCGATAAATCGATAAAAATAATTCTAAAAGGGAAAGCTAAAAATGAGGACAAGGTTCTACTCGATAAGGCATATAAGTTAGCCAATCAACGTGATCAGCAACGCATTGATTTTTTGGTTAAAGAAAACCGGCCGGAAAACTGGGAGGAAATATTTCACCGATATTCTGCATTGGATAGCCGACAGAAAAATGTTCAAAGGGTATTACCTCTTACAATAAGTGGCAGGCAGGTTAATTATCCAAACATAGATTACAATTCAAAAATTATTCAAGCTAAAAAAAATGCTGCGGATTACTTTTATAAGGCCGGATTGGCACAAATGAATTTAAACACTAAAGAGAGCTGTCGCCAGGCTTATTTCGATTTTTTAAAAGTTCGGGATTATAGGTCAGGCGACTATCCTGATCTTGAAAATCTGATTACTGATGCTCGTTATCTTGGAATCAGCAGGGTTTTGATTGATTTGCAAAGTCAGCTTCCTGTTAAATTGCCAGGAAGTTTTTATGATGAAGTGAGGAGTGTTCATGTCTCTGATCTGAATAGCACCTGGGTTGAATATCATCTGGGAAGAGTTGACAGAGAAGCGACATATGATTACCAGATCAATATTAGACTCGGGTACCTGGAAGTAACGCCACCTATAGTTGAGACAACAGAATATATGCGTCGTAAACAGGTGCAGGATGGATACGAATATGTATTGGATTCGAGGGGAAATGTAATGAAAGATAGTCTGGGGAATGATATTAAAGTACCACGTTATAAAAATCTGGTCTGTACCGTTATTAAGACCCGGCAATTTAAATCGGCCACCATAAAGGGCGATATTGATTTTGTTTCGGTGGATCCCAGGCGGCTGATGAAAAAGGAACCCGTTGCGGGTACTATAATTTTTGAACATATTTCCGGAAAAGCAGTCGGGGACCGCGATGCATTACTGAAGGAAGACTGGGACCTGATCAATGTGGATGAACTTCCGTTCCCCGATGACATGAGAATGTTGCTTGACTGTGCGCCTGTTCTGAATCAGGCGATTACGGATGCAATCCGGAATAACAGGAATTTGATCTATTAAATCATTTACTACAAATTTATTTCTTGCATCGGAAATATACTATTTTTGCCGGCCGGAATGAATGAATAATGGCAATGGGTATCTCAACGGAAGTAGTAAAAGAACGGGTCGTTCTGGTTGGCATCATCAGACAGGAACAATCAGAGGAACAGGTCGCAGAATACCTCGAAGAACTGGCATTTCTTACTGAAACTGCGGGAGCCATTCCTGTCAGGACTTTTACCCAGAAAATAGATATCCCGAATTCGAAAACCTATATTGGAGCGGGAAAATTGATTGAAATTGAACAATACATTAAATCGCAGGAGATAAGCCTGGTAATTTTCGACGATGAACTTTCACCCAGTCAACTGCGAAATATTGAACGTGAATTAGAGTGCCGGATACTGGATAGAACAAATCTGATATTGGATATTTTCGCCGGAAGGGCAAAAACGGCACATGCCAAAACACAGGTCGAACTGGCACAATACCAGTATTTATTACCCCGATTGACCCGCATGTGGACTCACCTCGAAAGGCAGCGCGGAGGAATTGGTTTGCGGGGGCCAGGTGAAACTGAAATAGAAACCGACCGCCGGATAATTCGGGAGAAAATTGCACGGCTCAAGTTGCAGCTTAAAAAGATCGACCGCCAGATGGCTACGCAACGAAAAAACCGTAGTAATCTTGTACGCGTTGCTTTGGTGGGGTATACCAACGTAGGCAAATCGACCCTGATGAATTTACTCAGTAAATCGGAAATATTTGCCGAAGACAAATTATTTGCAACACTCGATACTACCATCAGGAAGGTTGTGATTGGTAACCTGCCCTTTCTGCTTTCCGATACGGTGGGATTTATCCGTAAATTACCCCACGACCTTGTCGAATCCTTTAAATCAACACTCGATGAGGTAAGGGAATCGGATATACTGCTTCATATTGTCGATATATCGCATCAGGGTTTTGAAGACCAGTTACATATTGTTAATCAGACGCTCAGTGACATTGGCGCTACTAATAAACCAACTTATGTAGTGTTTAATAAGATTGATGTTTACAGATTTACTCCGAAAGAAGATGATGATCTCACGCCTTCAAGCCGGGAGAATTTTACACTGGAAGATCTGAAAAAAACCTGGATGGCCAAGAGTAATATGTCCTGCATTTTTGTATCGGCACGCACAAAAGAAAACCTGGAGGAACTGAAAACCATGCTATACAATAAAGTGAGAGAAATTCATCGTACACGGTATCCGTACGATAAATTTCTATTTTAGTTTATAGCAGTTTGTTTTCTACAAGATATTCGGCAATTTGTACTGCATTAAGTGCTGCTCCTTTCCTGATCTGATCCCCCGAACACCAGAAGGTAATACCTTTGGGATGGGTTATGTCTTTTCTTAACCTTCCTACATATACCGGATCTTTTCCCGCAGCGAAAAGCGGCATGGGATATTTGAATTTTTCAGGATCATCCTCAAGTTCAAGGCCCGGTGCTTTTTTCATGGCTTCACGCACCTGATCGACCGAAAGCTCATCGCGGGTTTCAACCCACACGGCTTCGGAATGTGCTCGATATACGGGAACCCTCACGGTAATAGCACTCACATCAATATCGGCGTGCATCATTTTGCGGGTTTCCCAGTGCATCTTCATCTCTTCTTT
>CAZQCO010000138.1:0-3066 GCA_964592225.1 uncultured Bacteroidales bacterium
CCGCTGCATGCAATGGAATCACTTTTATTATAGCTGGCAGATGCAGCGGAGAGGAAAGGATCTTTTTATCCCCGAGCAAGGCCCGGGGTTATTGATACTTGCCTGCTCGCAGACAGGTTACGCCCCTCCGGGGCTTTTTTGATTGATATCTGCTCATCCATTTCAGAATATATACAACTTCAGTATATATCTCGATTTACACCCTCTTCCTCAATATTATTGACTTAAAATATTGAATGATAAATGTCGCTTAACGAACATCGATTTGAGAATTAAGAATGGGAAAGCAGGCAGTTCTAAAATCTTAAATCGTTAATCGGTGTTCTGTATTCAACAACTCTAAAGTTCCGCTGCATGCAATGGAATCACTTCTATTATAGCTGGCAGGTGCAGCGGAGAGGAAAGGTTCATTTTGTCCCCGGGCAGCGCCCGGGGTTATTGATATTTCGCCCCTCCGGGGCTTTTTTATTGTGATGTCTGATTTCAATACTTCGCCTGGCAACAGGGAGTGTATTACACCCTGATAAGAAAACACCCCTCCTCAGACAATATGACCCGTTGTTTTTGTGAATAAAACAAGACAAACAAATCATAAATTCCCATAAGTTTCAAAAATTACGTAAATTGCGTAACGTAAATTGTGTAATATGAAAAATAAAGCCAGCAATCCTTTTATTACTGCGGGATATATAGCACCTGAATATTTTTGTAACCGCCAATATGCAACAAATCATTTGCTGAAAGCCATAGAGTCGAAAAGAAATATTACGCTTATTTCTCTGAGAAGGATGGGTAAAACCGGTTTGCTTAAACACTTACAACAACTGCTTGAAAAAGAGAAAAGAAATATTTCAGTTGTCTATATCGATTTGATGCCTACTATGAACGGCAATGAGATGCTGAATGCAATTTCATCAGCTTTGCTACGTGTCAGGAAGAATGAAAAGAATTTTTTTGAAAAAGTACTTGCCCTGCTGGCCTCTCTACGTCCCAAAATAACCTACGATAGTCTCACCGGACAACCTGTCATTGAACTTAAGGTGGAATCGACAGCCGACATACAGTTTGGCTTTGAACATTTATTGCACTTTGTTTCCGATATAAAACAGGATATCGTTTTTATGTTCGATGAGTTTCAGCAAATAACGCGATATCCTGAAAAAAATATCGAACAATTATTACGGTCCGTTATACAAACATCCTCCGGCATGTCCTTTATTTTCTCAGGCAGCAGCAAACACATGTTGGAACCCATGTTCAGTGCGGCAGGGAGGCCTTTCTACCAGAGTACTGAGTTGATGTATCTTGATAAAATTGACGAAGAGGACTACCGATCATTTATTAACACAAAATTCCACTCTGCAGGGAAGAAAATAGATACGGAAGCGATTTCTAAAATATTTTCCTGGACACGTTTGCATACCTATTATGTCCAGTATGTGTGTAATTTACTTTTTGAAGAGGATCAACCGCACATAGAAACAGATTTAATTAACAGGGTATTTCAACGTGTATTGACTTCATACGAACCTATGTTTGCTAGTTACCACAACCTTATTCCAACGCACCAGTACAGTCTTTTGCAGGCTATTGCAGTAGAAAATAGTATCGATAAACCCACTTCAGGTTCATTTATCCAGCAATACAATCTTAACAGTGCCAGCTCGGTGAAAACTTCGCTCAACGCGCTGGCCGATAAAGAGATGATAGTTCAGTCAGGTAAATCCTGGCAGGTTTATGATGTGTTCTTTTCACGGTGGCTTGAGTATCACTTTGGAGGGAGATAAGCTGGAACTAGCTAAGGTGGGTATAACGAGGGGAATGTCACGAAGTAACAGGGGGTTTATAGCAAAACCTGTCAATCCCCCTTAGTCCCTCCCGCTAAAGGCGGGACAGGCTCTTCTCCAAGGGGGATTTGCTTTTCTCTAAGGGGGATGTTTTTTTAACTCTTTGGCTATTTCTTATATTTGCCTGAGATGTCATTAAAGCCCCCGTGTATTACATGAAAAAACTTATCAGCATAGTTGGTGCAAGACCCCAATTCATCAAGGCTGCCACTATCAGCCGCGAACTTATGAAGTACCCTGATGTACAGGAGATACTGGTTCATACAGGGCAGCATTACGATGAGAATATGTCGACCGTGTTTTTTAAGGAAATGCAGATCCCCGAACCAAAGTATAACCTGGAGGTCAACAACGTGAGCCATGGGGCTATGACAGGCAGGATGATGGAAAAGATCGAGAAAGTGCTGATGGATGAACAACCGACAATGGTACTGGTATTCGGCGATACCAATTCCACTCTTGCCGGTGCTCTCGCGGCAAAGAAATTACATATTCCGCTGGCTCATGTTGAATCGGGACTGCGATCCTTCAATATGAGAATGCCGGAAGAGATCAACCGCATACTGACCGACAGGATCGCCGACCTGCTTTACTGTCCGTCACTGACAGCCATAAAAAATCTGGAAGCGGAAGGATTTAAACAACTGAACTGTGAAGTGGTTTTTTCCGGGGATGTTACTTACGATGCAGCCCTGTTTTACAGCGCCCAAAGCGAACAGCATTCGGCTGTGATGAATACGCTTAAACTTGATGCCGGCAGCTTTTTACTCTGTACCCTGCACCGGGAGGAAAATACAGACGACAGGGGAAGACTGACTTCGATTATCAGGGCCATCGATACCATTGCGGAAGATTACAGGGTGGTTATACCTCTGCATCCCCGCACACAGAAGATACTAAAACAACAGAAGATACAAACGCGTGCCGACATTATCGACCCGGTGGGTTATTTCGATATGCTGGAGCTGATTAAAAATTGCCGGATGGTTATGACTGACAGCGGGGGACTGCAAAAAGAAGCTTACTTCTTTCGGAAATTCTGCATTACCCTGCGCGATGAAACCGAGTGGAGCGAACTGGTCGATGCAAAGGTTAATTATATTACCGGAGCCGATGCTTCAATTATCCTGGAAGCATACAAAAAAGTTCGTAACCGGAGTTTCGGTTTCAACGAAACAATTTATGGCTATGGAAATGCTGCCGGAGAGATCTGCAAACA
>CAZQCO010000138.1:3166-4925 GCA_964592225.1 uncultured Bacteroidales bacterium
TTAATAAAACAGGCTACCTTTGTTTTTTTGAATTTTTCATGCAAAAATCCGGTAAATTTCAATCGTTCGATGTTGTATTGATATCCCTGGTCCATCATATACATGATATCTATACCTCATTTCTGGCTCCGGTACAAACCCTGCTGATTGAAAAGCTGGCCATAAACCATACACTCTTCGGTTTGCTGGCTGTTATACAGCGGCTTCCCAATCTCTTCAATCCCTTTATGGGCATTCTGGCAGAAAGGGTACGTATTCGTTACCTGATGATCATCGCCCCATCGATAACGGCAATAGCCATGAGTCTTATCGGACTGGCTCCTACATATAGTTTTCTTGCTGTTTTAATGTTGGTTTCGGGAATAAGCAGCAGTATGTTTCATGTGCCGACACCTGTGATGATCAATCATGTGGCAGGAAACAAAACAGGCCGGGGGATGAGTTTTTATATGGTGGGGGGAGAACTGGCCCGTACCCTGGGTCCCATTATTGTGATCGGGGCTATTGAACTTTGGGGATTCAACGGTATTTTCAGGCTGATACCCATGGGCCTTGTATCGTCTGTTATTCTCTTCCTGCGCTTTCGAACAGTCGATTTGCGAAGGGATTTTCCCCGTGAGGGGAGCAGCGGAAGATACAAAAAGGCATTCCGCGAATTTTTACCGGTGCTGTTGCTGATTGCAGGTATATCGTTCACCCGTGGGTTTATGAAAAGTTGCTTCACCTATTACCTGCCGGGATATCTCGAGGAAGAGGGATACTCGCTATGGATAGCCGGTATTTCCCTGTCGCTGGTATATTTGTCCGGTACCGTAGGGACCTTTCTTTCCGGAACCCTATCCGATTTTATAGGTCGCCGGAATACCCTGCTGATATTCACTCTTGTGTCGCCGGTGCTTATGGGATTGTTTATTCTGGCCGGCCCAATGGCTACTTATCCCTTACTTATACTGATCGGATTTTTTCTGCTTGCACCTACCCCCGTATTTCTGACGGTTATCCATAAGCGAAAAACCGATCACCTGCCTTTTACGAACGGTATTTATATGACCACCAATTTCCTGGTTGGCTCGCTTACTACCCTGATCACAGGCATATCCTTCGATCATCTGGGAAATGAAGTTACCTTCAGGCTGGCGGCACTTGTGGCTTTTCTGGCCGTGCCCTTCGCATTTTATTTCAGGGAGAAATAGGATAATAACTCGTATTTTCTTTCTTGGAGAGGGGAAAGGATTTGTAATAGTCCCCTTTGGAGAAAGGGGAAAGGATTTGTAATAGTCCCCCTTGGAAAAGTGGGGTAGGGAGGATTGAAAAACCTTATTGATTCTTCTTATTGTCACCCTGTTTTAATCGTAGTATTTCATTTTCGATAGTCTCTGCTACATTATCCAATTCATGACGAACCTGTTGCTCTGAAAATCGCAATACACAATAACCATGGCTATTCATAAATCGATCCCTTTCAATATCCTGCTCATATTTAAAATCATGTGAATAACCGTCTATCTCAATAATAAGTTTCAATTCACGGCATAAAAAATCAACGATATAATGGTTTATCGGAAATTGCCGGTTAAATTGATATCCATACATCTTTTTTGCACGTAATACTTTGCTCCATAAAATCACTTCTCCTAATGTTGATTCATTTCTCAACCGACGTGCATAAGCTTTCAGTTGTTTATTGTACAACGATTTTTTAGGCATGTTTATGAAATGAAGTTTGAAGATAAGGGAAATATTGGAATCTGTCAATCCC
>CAZQCO010000139.1:0-4268 GCA_964592225.1 uncultured Bacteroidales bacterium
ATTAATTTAACTATTTGTATATTAACCGCTGATTAAGTTCAATTTTTTCTGGCTACTTAAGCAAGAATCTATAAAATACGGAGGTATCATGAGTAATGGTTATTCAATTAGTCCCAGCGGAGAAAAATTTCCTTTACCAAAATCAGAGGAGTATAGAACCGAATTCGAAGGACTTAAGAAACGTATCGATCAGGAACGGGCTAAAAATCGTGAAATTGTTGTTGTTATGGGAGTAGGCTTTGTAGGCGCGGTTATGGCTGCTATTGTAGCCGATACTGTTGATAAAAAAGGTCAACCCTCAAAGTTTGTTATTGGAATGCAGCGTCCCAGTGAACGAAGTTTCTGGAAGATTCCTCTGCTCAATCGTGGTATTTCTCCGGTAAAAGCTGAAGATCCAGAAGTGGACCCCATGATTGCACGTTGTGTCAATGAGAAAAAAACCCTAATGGCCACTTTTACTTACGATGTGCTGAAGCTGGCTGATGTGGTTGTAGTGGATGTGCAGTGCGATTATCTTAAAGAGGATCTGGGTGATGTGCGTACCGGTGAAACCGATATGGCTGCTTTGGAGGCTTCCATTGGTATAATTGCCGAGCATATCCCGCCGGAAACACTCGTGTTGATTGAAACAACTGTGGCACCAGGAACAACCGAACAGGTTGCCTATCCGATAATGAAAAAGGTATTTAAAAAGCGGGGGATTGAATCCGATCCATTGTTGGCTCATAGTTATGAGAGGGTTATGCCCGGCCGTCATTATGTGGCTAGTATTCGTGATTTTTGGCGCGTTTGCAGCGGAATCAACAAAGAGGCAAAAGAGCGGGTGGTAAAATTCCTTAATGAAGTACTGAATACCGACAAGTATCCCTTAACTGTAATGGACAGGCCCATAGAGTCGGAAACAGCTAAAATTGTTGAAAACAGTTACCGGGCCACCATTCTCGCTTTTCTGGATGAATGGAGTTTATATGCAGAGCGCAATGGTGTGGATCTGGTTAAAGTAATACAGGCAATTAAAGTACGTCCCACACACAGTAATATTATTTTTCCTGGACCGGGCATAGGCGGATATTGCCTGCCTAAGGACGGAGGTCTGGGTGTCTGGGCTTACAAACATATTCTGGGTTTTGAAGACGATATTTTTAAAATTACTCCCATGGCCATCGATATCAACGATACACGAGGTTTACATGTAGGGCAGCTTACCCGTGATGCATTGCGTAATATGGGCCAGCCTATTGCTGCGGCTGATGTTTTGGTGCTCGGTGCAGCCTATCGTGAGGATGTGGGTGATACCCGCTACAGCGGTTCGGAAATTGTAATCCGGAAACTGACTGAAATGGGGGCTGAAATCAGGGTACATGATCCCTATGTGGAACACTGGTGGGAATTGGAACAACAGGATACGTATCCCGGTGTAGGACAGAGCAAAGCACGATTTTTTCGCAGCCAGGAAAAATTAAAAGAAATTCGTATTGAACAGAATCTGAATAAAGCACTGAATGGGGCAGAGGCTGTTATCTTTGCCGTTCGCCACGAAGCCTATCTCAATTTGGATCCCGACGAAGTAGTAAGAATCATAGGCCAGCCGGCCGCAATTATCGATTGTTTTGGCATCCTGAGCGATGATAATATCCGGCGCTATTTCCAACTGGGTTGCGAAGTGAAAGGATTGGGCCGCGGGCATATTCAACGTATTAAAGACGAGATACGAAAAGGATAGAACTTTTTTATTAACGACTAATATTTAATTTCCACTAAGAAAATAAGTAGAGGATTGCTATGCTTTGTTTATTATAATAATTTAGTAAGTTCAATAATTGTAACTGGTAAGTATTCATCTACTGGTATGGGCTGAATTATTTTTTATCTGCAATTTTGTATCTATAAATGTGTTGCGTATTTTAGCTTTTGCATTTACTAGTAAACCACACTTAACAACTAATCCCACCAATGCTATGAAAAAAGTCAAAATTTATCTTCGATCGATCCTGGTTGATAAAAAGAGCCAGTTGATGCTGTTCGATTCAAATCGTAATGGTGCTGTCAACGACTTGGTTACAATTGCACCTGCCGGTTCTACTATCGTATGGAAACGTGACCGTTGTAGTGGTATAAAAAAAATCCTCAGGATCTATTCAAAAACGGGTAAAGGAAATGTATTTCGGACCGAGCCTCGCAAATGTCGGTTTTTTAACCGGTATTACCTGAAACTTTCACAAAATGCAGAGGGAGAAGAGGCTTACAATATTGACTTTTTACTTTACGGTAAGACCAGGATCACAATTGATCCGATTATAAAAATTCCACCTCCTCCGTCACATGGATAAGACTTATAGATTGATCTTTCTCCTGCTTTTTTTGTCTTTATTTAGTTTTGGGTACGGAGAGAATATATTGCTAAAAGATAGTACGCTCTATTCGGATATAATTAAACAGCATCCGAAGGAATTTAGAAGGTATAATAGTTACTATGTCAAAGCCGAACAAGCTGCAGATGCTGATTCCATAATACAATACAGCGTTGAAGCAGTTGAAATAGCAAAAAAGATAGGAATTAATCCGGCCAGGGCTTTAATTCTAAAAGGAAACGGTCTTCATCTATCGGGAAAACTGATACTGGCAGTAGAATGTTTTACCCAGGCTGCACAATTATATCAGGAGGATAATAATGCAATTGGAGTAGCCACTGCTTACACCTATCTGTCAGGAGCCTATATAAGCCAGCAAAATCATAACAATGCTACACTCTATTTACACAGGGCCATAGAAATTTTTAAACAGGAAGACGATTCGGCCAGACTCGCATCGGCATTGCATAATCTGGGATTTGAGTATTACCGGGTGCAGCAATATGATTCTGCCCTGGTTTTATTTGCAGATGCTGGTAACGTATACCGAAAATTAAATTTTGAAGCTGAAAATGCATACTGTATAGGCAATTCAGGACTGGTTTACTCGAAAATGAATGATCTGGTAAAGGCTGAAGAAAATCTTCTGCAAGCTATCGATATTCTTGAGAAGCGTACCGATTTTTATGCTGTTACCGATTTCACTATTGAGTACGCCTATGTGTTGCAAAGGAAAGGAAAAATTGAAGATGCTCTTTATAATGCTTATATGAGTTTTGGGATTGCTTCAAAGAATAATATCACAGAACTCAAGCGCGACGCAGCTTTTCGCCTTTCACAGATTTATGAACAGAAGCAGCAGTACGACAGTGCATTCCGCTACCAACTTATTTACTATACTTTCAGTGACAGCATCCGGAATCTTGAATCGATACAAAAAACTGCCGATCTGCGTACCGAGTTTGAAGTCGCCCAAAAACAAGCCGAAGTTGATATCCTGGAAAAAAACAAAACCATGCAACGGATTGCAATTGGTGGTCTGGGAATAATAGTTCTGCTGGCAGCGGGATTTATTGTAATGATCTATCTGAGTCTGAAACAAAACCGTAAGTTAACAAACGACCTGGAAGAACGTCGGAAGCAGCTGGAAAAGCAAAGTTCCGAACTCAGAGAGCTTAACCGGATCAAAGACCGATTTTTCTCCATTATTTCACACGATCTCCGATCTCCCCTTGCTGCCTTAGGAGGCGTATCCTACCTGATTAAAGAAAGTCTTGAAAGCAATAATAAAAACCTGTTGGACCAGGCCACCGATTATATCGACCAGACAGTAATATCGCTGACAGAACTCCTGGAAAATCTGCTTAACTGGGCTCTAAGTCAACAGGGAAAATTTCCATTCAAAGAGGAAGCTGTTGAATTAGAGACTATAATCGGTGAAGTTGTAAAAACTTTCGCTTCGGTTATCCAGAGAAAAAATCAAAAGATCGATCTCTATCTTGAACCCGGCCTGGCTATTGCGGCCGACAAAAACAGCATGATGGCCATACTCCGGAATCTCGTGAGCAATGCCCTTAAATTTTCCAATAAGGGAGCGACAATAACTATAACTACAGTTACAACGAAGAAAAAAGTTGCTGAAATCAAGGTTACCGATAATGGAATTGGGATTCCGGAAGAAAAAATGGGAGACCTTTTTAAACTTAAGGAGGATAAGAGTTCAAGAGGTACTGAAAATGAAAAAGGAATTGGTCTCGGACTCAACCTGGTTCAGGAATTTGTATCACTGAATAAAGGCACTATCCGGGCAGAAAGTAAGCTTGGCAAGGGAACATCTTTTATACTGCATTTTCCAGTCTAAATAGTATCGCTCTGCGCAATCCTGGCTAAGTTGAACCACTTTTTAATAATAAGTAT
>CAZQCO010000140.1:0-4233 GCA_964592225.1 uncultured Bacteroidales bacterium
TGCTGGTTCGGCATTCCGGGAAACAGAACGGACCAAACAAATTAAAACACATCGCCTATGTCAAAACAGGTATTTTGCTACGGAAAAGACCGGATGGTACTCGGTAAAGCATTAGAGATTTCACGCGGACAGCTTAAGGGAGTGCTTACCGAAGACATCCGGGAAAAATTGTGAGGTATAGCAATTTGAATGTTTCTGACCCTTATCATTTATTTATCCCTCCATCGCATACCATGCCAAAACACAGTGAAAAAACAAAAGTGTAGAAAAAAAGGAGCCGGAAACCGGCTCCTTTAGTATTACCCTAACGACTTCAACGACCTGTCATAACTGCATATATTTACTTTTCGCTTTTTGAATTTTCCAGTGCTTGTTCTTTATCCTGCAACTCTTTTAAATCGACCTGATAGTAATTTTCGGATACATTTACTGTCTGGCCTATTTCGTCGTCATTGATTTGAACAGGTATTTTCTGATTAAAACCACTGCTTTCCGATTCAGGAATAATTGCGGAGACAGTTCCAAAGGCTGAAGGAATGTAGGTTGCGGTTATTACAGGTCTATGGAGCACTCTGTAACCGGATGAAGTATTTGACATGGCTTCCCAGCGAAAGGTATATGTACCTGAAGAAGTTTTATAGTATGTTCTTCTATTTGATGCATCTAGATATGATATGTCTGTATTAGCAGGTTTATTATATCCAACAACTTGAAAATAACTGGAATTATAACTTCCTCCTGCTGTTTCGTCGATTTGATGCATTATATAATTTGCAGTTGTAATGCTTCCAATGGATAATTGGCCATCTGATTCAACCAAAATATAGCCCGGGCCCGGTATAGTAATGGTAGTTGTTACCACATCAGCCATTGATGAAGTATTATTTATAGTAACACTCGTTGCCTTGCCTTGCGAAATGCCCGGTACCCTTCCGTTCATGGTACCATTCACCGTCAGATCGTGCGTAATAAGATCATCGCCCACTTCCAGGTCAAATTCAACAAATACATCTCCGGCACTAGTCATTTCTGATGAAGCTGGGGTGCTTGTTCCAGTAGAAGAAAAAGCATTATATACGGTAGGTGAATTAACATTACTTATCCTGTTTCCATATCCCAATTGAAGATCATCGGACAGATAGAATTCATTATCTGTTTCGTTCCATTCCAGGTACTCGGGTGTGGAATCATCAAAATTAATCCTGTCATTATCGGTAGCATTATTCAGTCCTACATCGATGTCCCCGTAAACTTCAAGGCCATCGTGTCCGGCAATTACTATAGATCCTGCATCGGCAGTAATGATTCTGCCTGCTCCGGCACCTCCCTGATCATAGGCTCCATCGAGCGTATTTCCTCCACTCGGTGAAGGCAGGGTAACAGTATTCCCACTGCTAATGGATAAAGAGTTACCTGAGATAGATAATGTTTGTAGTTCATTGGATGGATTTGCATCGGCATCATTCACATCATCAGGCAAAGTCACTGTATTTCCATCAGTAATGGTCAGGTTATGTCCGCTTAAATTTAGGTTCTGAATTTCATTATTCGGATCGGCATCGGCATCGTTCACATTTTCAGTTGTTTTAGCATGCAGTGCATACGGAACTGAAAGCATCTGTACACTGCCTAAGCTATTATAACTGGAACCTCCGGTAAGGTCTACCGAGAATTCCATAAAATGGTCGTACGCTGACCAGTTGACAGACGCAAGGTTGCCCGATGGAATACCGCTACCTATTTCAAGGCATACCATTCCATAAGCATTCGTTGTTGCACTGTGCGTTTCGCTATATACCACTGTGCCCGAAGAGCTACCCTGGTGAATTTTAATTTCAAACGAAACGTTCTGATTCGTAACCAGGTTGCCGGAAGCATCTCTTACCACAGCCTGGTATTTGAATGCATCGGGAGCCTGAGCAAAGATCGCAGCTGAGAGAAAAACTCCCAGAAGTATCTGAATTAACATGTAGATAGGTTTTTTCATGACTTTAACGATTTAATTTGTGTTTATAAACTTTAAATGATTGTTCGAATTGATTATGATTAATTATTTTAAGCAGGTATACACCGGCAGGCAAATCCTGCATATCGATGCTGTTCTGATCGGCTTCCAGGTTAATTTCCCTGATCGCTTTACCATCCAGGCTGAACAGGACTGCTGACATTCCCTCTTCAAATCCGTCTTCAATTTTAATATTAAGCATATAATCAGTCGGATTCGGGAATACCGATAGTTCCACTGCAAACTGAAAGTTGTTTACATTATCAGGACCAGGACCTGGAGACACAGAAATGAATACTTGCTGAAATCCCTGGCTCAATACACAACTGCTGTTTCTGATAGTTTCAGAAACGGGTTCACCTAAAGTAAAAGAAAGTTGTGCCGAACCTGTAGTCAGAAAATCTCCGCTGGTAGATACAACGGATTGCGATACAGACTGAGACCATAGTATCCCTGTATGTACCGCGACGATAAATAGAATTAAATAAAGTTTGTTCATACATTTGATTTTTAAGGGTTCATATTACTATCCTCTCAGAATCGAGGCGAATAATTATTATTGCGTTTTTTACCGGATAGCAATAAAGATTATAGTCTCATAATCCTGTTGGATATTTTCGATAACTACCTATTTGTGTATTATCAAAAGCGGATATAACCTATGGAGAGAAATTTTTTAAGATTTAATGTGAACTATTGGTATCTATCAGGAAAAAGGCTGCTAGTTTAAACTAGCAGCCTTTTCAGAAACAAAAAAACACAAAAACCCTAGCGATTCAGAATGAATAATTGCACATAATCGTATTACTTAATCGATAATCGCAGGTTGGAATTAACGGGGTATTTATAACATAATAATTCAATTATTGAATTCCATGATTTTATTACTCCAACTATTCAATTGTGTAATATAATCGCCGGATATAACCTGGGATTGGTTGTTTTATAAAGTTTATCAGAAATATTAGGGTATGATAAAAGAATTGACTGAAAAATCAGGTACAAAAAGCCGATTATGGATGAAACTAACATTCGAATCAGTTCACCCGATTTAATAATTCAAAATTTTGAGCAAAATAAATGGAAGTATTAAAAACCTTTTAAAACTGATCTATGACAGTTTATACAACTATTCGAAATTTAAGTCTTAAGTTTTGCTTTTAACTTCTGCGCATTGTTATAGTAGGGATGGTTATGATTTTCCAGAATTGCATTAAGTATTTTCATTGATTCACCAATATTATCTGACGAAAGATATGCCAATGCCAGAAACCAATCCGATGCATAGCTATATACACTCGTTCCGGTCGATAATTCCTGGAATAAGACAATCGAATTATTAAATTCTCTGGTATTAAAATAACAATGTGCCAGGTAGTAATAAACTTCCGGTGTTTTTTCTTCAATCAGCTCCCATTCTTTTATGGCTTGCTTGTATTGCTTTTTGGAAAAGGCATCAATTCCCAGCGACCAGTGTTGCTTACCTCCACCCATAGTGCTTTCAGGTGTTTCTGGTAAAGTATAATACTCGAGCGCCAGTTGTTGAACCGAAACGGGTTGCCTGTTTTGTAGGAAAAACAGATAAATACCTAACAACAGGAGTATACTGGCTGCAATGCCTGAATATATGAATAGCGATCTTGTTTGCCTGTGTTTCCATTCCGTTCGCCATTGCGAAATCTTTTCGCGCAGGTCTTTTTCGGCCTGATTATCGATAACATTCAAGGCTAATTCGTATTCGCTGAATAATTGTTTTAATTCCGGGTCCTGTTCCAGATCATCCAAGAACTGTTTTGATTGCAATTCATTCAGCTTCTTGTTAAAATATTCTTCGATTCTCTCTATGTGCTTATCTTCCATGCAAACTCCATTTTATGTTTCACCAGAAGTTCCCAAAGTTTTTTCCTGCACTTTGATAAAGCATTGGAAGCATTCTGGGCAGTTTTCAATCCCATTTTTTCAGCTATTTCTTCCATTGTAAGCTGGTTATTAATAAAATATTTAAGATTCAATATTTTACGACACGATTCCCCCAATAAATTATACAACCGGGACAAAAGCTCAGAACTTTCCTTACACTCTAGCAGAGTTAAAGGATCGTCTTGTGCCGGAGGATCATTGTAGCTTTCATTATCCAATGAATAAGTTTTGGAACGCTTTAATTCATTTCGCCACAAATTGAAACATAGCTGATAAAAGTATCCTTTTATTGCTCCACCGCGATATTT
>CAZQCO010000141.1:0-4226 GCA_964592225.1 uncultured Bacteroidales bacterium
ACTTTCCCCGAATCAACCACTCCTTTAACTACAAGTCGCGGATCGACCATGGCTTCGGCAATATGGGGATCGCGATGCCATACATAGGTAGTATCATCACCCTTTATTATCGTATCCTTGCCATGTGCCTCGGCAGTTGCCCTCATTGTTGATCGCATAAAAGATTGATATTTATCGGGAACAACCTCTCCCGACTGGTCGACAACTGTAGCTGCTCCTATGCTGCCTCCGGGCCGCATATAAATACTATCGGCTGCAATACAGATAAGTGCCCCGGCCGAGATAGCCTGGTTATCAACAAAAACCATTACCGGTATAGAAGAATTCAGGATCCGCGTTCGTATGGAATCCGCAATATTAACCATGCCTCCGTATGTATTGATATGAATTAAAATATAATCGGCTCCCAGCACCTGAGCTTCATCAAATGCTTCCTGTGTTATGCGCCAAACAGGTTTGGCAATCTCTTTCCTGATCTCAAAAATATAAACCAGACCTGCACCTGTAGTAATAATATCTCCGTTGACAGTGTCAACCGGTACAGATTCCTGTATTGAATCATTTGCAATTTTGGAACCACCCAGAATCTGGATACACAATAATAATGCTAAAAGCTTCCAGATTTTTATATTCCCTATTGATTTCATATTCTTCTGTATTGATTGGGAACGAAATTAAAGAATGCGGAGAAATTCACAAATAAAAACTTTTTATTTCACTTGCATATTGCCCGATATTCGTTCTAATATTGCTACTCTGAAAATGAGTCTCTCCTATTTTTTTCTAACTTTGAACTTTAAATCAGCTGGTATGGAATTAAACACACTTACAGCCATTTCACCGATTGATGGTCGTTACCGAGAAAAAGTGAAAGAACTGGCCCCGTATTTTTCTGAATACGGTCTTATAAAGTTCAGGCTAAGAATTGAAATTGAATATTTCATTGCCCTGAGCCGTTATAAAATACCACAACTCGAAGGAATCGAGAAAGAACTATACGAATCTCTCCGGGATATCTATCGAAATTTCACTGAAAAGGAAGCTGATGAAATAAAAGAAATTGAGAAAACTACCAATCATGATGTAAAGGCCGTTGAATACTTTTTAAAGAAAAAATTTGATAAATTAAGTCTCGAAAAGTATAAAGAATATATACACTTTGGCCTTACCTCACAAGACATAAATAATACGGCCGTCCCCCTGTCCTACAAGGAATCGCTTGCTGAAGTATATTTTCCGCTGCTCCAACAATTGGTTGATATCCTTATTAATATGAGCCTTAAATGGGATAAAGTTTCCATGCTGGCCCATACACATGGTCAGCCGGCATCGCCTACTCGTCTGGGTAAGGAAATCAGGGTATTTGTTGAACGATTGCATGCGCAAACTGCTCAACTGAAGCAATTACCGGTATCGGCAAAATTTGGCAGTGCCACCGGAAATTTTAATGCGCATCATGTGGCTTATCCCGAAATCGATTGGATCGAATTTGCCAATGCATTTGTCAATCAAATTCTCGGGCTTGAAAGGCAACAAACAACAACACAAATCGAACATTACGATAACCTGGCCGCTTCATTTCAGGCACTCAGCCGGATCAATACTATTCTTATCGATTTGTGCAGGGATATCTGGACCTATATATCGATGGATTATTTCAAGCAAAAGACAAAAGAGGGTGAGATAGGTTCTTCTACTATGCCACATAAAATAAATCCTATCGATTTTGAAAATGCCGAAGGTAACCTGGGAGTGGCTAATGCTCTGTTCCAACATCTTGCAGAAAAATTACCCGTATCACGATTGCAGCGCGACCTGACCGATTCTACCGTTTTACGTAATATTGGAGTACCGCTGGCACATACCTTAATCGCCATTAAATCCATTGTAAAAGGGCTCGGAAAACTTATTCTGAACCAGGAAAAAATAACTGCCGACCTGGAAGAAAACTGGGGTGTTGTAGCCGAAGGAATCCAAACAATATTACGACGCGAGGGTTATCCCAATCCTTATGAGACCTTGCTAGATTTAACCCGGACGCATAAAAAAATCACACAGGAGAAAATATCGGCTTTCATCGATTCGTTATCCGTAAGCGATGAAGTAAAAAAAGAACTGAAATCCATCACTCCATCGAACTATACAGGAATCTGAACATGAAAGACGCTTTCAAATTATTCCGCCGATTTCTACCTCCCTACAAGAAATTTATCGGTTTTAACATAATTTTTAACCTGCTTGGAACCATCTTTGGATTGTTCTCATTTATTACCATCATACCCCTTCTTGAAATTCTATTTGGAACCAAATCAGATACTTATCACATACGCGAGATCCATTTTTCTTTTTCCGATATGGGCAACCTCCGCGATGCATTGGTTAATAATCTTTACGCCTTTGTTCAGGAATTATCGGCTCATCACGGAGCTCTTAAAACACTTGCATTTATCGGGTTGTTTTTCACACTAATGGTACTCTTTAAGACCAGTTTCCATTATCTTGCAAGTCTCACAATGGTGTTCATCCGGAATTTTGTCGTTCGCGATATCCGCAATATCCTGTACCGTAAAGTGGTTGATCTGCCTATCGGATTCTTCACTGAAGAACGAAAGGGGGATATCATTGCAAGAATAACCGGCGATGTAACCGAAGTTGAAAATTCGGTCATGACATCGCTGGATATGTTTTTTAAAAATCCGATAATCATCATCATAACCATTGTTGCAATGACTTTTATGAGCTGGCAACTCACTATTTTCGTATTCATTCTCTTTCCGGCTGCCGGTGCATTAATTGGAATTATTGGCAAAAAATTACGGCAGGCATCTTTTAAGGCACAGACTAAAATGGGAGTCATTCTCTCCACTATCGAAGAAACCTTAGGAGGATTAAGAATTGTAAAGGCTTTCAATGCCGAAAACAAAATGAGGCTTGTTCAGCAAAAGCAAAATGAAGATTACAGAAGAATTCAGAATAAGGCAATGAGCCGGCATCAACTGGCAGGACCCCTGAGTGAATTTCTGGGAACAATGGTTATAGTTTCAGTTATGGTCTATGGAGGTAGCCTGATATTATCAGCAAACACAGCCATGTTGAAACCTTCCATGTTTATTGCCTATATTATTTTCTTCTACTCCATTATCCAGCCAACAAAAGCTTTTTCTTCAGCCTTTTATAATATCCAAAAAGGATTGGCCTCTATGGAACGTATCGACAAGATATTATTCACAAAGAATCCTATTGTAAACAAGCCCGATCCAAAGCCGATTCATGCACTTAATGCAGCCATCGAATTCAGCAATGTATGGTTTCGTTATGGTGATGAGTATGTGTTGAAGAATATTAATTTAAGCATAAAGAAAGGACAAACTATAGCCCTGGTGGGTCAGTCAGGTTCAGGAAAATCGACTCTTGTCGATATGATACCCCGCTTTTATGATATTGAAAAAGGGAGTATTATTATTGACGGTACCGATATCCGGGAATATAAAATCAGTGATTTACGCAGTCTCTTTGGTATAGTAAACCAGGAGCCCATCCTTTTTAACGATACGCTATATAATAACATTGCTTTTGCCAGCGATAATGCTTCGGAAGAAGAAGTAATCCAGGCTGCAAAAATTGCCAATGCCCATGAATTTATTCTTGCAACAGAAGATGGGTACCAAACCGGGATCGGCGATCGTGGCAGCAAATTATCAGGAGGACAACGTCAACGAATTAGTATTGCCAGGGCCATACTTAAAAATCCTCCCTTACTTATTCTCGATGAAGCTACATCGGCCCTCGATACCGAATCGGAGCGGCTGGTCCAGGAGGCTATCGATAACCTTATGAAACACCGCACCAGCCTGGTTATTGCACATCGTTTATCTACTATACGAAATGTCGATTGGATATTTGTTTTACACAACGGAGAAATTATTGAACAGGGAGGTTATAAGCAATTGCTGGAGCTTAACGGAGAATTTAAAAAGTTACATGACAACCAGTTTCAGTAGGTCCGGTAAATAAAATTTACTCCGTATTACTTAGCAAATCGACACCTCCTTTTTTAAAAAATTATACCAGTTGTATTAAAAAAAATCATATTTTCGCGCCCGGAGGGATGGCAGAGTGGTCTAATGCGGCGGTCTTGAAAACCGTTGTACCGCAAGGTACCGGGGGTTCGAATCCCTCTCTCTCCGCAAATGATCAAAGGTTGGCATATTGCCAGCCTTTTTTTA
>CAZQCO010000142.1:0-3735 GCA_964592225.1 uncultured Bacteroidales bacterium
CTTTATTTGATACCCTTTGGATTCGATAAAAGAGGTTAATTCTTTTTGAATTGAGGTATCTTTCTTTATTTTATCAATAATTATATAGAGAGCATCGATAACTGTATTGCCGGTAATAATGATATTGTCTTCCCTGACATTTTCTTTTAAAAGGTTCTTTTTTGCCCATTCTGTAGGAGCAAAGTTATAGGTTGTCAGACATCGCGTAATCATCCGGTTCATTTCTTCAGGCCAGGGGGCAAAAATATTTCCGGTTCGCAATCCCGCTTCTACATGCCCGACAGGAATTTGCTGGTAAAAGGATGCCAGTGCAGCTGTGGTCGAAGTTGTTGTATCGCCATGAACGAGAACAACATCGGGCTTAAATTCTGTTAATACATCCCGCATGCCAAGAATTACCCGGGAAGTAATATCGTATAAATCCTGACCAGCCTGCATAATATTGAGATCATAATAAGGTTTAATGTCAAATATTTTTAATACCTGATCCAGCATTTCCCTATGTTGGGCTGTAATACATACCCGGCTTTCGAAGAATTCATTTTGTTTGGTAAATTCCAAAACCACCGGAGCCATCTTAATGGCTTCCGGACGCGTACCGAAAACGATCAGGACTTTTTTTCTGGTTTCTGCCATTTAATAGGGATTTCTTACTCCACAAATATCGATGAGCACTTTATCCGCGGGAATATTTATGTCTTTAAACTGCTTATGTGCTACCAGGAATACAATAATATCCGATTTAGCCATAGCTTCAGTATATTCAGTAATTGTCAGATTGGGATGCTTTTTAACATTAGGTTCTGCGATAAGGACATTTATTCCTTTAGCATTTAATTCCTGTGCTATATGCAGAGCAGGAGATTCCCTTAAATCGTCGATATCCGGCTTAAAAGCGATGCCCATGCAAGCAACAATGGGTTCCTTTTTATTTTTTTGTTTAAATTCCTCTATAGCTTGTTCGATCTTTTCAATTACCCACTTGGGCTTTCTGTTATTTATTTCTCTCGCCGTGCGTATAATTTTGGCATCTTCCTTTCCTTCAGCAACAATAAACCACGGGTCGATGGCAATACAATGTCCTCCCACACCGCTTCCGGGTTTAAGAATATTTATTCTCGGGTGACGGTTGGCCAGGCTGATCAATTCCCAAACGTTTATTCCAAACTTATCACAAAGAATAGAGAGCTCATTGGCGAAAGCAATATTAACATCGCGACAGGCATTCTCAGTGAGTTTCGACATCTCAGCAGTACGTGAGTTTGTTAATAAAACTTCTCCATGAACAAATGTTTTATAAAATTTCTGAACTCTTTTCGCTGCTTCTTCTGTAATACCGCCCACAATTCTATCATTCTCTACCAATTCACGCATGGTTTGACCGGGTAATACTCTTTCGGGTGAATAGGCAACATAAAACTTTTTACTTTTCCCTTTCTGTTTCAGAATTTCAACCACTTTTTCTGTCGTTCCCACCGGTGAAGTCGATTCGAGAATGACAGTATTATAATCGCGAACATAGGGTGCAATGGCTTTTGTTGCTTCAATAACATAGGTTATATCCGGATTGTTATCTTTATCAATCGGAGTAGGAACGGAGATCATAAAAATATCTGCAAAGTCGGGTTGCAAGGATGCTTTCAGGTTACCCGATTGAACAGCTGATTTGACAAATGCATCCAGTTCCGGTTCAATAATATGGATCTTTCCTTTATTGATAGTATCAACTACTTCTGGTTTTACATCGACACCATGAACAGTATATCCTTTTGTTGCCAGCAAAGCAGCGGTTGGCAGACCGATATACCCAAGACCCATTACACAAATTTTTTCCTGCATATTCCTGATATTTATATTATTTGCTGAGATCGTTAATTAAATCCATCGATTCTTTTATATGATCGCGGGATGAGGCTCCAAATAATATGGATTCAATCTTTTTCTGTTTACAAACATATTCGAAAGCTTCGGAAGGCCTAAGCGCCCCTGCTGCCAGAACCTGCATGGCCACTGGCCTGAATTCTCTCTCAGCAATTGTTTTTTCATATATTTCTCTTCCACCCGACATCCTGAATCCTATTTTATTAATTGAGCTGCATACAATGGGATTCTTTATTCCCAGTTCATCGAATACATCGAGAAGCATAGGAAGATTCATAGTAATATAGCCCGGCTCTGCATTATATTTTTTAATAATATATTCATGATATGCCTTAAAAACATCTTTCATCCCCAGGCCCAGGATCAAATCGGTAAGAACATTCTGAATGAAAATAACAGGTGTTTCAATCCCTTTGAACATCTTCATTTCTGCATCGATCAGCAATTCGCCCATCGCAATGAAATCTTTCTTGGCATAGGCAAGTCCACCTTTTGCAAAGGTTGTGAATATATTTCCCGGGAGATATTCTTTTAAAGCACCAAGAATACCCAATTCAGTGACAGCATTGGCATATTTGTGTGCATAGGGCATACAGGGAAATATTTTAAAACCTTCATACTGTTTGGGATTATTCCTGATATGATCGCAAATATCTGAAATACGATCGTGCGTTGTGCACATAAAAGTTTTTATCCCAAGATCGATTGCGGTATCTAATACTTTAATAATAGCTTCGTTTTTTCTAAATCTAACCGATTGTGCTCTTGCTTTCTCATCAGATAAATGATTAACAGCAAAAAACTGGTTATCTCCAAATAGTATTCTATCCATTGTTTGAATTAATTTTGGGATTTACTTTTCATAAGTTCAATGACTTTATCGGTATTCAGTGCTGAAACAAAAGAATTCACATTGTCTGCTTTCTTGTTTTTTATGCACTTGGCGAAATAATCTATTTGTGCTGAATACTCTTCACCTCTAAGGTTGAAGGCAACCTCTTCCGTTAAATCAGTAATGTATCGCATATTCCAACCTTTCTCAAGCTTGAATTCTTTGTTTTCATTCTTAAGATAGATTTTCATTTCACCTGCATCGGAAATTATTTTTCCTTCTTTGCCCATCACTGTAATCTGTGTCGACATTTTTCGATAGGTTTCATCACTCCAGTTCACACTTAACATCCCGCTTAATCCATTTTTTAAGTATAATCCACTGTATACGGCATCTTCGACTCCCTTTGAGTAAATTTTCTTCAGCATCACTCCATCTGCATCATTAATATCATCGAGAATAAATTCGATCAGGTTCAATACATGCGAGGCATAATCAAATAAACAACCACCTCCTTCATTACTATCTGATCGCCATGTGCTTTCTTTGGTTTTTACCACAACAGGACCGTAGGCTTCGCCCAGAAAATGATAAATTTCTCCAACGACTTTTCTCTCTACCAGCTTCTTTAAAAAATTAAATGTGCCTAAGAACCGGTTATGATAACCAACCTGATTAATAAGGTTTTTTGCCTGAGCTAAATCAACCATTTTTTGTCCCTGTTCGACAGTAAGGCTGAAGGGCTTCTCACAAAACACATGAATGCCTCTCTCAAGTGCATAAATTACCATATCGGCATGATACTTGGTAGGTGTTGCCACAAAGAGCGCATTAAGATCCGATTCATCGATCATTTTTTTATAATCGGAATATGTAGTGTATGAACCGTATTTTTTCATTACCTCCAGAACCAATGATGAGGTATCACAGACGGCAACCAGATTTAAATCGGGATGAGCATTAATGATTGCTGCATGAGAGAGTCCCATTTTCCCTAGTCCAATTATTCCTGTTTTTATCAT
>CAZQCO010000143.1:0-3687 GCA_964592225.1 uncultured Bacteroidales bacterium
ATAAAACTTAATGCCGAAAAGGATAAGTTCTTTTCCATTATTGCCCACGATCTGCGCAGTCCATTTAGTCACTTTTTGGGACTAACACAAGTGATGGTGGAACGGTTAAAGGATCTGACAATGGATGAGATACAAGATATTGCCCTAGGCATGAAAAACTCTGCCACCAACCTTTTTAGTCTTATCGAAAACCTGCTGCAATGGGCAATAATAAAGAAAGGATCATCTCCGTTCAATCCGGAAGTTATTCAATTGTTTCCATTTGTTACTGAAAGTGTAGCAATGATACTGGAACCGGCCAAAAATAAGGAGATTGAAATAACTTTCGATATTCCTGAAGGCATGGAAATTTTTGCCGACAGTTATTCACTTCAAACAGTAATCCGGAATCTGGTTTCAAATGCTATAAAATTTACACAAAAAGGAGGGGAAATATATTTTTCGGCTAAAAACACCTCTGACAAAAGCGTTGAAATATCAATCAGGGATACGGGTATAGGAATGAGCCGCAAAATAATTGATAATTTATTCCGGCTCGATGTTCACGAAAACAGAAAAGGTACAGAGGACGAACCCAGTACCGGACTTGGATTATTGCTATGTAAAGAATTTATTGAAAAACACGGAGGTAAAATTTGGGTTGAGAGCGAAGAAGGGAAAGGCAGTAATTTTACTTTTACCTTGCCAAAAGTAATTATATAACGAATAAATGACAGGCTTTACTGAAGATAGCAGATTTAACAAAACTAATGACAATAAATATTCGTTTGGAACCATAATATTCTCTATATTTAAATAAAAGGCTTTCAACAAGAACTTTATATGAGAACTAAGTTTGAAAACAGAGTATAATGAATGAGATAAACAAAAATCCTCAAATTGAATGGTGTCAGATCGATGACCGCGAATGTTTAAAATTTACTTTCGAAGGCACTTTTAAAGAACGCGAAGCGTTGGATGCCATAACCCGATGGAAGGAACTATTTGGCATGAAAAAAGGAGAAAAGGTAATACTTGTATGGCAATGTCAGAAAATGGAGAGCTATGAACCTACGGCAAGAATTTTATGGCAGAAAGCCATTAAAGATCTAAAGGACCAGATCGATACAATTTGGTTAATAACCGATTCATCAGTTATTCGGGCCGGGGCAAAAATTATGGCGCTCTTTACATCTTTTAACCTTAAAGTAGTTAATTCGGAGCAAAAAATTAAATTTTAGATATTTCTGAGAACAGTACATTATTATCAAGTCGGTTTCTCTCATCCCAGGGCTTCCTTCAATAGCTCATCCTGCTCTTTAAATAATTTCCCGCTTTCTTTTAACATTTTAAATTCTTTAAATTTTTTTTCAATGGCTAACAATATTTCGTACGGACTTGTTTTGTAAAGAAATTCCTCACTAAAATTGCAAAAACCCATAAATTCGGTCATTTCAGCTTCGGGTAGCTGAGTCACCCTGAATATTATTTCCCGGTTGTATTTCTTTTCGATAACACGCTGCCGTTCCTCTTTTTTTAGTACTTCCACATAGTTCATTCGTTGCTTATCCTCGCGCGATAAAATGGGTATCTCAATCGTGAAGAATTCAGTCGAGGGTCTGCCTAAGATTTCCTCATTCTTTTTATTTGTTGCTGTTTCCACAGCAATCGAACGGGAAAGAATAACCAGATTTTCCCTGAGCCTTGTAGTCTCGGTATCAGGTAACCGGAGTGATAAAAACTGTTGTTTAAAATCATGATAACTTTTAAAAGCTCTTATACTCACTTCATCGATCTCATATATCTGAGGTGCAAGCTTTATGACAAAACCTGACTGGAAGCATGAATTGTCAATAGTAATTACCTTACTTAAATATCCCAATGCACTAATCACAAGCGTATCGCCCTCCGATACCGGGATTTTGAATTTTCCTTCTTCATTGGCAATATATCCCCTGCGCTGGCTTTCATTATATAAATGAACTAATGCTATCTGCCGCCCGGTGGAATCATCGATAATACTTCCCCGGAAATTTGTGTGTACAGGGAACACTAATTGTGAATAAATGGGGCCGGTTAGTATCAGAAATAATAGCGTAACTATGACTTTCATGTTTGCCGCCACTATTGGATTGATTTTTTTCAAATTTGATAACTTCTGGCCGTTTTATGGATAATTATTATGTTAATTGTTGTTAAGAAAGGACGAAATTACCCGTGTAATAGTTACAACAAAACATACCGAATAAGATGCAGATTGAATAATCTGCATTTTGTATATTTGGACATAAATAACAAAAGTTAATTTTTATAAAGCGAATAAATTGTGAACATGAAAGCAAGCATTATTTATAACAGTAAACACGGCACTACCAGGGCATATGCCGAAGAAATAGGTAAGTTCTTAAAAGACAACAGTATCGAAAATCGGGTTGAATCAATTGATGGCTATGATAACGATTATCTAAAATCGGCCGATTATGTATTACTGGGCTGCTGGACCAGCGGATTGTATTTCTTCGCCCAGCATCCCGATAAATTATGGAAACATTTTGCCAAATCGTTACCGGGATTAAAAAATAAAAAAATAGGTCTTTTTACAACCTATAAATTAGCCACGGGTAGTATGTTTCGAAAAATGGAGACTCACTTGCATGAAAAGATTGGCGGGTCTCAATTATACCTTAAGTCCAGATCCGATGTTTTAACAGCAGATAATCAGAATGATCTTAAACGATTTCTGAATTCAAAATAGCAGTATTTCACCGTATTACAATCCCGGATAACTGATCAGCATATTAAAAATGTTCTTCTTAATGAAAGGATATGAATATTACTGAGACTTTATATGTTGTCGATCGCGAACAATGGAGAGACTGGCTCGCAGAGAACCATAGATCTGCTGGTGAAATATGGTTAATATACTATAAAAAGAAAAGTGGTAATCCTCGCATTCCTTATAACGATGCAGTAGAAGAAGCGCTTTGCTTTGGCTGGATCGACAGTACCTACAAAACACTTGACGAAGATCGCTATGTCCAGCGTTTTAGTCCGCGCCGGAAAAACAGTAAGTTATCTGAAATGAATAAGGAGCGCATTCGCCGGCTTTTAATGGAGCGAAAGATGACACCCGCAGGATTGGAAAGCATCAGGCATCACCTGGATGGAGATATAGAATCAATTGATCGCAATTCTGTTTTCTCCGAATTTAAAATTCCTGCCGATATACTGAAAGAACTAAAGGCTGATCCTGAGGTATGGGAAATCTTCAATAACTTTCCTGATCATTATAAACGCATTCGTATTGGTTACATCGAAGGTGCACGCGAACGCTCAGAGGAATTTAATAAAAGGCTCAGGTATTTTCTCAAAATGACTGGAAAGAATAAAACCTTTGGAATGATCAGGTAACTCTAGTGGATTTAATTTTAATTATATATTATTATTGTTAGTTGTGAATAATGAGAGAAGAGAGTAGGAATAAGCTGATTACGCTGGCAATTTTCGATAATACTTTCGATGTTACCTTCAACTTATTAAAAGATATGCTGGATGAAGCAGGAATAAATTATGTTGTCAATAACGAAAATTCAAGAGCTGTTAAGCCGATGCCTTTTATGGCCCCACTCAATCTTTCCATTGATATTAAAATTTATGAGGATGATTTGAAAGAAGCTACTGCAATTCTCAAATCCATCAGGAGGTAAT
>CAZQCO010000144.1:0-3664 GCA_964592225.1 uncultured Bacteroidales bacterium
ATTTATTGATTAATAAATTCTTAATTAATTTATAGGTTTCTTCACCCTTACGCAATAACTCCTGATTTGGTTCTTTTTTATCCATGCTTTCGAGATATTCCAATGCAATTTTTCCTGAAAGCTTAGGTTCATGGATCATCATATTATTATTTATCAGGTATTTATCAACATCCAGCAGCTCATCCTGATAAACAGATATTGTTGGTATTCCTATTACAGCAAGTTCTCTTGTCATGGTACCGCCTGCACCGATGAATAATTTGCATTTACCAGCTATTTCTTCAAGACTTAAAGGTTTAGTTTGCACAACAACTCCTTCAAATTTATTACTCTCATAATGCTTTGCCTGTTCGTTTCCACGTGGTAATAGAACAATCTTAACTTTATCTTTCAAAAATAGTAGCAAATCATCCAAAAAATTACGTGACCCTTTATAATATTGTGCAATCCAGGGTTCCGGACGGATATAAACAATTTTCTCCGGGATATTCGATTTTATTATTTTGGCATTCCACAAGTACACTCCTTCTTTGACTCCCGGGTATTGGATGATTTTAGAATCTTTTGCCCACTGCTTATGTACTTTTTTTCGATCAAGGAATTCCGGAATGAGAATCTTTCTGGCAAATATAAATGAGGGTATATTGCCCATGGCGTGTTCGTTATCATTCATATATATTGATGGAATACCCAAAAACCAGGCCGCAACCGGACTATGAAACGAGCTTTGAGAAATAGCAACATCCGGTTTAAGTTTACGCAGAAATCTAACCAGTTGCCAAACCCTGATCGGGTAGCCAAATAGCTTACTGAATAATTTACCCCCGTAATGTTTTCCTACAACAGTATATTCAAAACCATGCAGTTCAAGCAAATCAATGGTATTTGCAAGTGGCCGGCAAGTAATTATTATTTCATGTTCCCGTGAGAGATCTTTGATCATAGCCGAAAACATATTGATGTGTGGTGAATTGGAAAGATCGAACCAAATTTTCATAATCTTATGTTATCTGAAGCTCAAAAATAATGATGTTACGTAATAATCTAAAGCCGGCCGGGATCATATTTGATAAATCTTACGTTTGGTTATTCAGTTGACCTGTTTTATTTTATTAAAGGTATATAATCAGTCGGAATATTATCTTTTGTGGCAAGAAGATAAGTGCTTAAGGCATAAAACATCCATGACTGAGCCCATCGCATATAGGGAATTCTTGAAGTAATTGCTTTATTGATCTGATAGTAAAAATACCCTTGTTTGCTTTGCATATGCTTCATTGTCCATTTTAAAACAGTATCTGCCATTTCTTTGTAATCAGCTATCTTGTTAAGTCGATATAAGGTAATAATTAATTGAGCCGGTGCGTGAATATCGATCGGATACAGTGAGTTATTATAGTATTTGCATATACCGTCGTCAAGAAAGAAGGTATTTATATAATAGTCAAATCCTTTATCAATATGGATCTGGTATGAATTATCACCAGAGTATTTTTGATATTCGGATATACATTCCAGGTTATACCCGGTATGAAAATTATCGATCCATTGATGAAAGGGTAATGTACTATATGTCCATGATCCATTAGATTTTTGATGTTTTATACAAAAATCAACAGATTTTTTAGCCTCTGTCAGAAATGATTTATCCTGTGTATAATAAAAAGCTCGCGCCAGAAATCTTGATCCGAGAAGAGTTGCGTTAAAAACCTGCGATGTATCCAGGGGAGAATAAGAAAAGGAATAAGCGCCATCGTTATCGTACGTCCTGTTGAGGTCGTTTAAAATAAACTTTGAAATGGAGATAGCTTCCTGTAAAATATTTTCATCTTTTAAAATCTCGTATGCTTCAAAAAGCGCATATCCGATAAAAACTGATGCCACAATGGTCGGTGTGAACTTTGGTTGGAAAAAAGCACGTGATTCCCAATCGAAATTATAGCCCCAGCAATTTCCTGAAAATCCGGGTGTCTTTAACTCAATAATTTTTTTGATTAACAGATTAATACTTTCTATGTATTCATCTTTGGGATTTATACGATATAAATTACAATAACCGTTCAGGAATAATCCTAATCCTTTAGGGTTATAATCTTTCTCGATAAGAAAGGGTCTCCTTAGATTAATTGGATTTCTTTTAAAAGATTGGATCCATGCCAAGCGGAAGAATTTACTATTTCGGATGATTGGTAATCCTTGAAATACCTTACTATTTAACCCATCATAAGGATCCCAGCCTTTATAATTCTCTTCTTCGCAATAATCTTTAAGGTTGTTAAGACTTTCTATTATCGGTTTTAACATAATGAAACAGGTAAACTCATTTTGGATATTAAAAATTAATTTCCTGGGGAAGGCCCGTAGATAATGATTCAACAATTTTGAAAGTTGTAATCGAAGTAAGACAGATCGACCGGAAAGTAATTGGCATAGGATTTCCTTCGGAAATGGCTTTTATAAAAGCCTCGACTTCCTGTTTATGGCCTTTGCCTGAATTTTTAATTACTGTTTTTTTATTGTCCTTGTATAAAAGTCCCTGATGAAAATCATCGATAACAAAAACCGAATTTCCTCCATAGATCTCGAATTGTTCCTTGGGTAATGCTTTATCACCACTAGCCGTATATACCAGGCTTCCTACAGATCCGTCAGAGAACTTGATATTTATTGCAAGATTGTCGTCATTTTTAATTTTTCCACTTTGCGTTTCAATACACTGGGCAAAAACATTTACTGGTTCGGCATCAGTAAAGAATTGCATCAGATCGATAAAATGACAAATCTCTCCAATGATTCTTCCTCCACCAGCTTTGGTCTGAGTCCAGTGGTCTTTGGGAATAAAACCTGCATTTACACGGAAATTCATTACCAGGGGTTCTCCTATATTTTTAAATGATTCTTTAGCACTGATACAAACATCAGCAAACCGCCGGTTAAATCCTACCATCAGTGCCGGGGTTTCCTGGGAATTATAAACTTTGATAACTTCATTAACTTCCTCTATATTCAATGCAAGCGGCTTTTCAACAAATACTTTTTTCCCTTTTTTAAGGTTTTCGATAACGTAGCCGGCATGTGTATCGTGCTGTGTGGCAATAAAAACGGTATTAATGTTGGCATTATTCAGAATATCGGCAGGATTTGAAGATGCCTTGTTAAATCCGAATTTCTGGGCAACATTTTTTGCATTCATCCCATTACGGGTAACTACAGTTTCCAGCGACCCAAGCTGTTTTGCATTGGGCAATAGATAGGATTGAGCAAAACTTCCGGCGCCAATAAAACCAATATTTATATCCTTTACAGGATTGTTGTTTACCTGAACTTCTGTTTTCCTGATTGAAGCTTCGGTAGGATATTCAAGTACAATACCTACGAAATCCTCCTTGGTTTTGCCCAAAATAAGATCGTAAGCTTTTATGGCATCATCGATGTTAAAATTATGTGTGGTAAGCGGTTTCAGATCGATGGATTTATTAGCAATTAACTGAAGAAATGCTTCCATGTTACGCTGTTCTGTCCAGCGAACATAGCCGTAAGGATAGTCGATACCTGCTTCTTCATAGTTGACATCGTATCTTCCCGGACCATAAGAGCAGGACAATTTCAGTTCCAGTTCTTTCTGATAAAAATCCGGATCGCGGGGCACATCCATTTTTACGGC
>CAZQCO010000145.1:0-3506 GCA_964592225.1 uncultured Bacteroidales bacterium
AATGGCCTCGCCCATCATTTTGTGTCCTGTCTCACTAGGGTGAAGAAAATCACCTGAATGAGCTGCAGGCAGTATGGTTAAAATATCCTCCGGATTTCGCAATGCCTTATCGAAGTCAATAACCCCGGCAAAGCGGCCACTGTTGCGAATCCATTCATTAACCGTATTCCGGGCTGCTTCATGATAGTCAGTATAGTAGAATGATTCACCAAAGGGTGTAATGGTGGCACCGTAAACCAGGATACCTTTATCATGAGCATTATTTATCATCAGCTCGTAAGCAGCAATCAGATCGTTAGCAACCTGAGATGCTGCAGCACTATCCGGCGTCTGGCCTATATCATTTACTCCTTCCAGTATGATTAACCAACGTACGCTGTGCTGTTTAACAACATCTCGCTCAAATCGGTCAAGTGCTGAAGGCCCCAGACATTTTCGAAGCACGCAATTACCACCAATACCCATGTTGAGAACAGCTACCTGCTGTGTACCCGGATTTTCCAGAAGACGCTCAGCCAAAATATCCGGCCATCGATTTTGCTTGTTTGTACCTGAACCACGTCCATCAGTAATGGAGTTGCCAATAATTGCCACAGCAGCTGCGGATACCGGCGCTTTTACATCGATCCCGTTAATGATGTACCAATGATCTGTCTGGACAGAACCCGTAAAATCAATCGCCGAAGTCTTGTTGCCGGTAAGCAGGTATGAAGTAGTACGGGACCCGGGATGGCCGGTTACATCTGGAGATGTTTCACCAAAGTAGATGGTGATGGCTAAATCCATCCTCGGTTCCAAATCGAACGAAACCGGATCTGAAGTAATCGCAACACCCGAATCCATGGTGACCTCCGGATTACTATTAAATTTCAATTCTTGAATTGTAGATACATCAATAGCGCTACCTCCGGTTGAAACGGCAATTTGTACTGCTCTCATGGTAACGGGGCTTGTGCTGAATTCATTTGAGAATCTTACCCGCAGACTGTCTCCCCCAAGTGAAACTCGTACCACCTGTCGTAATGTATTGTTGCTCAAACCCGGTTCAGGAGGCATATTACCTGGTTCCACCAGCTGTGGTGCAGTACTCCAGGTTCCCACCCAAACTTCTGTTGGGCCGGGTATTCCCTTTAAATCAGAGTTCGTACATCCGAAAAGAATGAATGTACACAGTAATATACCCAATACAGGTATCGCTGAGTGTGAATGGTGGAAAAACTTGAATCCTTTGAAAGAGGTATTGCAAAAGGTACCTGGTTTATATAGCATGGTCAGGAGTATTAGTAGATTATAAAGGTAATGTTTTGTATTAAAAAATGGAATACTTATTTTGGGCTTGTTTGTGACTTTTATATCATCACCTCCTTATACCCTGTAAAGTAATAGTTATTTCCATATTTTGGGGTATGTCCGAAGAAGCAGGGAAAAGGGAATAGAGAGTCATGAATAATGAATAATTAATAATGAGAGTGAGTTAACAGTTATCCGTAATCTTCCAGGATATTATTCTTTCATTTTATACCTCAGAGGTTCCGAACTTCAATTTTACCCGATTAAATAATTCTTCAGATAGCAGGATAAACATTCCTGTCATAATTGAAACGTCGGCCAGGTTAAATATTCCGGTTTGAAACAGTACAAAGTCGATATGCAGAAAATCGGTAACAGAGCCATGGAAAATCCGGTCGTAGATATTTCCCAATCCACCTCCGATAATAAAACAGATCCCGGCTATTCGATAAGCGGAAAGGTTGTTTTTCAGGAATAAATAGACAAGGGCTACTGCCAGCGCAACCAGGGGCAGGATAATCAGCAGCAATAAATTTATAACTCGTGGCAGGGAATGGCCCATGCTTAAAAAGGCTCCTGTGTTTTCAACCTTTGTGAGAGTCATGTAATTATGCAGCAACGCAATCCGTTGGTTATAGCCAATATGGTGCCGGACTATATTTTTTGAGATCTGGTCACATCCAACATTTGTAATTAAAATCATCAGGATCACAAATGTCTTTACCATCCTTTTTGCGTTCATAGTTCTTATCCGTTTAATAATATTTATCCCAGGGCTACATCAAGCAGCATCATGGTCGCAAATCCCAGCATAGCTCCGATAGTTGACAGATCTGTTTCATTACCTAATTGTGATTCCGGGATTAATTCTTCCACTACTACAAATATCATAGCCCCTGCTGCAAAGGAAAGAGCATAGGGAAGTAAAGGCGTTATTGTCAATACCAAATAGGCTCCGATGACACCTGCCATGGGTTCGACAAAACCTGATAATTGTCCGTAATTAAATGCTTTTAATCTGGATAAACCTTCTCTGCGAAGAGGGATGGAAACGGCTGCTCCTTCCGGAAAATTCTGTAATCCGATACCAATTGCAAGGGCAACTGCTCCTGCAAGCACACCTGCATCCGGATTGTTTGCCAGGGCTCCGAATGCAACACCCACAGCCAATCCTTCAGGAATATTGTGAAGTGTGATGGCAAGAACCAGAAGCACACTTCTTTGCCATGTTGTTTTTATTCCTTCTGCTTTGTCTGTAGATAATCCTAAATGTAAGTGAGGTAAAAGTTTATCAACCAATAATAAAAATGCTCCTCCGGATAAGAATCCTATCAATGCCGGCATCCAGGGCAGGGAACCATTATCTTCTGCCATTTCTATAGCCGGTTTAAGTAGCGACCAGAAGCTGGCAGCGATCATAACGCCGGCAGCAAAGCCAAGCATAGAGTTAAGGATCTTTTTATTAATGGTCTTAAAGAAAAATACCATAGAGGCTCCCAGTGCAGTAATTAACCAGGTAAACAGGGTGGCAAAGAGAGCCAGTACTATAGGATTAATTGTAAGTAACCATTCTAATTTCATGGTGTTGCCTTTAAGCTATATCAATGATACGTTTCAAATTTAAGAATGATAATCCATATTTTTTTAAAAAAGTTCCTGTTATTCCATATTTGATTCTATCTAATTCAGAAAGAGAAACAGAATATTATCCATCAGGTAAATTACAACTTTCTTAGCATTTTTCTTACGACAAAATAGGTATCCGTTTCACTTACTATCTTAAAATCCAGTTTTTTATACATGCTCAAAGGTCCCTTATAATGTTGTTCGCACGACTGTTCCCCTTTTCCAGGGTAAGCTTCAAGATAATCATATTTTCTCAGGGTATAATCAGTAGTAATCCGTTCCAGAAGTTTATAGGCAATACCTTGTCTCCTGAAATCAGGGTGAATCAAAAAACAGACAACCGAACAAACTTTATCATCGGGGTTATCTACCAGATCGTAATATTTCATTAATCTTTGATAGTTGTACCGGTTATTGGCATTGCACCACCCGACAGGTTTACCGTTGGAGTAGGCCAGGTAACCTGTCATTGTCTTTTCCTGAATACATTTGATGGCTGCAGCACGGTTTGCTTTTTTATTCCATTGTTCTACTGGCCCGGTAAAATGAAATGAATAACAATAACACATCGACCAATTGGGATTTTCAGT
>CAZQCO010000146.1:0-1263 GCA_964592225.1 uncultured Bacteroidales bacterium
AGAATGTTATACCAGTTTTCTCCGGCCTGATTTCTGTCAATACCCCGGTAATTCGATCTCGAACAAACCACCAGGTTTAATTCTTCGACTATAAAAATAAACTGACCACCATATCCATTTGCACAAATAAAGTTATGCCCATTAGCAGAGCCTAGCCACCAATAATAGCCATAATCTTTCAGGAATGGGATTACATTATTTGTTGAGATATGAAAACTTGTACTTGTATTTATCCATTCGGAGGATACAATCTGACTACCGTTTAAAATACCTCCGTTTAAATACAGGTATCCGATTTTTATCATATCATGAATGCCAATGCACAAACCAACACCACCATAAGCAAACATTCGGTTATCGCCATACCAGGTTCTTTCACCCAGTCCCATTGGTCCAAATAAATGTTCATCGGCAAATGCCGAAGCATCCATACCCGTTGCCTTGGTCAGGATAACTGAAATAAGGTGTGCAGCTCCGTCGCTATAGTTGAAAACCGTTCCGGGAGTATTCACAATGGGCTTATCCAGTATATAGTTCACCTGATCCGGAGCGTTAGCAAAATCTGAAAATTCCGAATCTGAACCCAGCTCATGCCAGTCTTGTCCACAGGTCATGGTCAGTAATTGATAAATTGTAACCTGCCCTAATGCCGGATTGATAGTATCTACCTCAGCCCCCATGAAATCTGACAATGTCTGATCTACTGACTGTATATATCCCTTGTCAATGGCAATTCCAACCAGAGTAGCAGCAATACTTTTCGTCACAGACATCACATGAAGATCCGGATCGGCAGCAGGACCGGCATCATTATAATACTCCTCAGCAACTATTATATTGTTCCGGGCAACAGCCAGGCCTTGCAGGTCAACTATCTGCTCAGCCATTTCGAAAGCAGCGACCAACTGATTTTCATCAATATTTTGTTCCCCGGCTTCAGGAAAATGTCTTTCATCAGTCTCCTTTTTATTACAGGCCGTGAATAGTGTTAACAGACATACTAACAGAAACAGCAACTTTCCGGATGTACCATTTTTAGTATAAGTCATGATCGTTAAGTTTGTGTTAATTCGTGTTGGAACAGAAGGAGATGTTAGCTATATATTAATCAGACAGTTGGTGCCATTTTTTCACGTATCCTTGAAGAGTAATAACTAGCACTAAGCAACCAGCATGTTTAATTATTTAATTATTTAATGGTTTAATTGAGTTGTTGAATCGTTTAGTGGTTTAGAGGTTGAGAGGTTGAGAGGTTGAGAGGTT
>CAZQCO010000146.1:1363-3475 GCA_964592225.1 uncultured Bacteroidales bacterium
ATTACTCATTTTTCATTACTCATTTTTCATTACTCATTTTTCATTACTCATTTTTCATTACTCATTTTTCATTACTCATTTTTTATTATTAATTATTAATTATTAATTAAATATCATCCAGTATCTCCGCCAAATCAGGGATAAGAGTGATCAGCGTTTCACGCAGCAGATTACGACCTCTGCTGATATAGCTTTTTACCGAACCCTCAGGCATGCCTGTTATCTGAGCAATTTCCCGATAGGAACATTCATCGAGATGATACAGTGTAATGACCGTACGGTAATTGTCCGGTAATTTTGTTATAGCTGCCAGCACTACCTGGTTCAGATCTTCGTTTTCAGTTTGTTTCCAGCTCATATCCGGAGAAAAGCCAGGTATCATCTTTTGATCGTTATCATTGTTCCGAAAGTCAGTTTCTTTTTTCTTTTTCCGAAGATAATTAACACATATATGGTGGGTTATTGAACCTATCCATGTCGATAGGCGGGCATCGGCCCTGAAGCGCCTGAATCCTTTAAATACCTGTAAAAAAACCTCCTGGAAAAGATCTTCACAATCACTATTGCGGCCCACCATTGAAATGATGATATGCCAGACCAGGTTTTTATTATTCTCTACCAATAATTTGATAGCCGATCGATCACCGTCATTTACCTTTTTTATCAGTACGTTATCATCCATTTACAAGCTATTAGTCGGTAAACAGGAGAAAATGTTGCACGGGAGAAAAATAATTTTACAATGTATGCAACAAATTAGAATTTCTGACGACTCATTGAACAATAAACCATTTAAAAGATATAATTATGGAAAATGCAATCGTAACAGCCGTTGTTTTTGCCGGTATTTACCAGGTGATCAAAGTATTTACCGATTACCTGCTGAAAAGAAAACTTATCGTAGGCGGACATGTTGATAAGGCCGGGATCCTTGACACGTCAAAAGACAAAGAAGGGGATAGTTATCCGACATTGAAATGGGGACTTGTAGCTCTGTTTGCTGGTTTGGGACTTTTGGTTATTGCACTGATCGATAATAGCGAAAGCATGGATTGGGTACATGGTAGTCATTCCTACCTGCCGGTTGGTATTGAACTAATCGCTATTTCGCTTGGTTTTCTGGTGTATTTCACAATAGCCCGGTTCAGTAAAAAATAAGAATTCTGCTAGCAACCAGAATTCTTATCCTGACTTTAAGTCATTTTGTTCTGATCAGAATCGATTGGAACTTATTCTATGCCGAAATGGGGGCTGTCTCAAAAGTCCTTTGTGTGGTTTTGTGATAACCTTTGTGTGACTTTGTGATTATTGTAATTGTTTGAACCACAAAGAATCACAAAGTATGCACTAAGAGACACAAAGCTTTTTATAGAATCAACTTTTACTTTTAAGACAGCCCCTTTATTTATTTTAGATAGCTGAAAACAAAAGTGTAATCTGTTTTGTTTCTCAATGCAAATAAAACAGATTATATGGCAAGAGTAAGTACTTATCTTAATTTTCCCCGGAATACGGAGGAAGTATTTCATTTTTACAAATCCGTTTTTGGCGGAGAATTCAGCGGCGGCGGAGTAGCACGTTTAGGTGATTTTCCACCCCAGGAAGGTATGCCTCCTCTGGCCGAGGAAGACAAAAATCTCATCTTACATATTGAACTACCCATACTTGGCGGGCATTTGTTAATGGGTACCGATGCCCCGGAATTGATGGGATTTCAGGTGAATTCCGGGAACAATGTTCATATCAATCTGGAGACAGATACTAAGGCAGAAACAAAAAAACTATTTGAAGCCTTGTCGGCCGGAGGTACAATTACTATGGAACTGCAGGACATGTTTTGGGGAGCCTATTATGGCAGCTGTACCGATAAATTTGGGCTATCGTGGCAGGTTGTTCCGTCTGTTATTCCTGAATTGATGAGCGACCCGAAAAGAGCCGAAAGGGTAACTGCTGCATTTATGCAAATGAAAAAGCCGGATATTGGAAAGTTAATGCTGGCATAACCCTGCCGGTTCACTGGCAGATCTCATTTCTCCATTATTTATCAGCTTCCAGGTATGGATCCTCTCCGTTCCATTTCCCGCCTCCAGCCAGCACCGTATAAAAAGCTTC
>CAZQCO010000147.1:0-3250 GCA_964592225.1 uncultured Bacteroidales bacterium
ATTTGGAGAAAAAATACGCATACTCCCCGATAAAATTTCAATCCACGATCTTATTAAAGTGGATATTGTTGATGAGGTGATCTATTGCACAAGTAAAATGAACATTGATCAGGTACATGATTTAATACAAACATGCGAGGAAATAGGCGTGATATTTCGTTTGCAATCTAATCTGTCTCCCATGACTTATTCTAATGCCTACCTCGCTCATTTCAATAATATTTCATTTCTAACCTTTAACCATACTCAAAAAAATTACCTGGCACTTACATGGAAAAATTTCATGGACTTCTGGATCTCATTTATTATAATATTCCTCTTATCACCCTTTATGCTAGTTATAGCCATATTGATCTTTACGACCTCAAAGGGACCTGTTATTTTTAAACAGGAAAGAGTAGGATTACGGGGAAGAAAATTTTACATCTACAAATTCCGGACTATGGTTCAAAATGCTGAAGCTTTAAAAGCCAAACTTAAGGCTTTAAACGAAAGCGATGGACCTGCTTTCAAAATTAAAAGCGATCCCCGAATAACATCTATAGGCCGTTTATTAAGAAGAACCGGATTGGATGAACTTCCCCAGCTTTTTAATGTTTTAAAAGGTGAAATGTCACTTATTGGTCCCCGCCCACCTTTGCCTGATGAAGTTGATAATTATAAACGCTGGCAACTAAGACGTCTATCCGTGAAACCTGGTATTACCTGTACCTGGCAAATAATTCCGAACAGAAACGATGTTATTTTTGAAAAATGGATGAAGTTAGATATGCAGTACATTGATAGTTGGTCACTTAAGGCCGATTTTGTACTCTTCTTCAGAACCATAATAAGCGTTTTTCGTGCAGGAGGCCATTAAGCTATTGCATATTATCTTTCCTATCATAACTTTGTATACTCATTAAGCTATTTAACATATGCATAAATTAGGAATTGTTCTAATTGTAGTATTGACTATTGTCAGTTGTACACCTACTGAAAAATTGAAGTATACTATAAATACTGAAGGATCTGAAAATGAGTATAAGAACGATCGATCGGAAAAAACGATACAACCTTACGATTACCTGTATATAAAATTATATAGTCTCGATCCGACTACTTCTGATCTTTTTAATGGAAGAACTGAATATGGGAGTACCAATGAACAACTTCAATCTTATGAAGTCAGCGATCAGGGTTACATATCATTTCCATTTATTGGAAAATTATTGGTAAAGGATCTGACTATTGAAGAAGCTCAAAAGAAACTTGAAACCGAGCTAAATAAGTATTTGACCAATATATCCTTACGGGTACGGTTTGTGGGGAATAAAATAACCGTTCTAGGAGAAGTGAATTATCCCGGGAATCATATTTTTTATGATGAAAAAATAACAATCTTCCAGGCTTTTGGATTAGCCGGCGATATTGCCAGTTATGGCGATAAAACCAAGGTGACATTGCTACGAGAGAATGATAATGTTATCAGCTACCATTATATGAACCTGACAGATAAAAAAATTGTTGAGTCAGATTTTTATTACCTGCTCCCAAATGACATCCTGATCGTTGACCCGGTTCCTGCTAAATATCGCACCATGCAAGACCGTTCCCTTATTTACCTGATACTGTCAACATTAACCACTCTGGCTACAACAGCATCGGTAACCATTCAATTGCTAAAATAAATATCCAACAATAGAGATGAAAATTCAAGAAGAAGATTTTCAGCAAAGCCTCAATTATAAAAAAATAGTACAACGATTTATAGGTTTTAAAAGGCTTTACATAGTGGGTGCCATCCTTTTTATTGGTATTGCTTTTATTTATAACCGAACGGCCAAAATTCTCTATCAGAATTTTACTACTGTTATGATATCGGAGAAAGAAAGAAGTCCCTTTACGTCCGGCCAGGATTTTATGTCCGGGATGGCATTTCTTTCAGGCCAGACTAATATTGATAATGAAATTGAAATATTACGTTCATTTTCCATTATCAAGGAAGCCATTCAACGAATGGATATTAAATCATCCATCTACAGTTATGAAAAATCATTTTATTCCGAGCTTTTGGAAGGAACAAATATTCTTAAGAAGACTGAAGAATATGAAAAATCTCCTATACGTATAATTATCGATCCCACACACGATCAAGCTTCTTATTTACCTTTTTTTATCGAATTTATTGATGATAATTCATTTAACATCTATACAAAACCTCAAAAAGATCCGGTATTTCTTTTCAACTATATCGATGACCAGATTACCAGTGTAAAACCTTATAAGCATTTCCGTTATAAATATAATTTTGGACAAGAAATAAAAACCGAATATTGCAGTTTCCAAATACTTAAGACCGAATGGTATGACAAAAATTTTACCCGGGATAAGGCACTATATTTCTTCATGCATAATACAAACTACCTTACATTTGAATATCAGGGATACCTTAATGTTGAACCAATTAGTCAAACAGCATCTATAATAAGACTCGTACTTAAAGGTACAAATTATTATCGTGTAAGCGATTTCTTAAACTCTCTATCCTCAGTTTTTCTTGACAGAAACCTGCAAAAGAAAAACAATGCTGCAGCCAGCACTGTTTCGTTCATAGATGCCCAAATATCCGAATTCAAGGATTCACTTAATACTGCTGAAGCCAGTCTGAAAAGTTTCAGAACATCGCATCAGGTTATGGATTTAAGTTTCCAGGGACAACAAGTATTTACAAAGCTTGATGAGTTGGAAAGTGCAAAGGCTTCATTAAAAGAACAATTGCGCTACTATGGATATCTAAGAGATTATTTTAACAAGAATAAATCTATCACTGATCTTGTTGCTCCATCATCGATGAATGTAGTCGATCCGATCCTGACCAATCTGGTGTCCGAACTTATGACTGTTAGCTCGGAGAGAGCTGGTCATTTAGGTACTGGATCAAATACAGATAATATTTTACTCCGAAATATTAATTTGAGAATTAATAACTTGAAAAAGACAATTCTTGAGAATGTAGAAAACTCGCAGACTACATTACAATCATCAATAAACGAACTGGATTACAGAATCAATAAGTTATCAGGGCAAATCTCAGCAATGCCAAAAACTGAGTTACAACTTAAAGGAATTGAAAGAAAATTTGAGCTTAATAGTGCTATTTATACCTTTTTATTGCAAAAACGTTCTGAAGCTCAAATTTCTAAAGCTTCAAGCATGCCCGACTATGAAGTAATTGAACCTGCCAGAGCCTTATACCCCAAACCAGTTG
>CAZQCO010000148.1:0-2576 GCA_964592225.1 uncultured Bacteroidales bacterium
GCCCGGTAAAATGAAATGAATAACAATAACACATCGACCAATTGGGATTTTCAGTGAAAACAATACTCTCGAAGAAAGATATAAAATCCTGCACTAAATCAGGGCTTAAGGGTTTAATTGTTATATTCATAAAATGTAGATTATAGTTTGTCGACAACTTTTATTTTAGTCGGAAAACTCATTTATATCATTATCGGCTTCAAGATAATAATTAATGGCTGCTTCCCAGTCTTTTAAATCATTTCTGTACATTTTTTCAAGTGACTCCTGGTTTAATGTATTTCCCCTTTCATTGAAACCCGTGTAGGTATATCGAATTTCAGCTTGTGTTTTTTCTTTCCCAAATTCTTCACATTGTACTTTAATTGTCCAGATCCTGTTTTCCGTAGATACTGTATAAATAGCCAAAAAATCTTTCAGATTTAAACAGGATAGTATCCAACGATATTTCTTCTCAATTGTATTGCCGGATTTTGTGGTAAAGACTAAATTTTCTTTAAATGCGCCATTGGTTGGGTAAATGAATGTTGGTTCCCAGCCACTTACCCATTTTTTTTCTTCTAAGGGGCTGAATAATAGAAATACTCTTTCGATAGTATCGTTTAGAATGATACTTGCAGTATTTGATATTTGTTTATGTATTTTATTACTCATCGCAACAGGTTATTAAATGCTTGGACGTCAGTATTTATCATTTTAATCCGTATAGTATAAAGTAAATGCTCAAATCGGCAAAAAAGTGTGCTGTTAATACACCTATCAATCCTTTGGTCCTGTAACGTATAATACCCAAAACAACGGACCAAGCAAATACCATGGCGATACCCGATAGTCCGCCGGGAAAACCATGGTAGTGAAAAATACTGAATACCAGGGCTTGTATGGCAATAATGAGTTTCCTATCAGTGATTATCTTCTCCAAGCCATCGCAGAGCATACCTCTTGATAAATACTCTTCTGCTATCGAATTGAACAGGGCAAAACCAATCCCGTTTATCAGAATCCAGACCAGAGGAACATCAGGTAAAATATCGACAAACTTTGATAAATCTTCGGCAACATATTTCCCCCAGATAAATAATGACAATCCGCTGATCAGGGATAAACCTATAATGATCAGCCAGGAATTTCTGTCGATCGTGTCCCGTTTCCACCAGCCAATATTTTTTCTGATAGAAGGAACCGTGAGTATCAGCAGGGTAAAAATAACAATAGGGACTAAAAAATAAGTTCCGGGGAACTCCATATGTATCCAATCCGTGAACTTCTGATTCAGTGGTCTTGTCAGGAGCGTAATAGTGAAGAACAGGATGGCAGGAAAAGTTTTTTTATCGGTTATGAAAATCAAAACGCACAACCCGCAAAGTATTGCAGAGAGCATCAGATAAACCTTGAAGTCAATGCTAAGTAAGGGAAGGATAAAAGTGGTGATAGTTGCTATGGATAAGGCAAGGATTGTAACTATTCTTTTCATGGTTAGCGTTGTTTCTCTTTGCCGGAGTATGTTTTGTAACTCATTAGTATCAATACCTGTTTCATTAGTCGGAAAAGTCAAATGTATTAATTTCTCCCTATGTAAATCAAGAGGCGGACAGAGAAAAGTAATAAGTGAAAAGGGAGAAGTAATTGAGAAGTTGAGGACACTATTCAGTTAACCAACCAGGTGATAGTCTGAAATATCTTAGTCAATTGCATTTTATATGTAATTTTAAGCTGAGAAAAGAGAGCAACATAATGAAAAGTAATGTAAGAATTATGGCAGTTTTATTATTGGCCTTCTTGCTCGCAGGATTTTTAGCGTTATGCGATGGTGGTGATAACGATGTAACCGAAAATGGAGGAGACAATGATAGCTCTGATGTTGTTGGAATTCCACAATTTGTTGAGGCTCATTATATTGAGCCGGAAAGGATCAGCCAAATTTCAAAATTTCGTTCCGGTGTCGGGCATAACTACTCGGACGACTTTGAATCGTGCAGAAGTATGAAGCATTATTTCCAGCCCGGTGAGGGAATAGATTGGTCAACAGTAAAGATATTTTCACCGGTTAATGGTACTGTTTCCGGAATCGATCAGGAATGGGCAGGAGCGAAGGTTCAAATAAATTCGGAAGAATATCCGACCATCTTTTTTATCCTATTTCATGTTAGCTTAAATAATTCACTCAGTGTTGGCGATCAGGTTGTCGCAGGTCAACAGATTGGGACTCATATCGGGTTACAAACCATGTCAGATATTGCGGTTGGCATGAGTACTCCGGATGGCTGGAAACTGATATCTTACTTTGATGTCATAACTGATTCTTTATTTCAGGATTATCAATCGCGGGGTTTAAACTCACGAAACGATGTTATAATTACCCGGGAAGTACGTGATGCCGATCCGCTTACTTGCGATGGAGAAGAATTTACTGATAGTAGCAACCTTGAAAACTGGGTAATTCTCAATTGAAAAAAGCAGGCGTTTTCATTATAGCTTATACAAGGCGTTAAAACTATGGTTATTGTTAAGAAATTGTGTCCAACTTATTTATATTATTACTGGTTCCATGTACCCGATTAGGCAAATTAATTCGG